>NZ_JBSWWF010000010.1:0-189148 GCF_056159945.1 Alteromonas sp. ABH2_165
TACGTGAAGCGGACATTTGATATTTTTTCCTGCGAAAACACAGAATGTGTTTTTTCAGTGGAAACGGGTGATACTATGAAATCTCAGTAATAAACGTTCGGGCACAAGGAGGGTTGATGTCGCTTTTGAGAGAAATTCAGGATTCAGCAGTAGATGCAAGAGAACCTATTGGAGCATTGCTTAGAAAGTGTAAAATTCTCGCAGTTCGACTTGGTAGTAGTGAATTCAAATCATGGGTCGAAAACGAATTAAATGGGTATCCGGAAAAATCAGAAATACCCGAATATCGAATAATGGCGGTTGGATGCAAAGGCCATTATTCCGGAGGGTTTGGTTCAGGCATCAGAAATGCTGATATCCCCAGTAGGTGCATTTCGGAAAATTTCAGAGATGAATTATTCACCAGTCACTTAGCTCAACCTATTTCTTCTATCGAATCTTTGATTGAAGCATCCGATGGCGGCACGGTTCAGGAGCCTTGGCCAGCTGATGTGACCGCCCACTTTGGTATGAATATCTATCAAGGCATGAATTGCATGCAAGCTTGGAAGGTTATACCTGTAAATGCATTGGTTGGAATCCTAGATAAGATTAGGAACAATGTCTTAAATTTTGTTTTAGAAATCGAATCTGAGGATCCAGATGCCGGTGAAGCACCAATCAATTCTCAGCCCGTTGACCAAGAGAAAGTTCAACAGATTTTCCATACTTACATCACGGGAAATGTTCAAAATGTTGCGACTGGAAGCAATAATGTAAACCAACACGCAACAACAACTCAAAATAATGAGGTTTTTAACGAGCTACTCCATGCATTGATGAAGACAAATGACGCTTCGGAATCAAAAGAAAAAATTACGGGCACTGTTGAAAACATGAGAGATACACAGGGGACTAACAGCTATAAAACTCACTATAATAATTTTATGTCGTTTGTAGCTGATCATATGCAGGTGTACGGGCCTGTAGTTGCGCCTTTCCTTCCAGCTTTGGCCGCAATTGTGCCTTAATAAACAACCAAGCCAGTGGGACAATAGAACGCAGGCTTCCGTCACTTCGTTCAGATTATAGCTGCAGTGTTTGCGCTTCTTATTTGGGAGTTAGCACTCTCAAGGAGTACTAAGTGATAACAAAGAAAGAACTAAAGCAACTAGGGAAACTGCGAATAAGTCCCGCAATTTAGTTCTTGAACCAGCCTTTGCATTCACCGTCTAATTTTTGAACGCTAAATTCTCAATTTAAGCCAATATGCTACCTTTTTAGGTCTGATTTCGGCCTTATTCCGGGATATTCCCGGATTTCAGACAGCCAAGATCCGTCTAAAATCCGGGAATAGCCCGAAATCCGGCCTAAAATAGCGGTATATTAGCCTAAACTGCAAAATTAGAGTTTAAAAATTAGACAGGTGATGCTGCGGCTTAACTAAGCGTTAAACTGCGGGACTTATTCGCAGTTTCCTTAGTTTTAAGTGTCGTCACCTGCAGCTGTGATGACCAGTCTACCCAGATTTTCACTTCAAATTCTACCGGGCATTGTCATATACTTCTTTTTTTGAAATAAAAATATCGCGTAGGTGTTTGTATGGAAATATCATTTCAAAGTCGTAAGTGTGTGGTGATAGGCGCATCGAGCGGAATCGGTTTAGCAGTTGCTGAATTACTGCGTCATTCGGGTGCGGATGTAATCATCGCCAGTTCCAACAAACAAAAGCTAGATCTCGCACAGGCACAGCTTTCTGCTGTGAAAGGCTCCGGTGAATTAAAGTCTTTGGTGGTGGATTTGGCTGATATGCAGGCTATTCGTGGGTTTGTTACACGGTGCAACGAGCTGTTTGGTCGTATCGACGTACTGATCAACTGTGGAGGTATTTCAAAATCATCCACCCTGAGGGACATACATGAGTCTGATTGGGATAAAGTAATGGATGTGAATCTAAAGGCCGCCTACGTGATGTCAACAGAGGCGGCGAACACTATGGTAAAAAACCGGGTTCAACAAGGTCGCATCATCAATGTCTCTTCCATTGCTGGAAGAACCGGTGAATATGGGAATGGAGCATATTCGGTGAGCAAGGCCGGTGTGAATAGTCTGACTCAGGTTTTAGCAAAAGAGCTCGGTGAACACGGTATTTGTGTAACCGCTGTCGCTCCCGGATATACGGATACCGAGCTACTCCGTGATGCATTAAGTACGCGGGGCAAGCTTGAGGGTAAATCAGCCAAAGCGTATACCAATGAACTTGCCTCGACTGTGGCCTTAAAAAGGCTGGCCAACCCAGTTGAAATTGCCAACGTGATAGCTTTTTTGAGCTCAAATTATGCGAGTTATGTTTCTGGTACAGTGGTTACTGTCGATGGTGGTAAATCTTTAATCTGAATTTGTGCTTCCCATCCCCGAAATGGAAATCACTCTATTTCTCTTTTGGTGTCAAAAACGGGCATCTTATTCTATTTATCTTAAAAAATTGCTATTCATGGTATTAACAGTGTCAAAAGGGCATGAATGCAGGTTTTCATGCCATTGATTTTATTGTTGAAAGTGTCGTTTTCTTCATTTTTTTGCACTGCGTTAAAATACCGTTATTAAATCGCAAAAGTAGCTAGCTGTACCTGAATGATATAGTATAACGTTACCCATGTGTGTAGGTGACAAAAATGAGTGACGTTATGATTAATGCGGAAAATCTCTGCGTTGATGTGAAATCTAAAAAAATATTAAAAAATGTATCCTTCAGTGTAAATCGAGGGGAAGTCCTGGCTCTATTGGGTGGTAATGGCGCCGGTAAGTCCACCACTATCAAAACCTTTCTCGGCTTGATGCCGCCGTCATCAGGCGCCGTTTCGCTGTTCGGAGTCAATGTACATTCACAACCGCAAATTGTGCGCGACAAGGTGGCTTATCTGCCTGAATCTGTGATGCTGTATGCGCACCTAAATGCCATCGAAAATATTCGTTACTTTTTATCTCTGTCTGGCAAGGCAATGACAGACAACGAAATTGCCGGTGCATTGCAGCGTGTGGCTCTTCAAGAAGTTTCCTGGCGCTCGCCATTGGGGAGTTATTCCAAAGGCATGCGCCAGAAGACGGCAATTGCACTGGCGTTACTGCGTGAAGCGCCCATTTTGTTTCTCGATGAACCCACCTCTGGTCTCGACCCGGTTGCCATCGATGAGTTTAACCGTTTGGTTAAGCAGCTTGCAGAGCAGGGCGCAACGATCTTAATGGTGACGCATGATGTCTATGGCGCCTGTCATGTGGCTGACCGAATAGGGTTGCTGCGTAATGGCGAAATTGTCGGCATGTTCGATGCGCCAGAAAACGGCACCATCGACTCTGAAATCGTGCATAAAGCGTTTACCCAAGGGGTAAACTAATGAGTTCAACAGTATTAGCAATTGCCAAAGATGAATGGCGGTACTGGGGGCGCTCGTCACTTGCCCAAACGGTACTCGTTATTGCGGTTATTCTGGCTGCTGCTTCGGTATGGGTTACTCAATCGTCGGTTAGCCATAAAGCTGAACAGCGCCAGCATATGCAATCTGAAGCGAAACAGACTTTTGAAGAACAACCCGATCGCCACCCTCATCGGATGGTGCACTATGGTCATTACGTTTTCAGAACGCCCACGCCGTTGAGTACCCTTGATCCTGGCATCGATTCTTTTACCGGGAACGCTATTTTTCTTGAAGGACATCGCCAGAACGGTGCGACGTTCGCCGATCAGAAGCAGAGTAGCGGGTTAAACTGGCTCGGTAAGCTCACCCCGGCTTACGTAATGCAAGTGCTCACGCCATTGCTTTTGATTGTGTTGGGATTCGGTGTAATGACCCGGGAACGCGAAGCGGGAACACTGGATTTTCTAAAAGTACAGGGCGTGTCGCCACTTACCCTTATCTTAGGTAAAGCTACTGCGTTAACCGGAGCTGGATTAATGGTGCTGGCGCCGCTGATTGTTGGCGCAGGCATATCGCTTACTAACGGGGCAGCATTGTTGCCCGTTGTCGCGTTTCTGTTTAGCTATCTGCTTTATCTCGCGGTGTGGTGTGGCATTGTACTGTTGGTATCAACTCTCACAACCACCAACAGTGCCAGTTTTAGCGGTTTAACAGCGGTATGGATTTTACTGTGTCTGGTATTACCGCGTATTGCCAGTAACACCGCCAGCGTTGCTGTTGAATCACCAGGAAAGCTTGAGACTGACTTTGCTGTGCTTAAGAGCATTCGCGAAACTGGCGATGCGCACAATGCTAACGACCCCGCTTTCAAAGCCATGAAAGATAACCTTTTAGCAAAATACGATGTGGATAGTGTAGAAGAGCTCCCGGTGAATTTTAGAGGTATCGTATCGCAACGGTCGGAAGCGCATCATACCGAAATTCTGAATGACTTTGCTGAACAACAGATGCAGCGTGAATCTGCACAAGCCGATATCGCTCGGCGGTTTGGCTGGATATCTCCGGTTATTGCAGTACAAACCGCATCGATGAAATTGGCCGGTACAGATTTAGAAAACTATCAACGATTCCTGCGCGAAGCGGAGGCTGTGCGCTTCGACTTTGTTCAAACACTGAATAAACTGCATGCTGAAGGTATCACATACCAGCAGGATGCGAATAAATACACTAGCGCTGAGGCGAAGAAAGCGGCAACAGTAAGCGCCGTGAATTGGCAGATGTTAGATGATTTTCATTTCACGCCTCTTTCAGCCCAGGCGCGTTTCGCTAACAGTGCGATGGCCATCGTACAGTTGTTTTTTGCCCTGGCTGTCGTCGTGGGTATGATTATATTTGCAGGTAGACGACTATGAGCTGGGTAGATATCTGTCGTGAAGCCGCCTTTGTTTTACGTAAAAAAAGCGTTCTGTTTATTCTTTTGGCAGGTTTTTTACTGTCATTGTTTTCCGTCTGGACTGGCAGTGTGGAAGTGGCTCAGCAATCAGCCACCATCGAGCGACTGCTTGAGGCCGACGAAATTGACCGTGCCGATGTCACTAAACAACATCATGATTACGGCTATATTGCTTATTACACTTTCCATCTAACGTATGCGCCTCCATCACCGCTGGCTTTTGCTGCCTTAGGTGTACGCGATGTTTATCCGTGGAAACACCGGGTGCGTATGCTGGCTCTGGAAGGACAAATACATGAGTCCGATACTCAAAATCCTGAACTGGCATTGGCTGGACGCATTGATTTTGCCTTTGTAATAGCCGTGTTCGCGCCACTATTGCTGATTTTACTACTGCATGATCTGCGCGCTTCTGAACGTGCTGCCGGAAGACTGGATTTTCTTGTAACTACTGCACGCAGCTCGTTGAGCCTTTGGCCTTTGAGAACGGCAATAATCCTATTGAGCTTGTGGCTGGTGCTAATTATGCCCTTTATCGGTGGCGCGGCAGTCAACGGCGTGTCGTTCGATTTAACCCTGCTGGTGACTTTCAGTGTGTTTGTGTACATGCTCATCTGGTCGCTGCTCGCCTACTGGGCAGCCCGCTTTAGTTATCCTGCCCCAGTTTTGGCATCTTTCCTTCTCGGTTTTTGGCTGCTTTCAACCTTTATCATTCCAGCTGTAGGTAATGAGGTTATCGATCATAGTTATCACGGCCCCGAAGGCGGCGATATTCTGATGACCCAACGAGAAGCCGTGAACGACGCGTGGGACTTGCCCATTGAAACAACCATGGATGCATTTGTCGCTTCTCATCCTGAATGGGAAGGGAAAACACAAGTGAATGCGTTGTTTGAATGGAAATGGTATTTCGCGTTTCAGCAGGTTGGTGATGAAACGGCGTTGCCGCTGTCTCGGGCTTACCAACAAACCGCAGAAAGCAAATATGCTGCTGCGGGTAAGGTTGCCTGGCTTTCACCTGCCACTTTGTTTCAGCGCACACTCACGCATTGGGCGGGTACTGATGCGCCTGCTGCCTGGGAATACGAACAGCAGGTCAGAGATTATCACGCCGAGCTGCGCCAGTTTTATTATCCGCTGATGTTCAATGGAATTGAATACAGTGAGGCTTCGCTTGATAGTCGCCCTGTTTTTTCCCCTATAAATTAAAGCTATTACGAGAAAAATTAAAATGCGTAAATTACATGTAAAACCTGCGAAAAGCCTATTAGCGCTAGCCGTGCTGACGAGCTTTTCTACATTGCCAGTTTGGGCCCAAACCGACAACAATGATGGCGATAGTCTGGAACATATTTCCGTTGTGAAACAACGTCAGGCATACAGAGGCGATGTACCGCTGAAGGAACTGCCACAATCTGTCGACATTATTTCCGAAGCAATGTTAGATGAAATGGGCATTGTTGACCTGCAAAGTGCACTTAAGTTTACCAGTGGTATCTCGAGTCAGAATAACTTTGGTGGCCTTTGGGACAGTTTTGCGATTCGTGGTTTTGCGGGCGACGGCAACCGTCCTTCCGGGTATCTGGTGAACGGGTTCAATACCGGTCGCGGTTTTACCGGGAAACGCGATGCGTCCAGTATCCAGTCTATCGAAGTACTGAAAGGGCCGGGCTCTGCACTTTATGGTCGTGGTGAACCAGGCGGCACTATTAATATCATCACTAAAAAACCAGCCTTCGCTGAAGAAGGGTATGTTGAAGCCACTGTAGGTAGCTACGATCTCTATCGCGTAGAAGGTGACTACACTAACGCTGTGACAGCTGATATCGCATTTCGCGCTAATGGCGCGTACGAAGATGCAGGCAGCTTCCGGGATACGTTGAACAGTAAAAAATTGTTTTTTACGCCGTCGGTTGTTTATCAACTGAATGAAGACACCAGCTTCTTCTACGAATTAGAAATTATCGACCAGGAAGCATTATTCGACCGTGGTATCCCTATCCTCAATAGCCAGTTTGGGCTTGTGCCTATCGATACGTTCTACGGCGAGCCTTCAGATGGCCCAATGACTATCGAAGGCATTGCGCACCAGGTTTCCATGCAGAGTAAAATTAATGAGAACTGGAGTATTAACGGTGGTATTAGTTACCGCGATTCATCGTTTGAAGGGTATTCCACTGAACCTGAAGTGGCTCCGGGTCGTCAGCAACTATTAATTGATGGCGAAACATTAAGTCGCCAGCGTCGGTATCGCGACTACGACACCACAGATTTATCAGGCCGCTTTGAACTGAGTGGTGAGCTGAATACCGGCAATGTTACGCATCACGTTCTTGTTGGCGCCGACGCCTACGACTATGATTACCACCAGTCGCTTAACCGGTGGCGGACAACTGCTGACGACACCACTTACAATGTCGATTACCTGAACCCACAATACGGGTTATCTTCTCCCGCTGATGCGCCTCTCTCCCTGGTTACGGATGTACAAGAAGACCAGCAAGCTTATGGTATCTATATTCAGGACCAAATCGATGTTTCTGATGAGTTTAAGTTGCTGGTGGGCTTGCGGTTTGATGATTTCAGCCTGGATAGTCATAACCTAATTAGCGATGTGGTGACATCTCAAGACCGCTCCGCGACAAGTCCAAGGTTGGGCGCCGTGTATGTACCTAACGACAATTACTCGTTTTACATAAGTTACTCGGAGGGTTTCAGACCGAACAGCGGCGCCGATATCAACGGCAATTCTTTTGAACCTGAAGAGAGTATCTCTTATGAAGGTGGCTTAAAGTTCAGCACCGACAATGAATCAATTACTGGCACGATTGCGGTTTTCCACGCTGAGAAGTCGAATATCCTTTCGGTAGATCCGGTTAGCGGTGCCAACTTTGCAGTGGGAGAAGTAGAAAGTGAAGGTGTGGAAATCGACCTGAATGCGGCATTGGGCGACGCCACAATGTTAACGGTTTCCTATGCTTACATCGATGCTGCGAACCAGAACGCTATCACTAGCCCTGATTGGTGGATTGAAATTCCAGCAGGTACGCCATTGGTGAACGTACCGGAGAATTCGCTGAATGTGACTGTGAACCACCAGCTAACGGTGAGCGAATACCCCACCAGCCTCAGCGCCGGATTGACTTATGTCGACGAAAGACTCGGTGATGCTGTTGATCCCTCGTATATACTGCCAAGCTACACAACCGTTGATGTTGCTGGCTCTGTTGAGCTAACGCCAGCACTGACGGCGCGTCTGGTTATCGATAATTTGTTTGATAAAGAATATTACGACAATTCTTACTCTGCCCTCTGGACACAGCCCGGCAAGCCGCGCATGGCGAGACTGAGCGTAAAATACGCATTTTAATTAATCCTTTATTCAACAGGGCCAGCCTTCAGTGGCCCTGCTCATTTCCAATCGCATTTTATTAATCAGGACGCATTTTCTATGTTATCTAAACGCATATCGTGCATTGTTAGCAAAAGTTTGATTGCTACACTTTGTTGTTTCAGTTTAAACGTATTTGCTAAAGAGGCTTTTACCCTTGTTGGCGTTAAAACGGGTGTAGGCGAGAAACGTGCTTACATCGCGCAGGAAGGTGATATACGACTTCCTGTTACCGTGGTGAACGGTGAGCGGAGTGGACCGGTTTTACTGCTTGCCGCCGGAACCCACGGCGATGAATATCCGTCGATGTTTGCGCTGCAACGCCTGGCAAAATCGCTTGATCCTAAAGCGGTGAAAGGCACGGTGATCATTTTACATCTGGCGAATCTGGACGGTTTCCATGCCCGTCGTCTGGCGTTGAACCCGAAGGATAACAAGAACCTGAACCGCGAGTTTCCGGGTAGCGAAAACGGTACCGCTACTGAGCAAATTGCAGCGCTACTGACCCGTGAGTTTATCGAAAAGGCGGATTTCTTTATCGATATGCACTCTGGCAGCGCGAATCAGAAACTTTATGATCACGTTTATTCGCCGTTTGTGGGTGATGAGAAGCTGGATGCGCTGACATTCGAATTTGCTAAAGCCACCGGTATGAAACAAATCATCATGTATGGCGACCGTCCGCGTGACCCTGAAAACTCAATTTCGTTTCCAAATACGGGCATGACGCGAGGTAAGCCGAGTTTAACCACTGAAATTGGCGATAATCAGCAGCGCGAAGAAGCATCGATTCAGTTCGCACTGGACGTCGCCCGAAATGCGATGATTTTCCTGAACATGATCCCTGGGGAAGTGCCTGCGAACGACGACGCCGTCATTTACGAAACCATTGATTATGTTGGAAGCGACTTCGATGGCTTCTTTACGCCTAAGGTTGAAATTGGCGCGCAAGTAACACCCGGAATAATCGTTGGTGAAGTCAGTGATTATTTTGGCAACAGTAAGCAAATATTAAAGGCTACCGTAAAAGGTACGGTGCTCATGATCAATGAAACGCCGCCAGTGAAAAAAGGTGAATCGCCAGTGGCCATTGGTGTAGTGCAATAAACAACGTCGCCCTGCAAAAGCAGGGCAATTTTTTATGAGTGGGCTTAGCGCAATAGCTTATTGCGCCACGACTATGCGCTTTGTATTTTAGGTTTGAACAGCAGTACGCCAAACACTGGGCCGGCAGTATTACCTTTTTTGGGTTCAAAACGCACATTCACCTTTTTCTTGCCCTTAGTAACAGACTCAGGAATGTCGTACACCACGTCAAAGAATTTACCGGGTTTATCAAAATCAAGTGTTTGTGTGGCGACCTTTTCCCCGTCGATCAGAATATAAAACTCCCGTGCGCGTTCTTCACCCCAGTATGACGCTTGAAGTTTCAGTGGCCCCGGTGCGACCTCAAAGTCGAAGCTAAAGAAGCCGCCGGTTCGCGCATCACGGCCATTGCGGCCACGGTACACCACAGGGTAACTGATTTCTGATTCCAGATTATGATCCCGCTCAGCCTGCATTTCGCCTAAGTGCATGACATCCACAGAGCGCTCGGCAAGATCTTTAAGGCGCGCTTGCTCGGCAGCGTAAGCAATTTCAGCATCCGCCCATTCGGCGTCGGTAAATTTTTCGAAATACACCGCGCTACGACGATGGTGGTTGGCATAAAAAGGCGAGAACTTCATGTCTGCCGGGCGACCAATGCCTTCAGACTGATACACTGCCTCATCAGCATTCTTACTGACCAGGCCGGCAATTAAATCGCTGCCTACTAAGGCCGGCGCGGTACCATTCCAGGGCTCGTCGCTACTTCCTAAATCCGCAGCCATCACCATTGGTCCTTGCAGAATGGCCACAACGTTGTCGTTGCCCGGTGTGGCCTCAAGACGCAATGGGAGTGGTAGTTCCAGTGCCACTTTGTCACCGGCTTTCCAGCGGCGCTGAATATAGGCGTAGCCTTTTTCTTTTTCGGTTTGAGTGGGTTCGCCATTCACGGTTACTGTCCAGTCGTCACCTACCCATGCAGGAATACGCATGGCTAAGCGGAATGCTTTTTCCGCTTTATCCACCGTGAGATTCACTGCACCCGCGTATGGGTAAGCGGTATCCATGGTGATGGCAGCCTGACCGGCCTTCCAGTCAACCTTTGAAGGAATGTACAGATTCACAAATAAGGTATCGTCTCCCTGCCACCAAATAGAATCTCCATGCTTGGCGTGGGTTTCCATGCCAGAACCCGTGCAGCACCAGAAGCTATCGAATTTACTGGAATGGTGGCGGGCAGCACCTGACATAAGCGGTGTCATATAGGTCACCATGCCGGTAGCGGGGTCGATTTGTGCCAACATGTGGTTTAAGTGGGCGCGCTCATAATAGTCGAAATAGGCTGCATCCGGCTGCCAACTGTAAAGATGGCGGGTGAGTTTAAGCATATTGTAGGTGTTGCACGCCTCACAAGTTTGCTCGGTTATGTGATTGGCAATACTGTCTGCATCAAAGAAATATTCACGATCGGCGTTACCACCAATCACATAAGAATGATGATTAGTTACCGTTTCCCAGAAAAAGTGGGCTGCTTTCTGATCGCTGGACTTGCCGGTCAATTCATATAAGCGGGCAAGACCAATAAGCTTGGGTACCTGCGTATTGGCGTGAATGTTAGCCAGTTCATCTTTGCCGTTCGCCAGCGGGGAGAGGACTTTTTTGTGATAGAGCTTTTCAGCCAGAGCCAGCCAGCGGTTATCTTGAGTGCGCGCATACAGTTCAGCAAAGCTCTCGTTTATGCCGCCATGTTCGCAGTCCAGAACGGTTTGCACTTGCTCGTCGGTGAGGTTCGCAAAAACGTCTTCGATGTATTTACCTAGGCCCACCGCTACCGGGATACCACTTTCAAGGCCACAGTAAGTCTGCGCATCAAAGAAACCTGCATACAATTTATGCCAGTTATAGAAGGGTACCCAGCAACCATTCAAATCAAAACCGGCAGAGCGAATATCGCCTGCTTTAATTTCTGCGAATATCTCTTTGCCATCCACAATGGTTTTGTCTTTACGTTTACGGGTGAATCCCGCCACATAACCATCGCCCTGTGCCTGCTGGCATCGGGCTAGTTCATCAATAATGTAAGCCAGTCTAGTTTTCGCTTCGACGTTGCCGGTTTGCGCATGAAGTAATGCTAAAGCTGACATGTAGTGGCCAAGGCTGTGCCCGGCAATGGTGTCGCCTTCCCAACCGCCGTAGATCTCCCCTTTAGGTTCCAGCCCTGCAAACTTATGGAAGTTATGTAAGAAGCGGTCAGGTTCGAGCTCCATCAAATAATTGCTGTTTGCGGTAACCGCATTCAGAAAGTCTGAATCGAGCAGGCGTACATCGTTCAGGGGTAGGGCGCTGGCAGTTTTGGGCAGTGGGTTGGCTGCCACCGCTGCGGTTTCCTGACGAGAGCAGGCAGTAAGCGATACGGTAGAAAGCGCTGCAAGTGCAGTCATTCCTTTGAGGACCTGTCGGCGATCCGCTTTTAGACACAGGTGACACATAACGTTTCCTTTAGGGTAGTTGCACTCTACCTGCACTGCATCAATGCGCATACAGACAACACTGCCGTGTTGGGTGCTACGTTGGTTATTATGTTGTTATACAGTATACGATATTTGAATTTGTCAGGTAACTCAAGAAGGTTTTTAGGAGAAAGGCGCGTTACCGGTAAAAGAGCGGGCACTGAACCGCATCTGAGTATTTTACCGTTTCTCTTCACTCACCTCTTACTCTTTCTACACGCAAAATTTTGTCGAGAAAAAATCAATAAAGATAACTTACAAATAGTTCCTTCGTTGGCTAATTTTTACAAAGCAGAATAACTCATTGAATTTAAATAACTAAAATGTAGTCCGCTTAGTTATTAAAAGATATGTTATATAGAATATCGTATAATATATTTGACTTTGCTTCGTAGTTGAGTGTTTAGTGTACACGTAGGAAGACACAGAGACGGTCTTCCCAACAATAAAAATATAAAGCTCAACACGTGTGAGGAAGCAATGACTAAACATTCTGCAATCAAAAAAGGAGTGATAGCTGCCATCGCTATGATGAATGCTACGCCCTTGATGGTGCAGGCTCAGGAAGCCGCATCAGAGGGTGCAGAAGTAGAGGCCATAACGGTTACCGGTTCACGCATACAACGCGCTGAATACACAACCAACAGCCCTATTTCTGTTGTGGATGACTCGGAAATTAAATTCCAGGGTGCAACAAGCATTGAATCTGTACTGAATAAAATGCCCCAATTTACTGCTGACGCGAACGAAAACGTGTCTAACGGCTCTGACGGCACATCACAGATCAACCTGCGAAACCTTGGCTCAAACCGCGTACTGACTTTGGTCAATGGCCAGCGCATGCTGCCTACCATGGGGATGGACGTTAACTTCATCCCGTCAGCGCTGGTAGAGCGGGTTGATGTGGTTACCGGTGGTGCGTCTGCGGTATATGGTTCTGATGCCATTTCCGGGGTAGTTAACTTTATTCTGAAAGACGACCTTAACGGTATCATTTTTGATGTTCAGGGGAGTGGCTATCAGCATAACAACGACGACAGTGCCACGCGCGATCTGGTTACCAGTTATGGTTACGAAGTGCCAGACAGCAGTGTGTGGGACGGCGAGAAGTACGATTTTAACTTTGCTGCTGGTACCGACTTTGTCGATGGCAAAGGGAATATCACATTCTATGCTGGTTATCGTCGTACAGAGCCTGTATTGCAAAGTGAGCGAGACTATTCTGCGTGCGCTATTTCCGCAAACAGTACCCTAGATGGTTATGCCTGTGGTGGTTCAGGAAACAATCCCTGGGGCCGGTTTTCTGTGTTAAGCGGGCCAATGACTGGCGGGTCGTATAACAATGTCAAAGATGGCTCTAAAGAGTGGGATACCTACGGCGATGAATACCTGTATAACTACAATCCGCTGAATTACATTCAACGGGTCGATCGACGTTACACCGCCGGCATGATGACTCACTATGCGGTAACAGATACCGACGAAGTGTATGGTAGCTTCATGTTTATGGACGATCAGAGCTTCTCACAAATTGCACCGTCTGCACTGTGGTTTGGTGACGACTATGCCATTAACTGTGATAACCCATTAATGAGTAGCCAGCAGGCTGCGGCATTGTGTGGCACGTCGGCAGGCACCAGTGAGATTATCGATGCCTATGTGGGTTATAGACTTGATGGTGAAAATGCCCGCCCACGTCGCGACAATCTTCGTCACACCGACTACCGCTTTAATCTGGGTATGCGCGGTGACATCAACGACGGTATTACTTACGACGTAAGCTACCTGCGTACAACCGCGCTGTATCAGGAAACGTTCATGAACGACGTTAACCCTGAGCGGGCTGCGCGTGCGTTGCTAGCAACAGACGTAGACGGTGTTGCAACCTGTAATTCAGTCATTGATGGTAGCGATTCTGCCTGTGTGCCTATTGATGTATTCGCCTACAGCGGTATTTCAGATGAAGCATTTGACTACATCCTTACATCGAACTCTACGGAAAGCACGCAAACCCTCGATGTATTAAGCGCTTTCTCGCAAATCGACCTGGATTACTACGACATTTCTCTGCCATGGGCGATAACGGGCCCTGCGATGGTTGTGGGTTATGAGCACCGTAAAGAAGTGCTGGATTTCGAAGCAGATGCAATTGCGGAATCTTACGGTACTGAAGACGCGTACGGCGTGATTGAAGTCGACGAGGTTTATACCGAAATTGATATTCCGCTGGTGGAAGATGCGTCGTGGGCGAAGTATCTCGGTATCAATGCTGGCCTGCGTTATTCTGAATACACCAATAGCGATGACGAAGGCAATGAATCTGAATACGATGCAACTACTTACAAGTTTGAGCTGAGCTATTCGCCTAATGATGATCTGCGTTTCCGCGCCAGTTTCAACCATGCGATTCGTGCGCCTAATGTGTCTGAGCTATTTTCCTCACAAGGTTTGGGTAATTACTCCGGTACCGATCCATGTGCAGGTACTAACCCTTCAGCCACCTTTGAACAGTGTGCTCGCACCGGCGTGACTGAAGCCCAGTATGGCAACATCATTGAATGTCCTGCAGAAACTTGTGTGCAGCAATATGGTGGTAATCCGAATCTGCGACCTGAAGAAGCTGACACTTACACCGTCGGTATTGTGATTACGCCGGAAGCGGTTGAAAACCTGTCTGTTTCACTGGACTACTACAACATCAAAGTTGAAGATTACATTGGTTCTATCGATCCAAACCTCATCATCAACCAATGTATTGCAACGGGTAACAGTTATTACTGTGACCTGTTCAACCGAAGCCGCGCCGGTACGCTGTTTGGTACAGATGGCTATGTGACGTCAACCACACTGAATACGGGTTATCTGCAAACGTCTGGTGTTGATATCAATGCAAACTATACCTACGAAATGGGCGAGTATGGTTCATTGGGTATGCAGTTGGTGGGTACCTATCTGAACGAAATGGTCACCGAGCCTCAACCTGGACTGGGTACTTACGACTGTAAAGGTCTGTATGGTCCTTCATGTGGTCAGCCCGTGCCTGAGTGGCGTCACAATGCCCGTGCAACTTGGATGATGCCTTGGATGGACGCACAGGTATCGTTGTTATGGCGTTACATGGACAGCGTGAAGCTGAGCTTGAATGAAAGTAATGAGTTCCTGACAGGCACGAATTATGAAATCAATGCAGAAATCGGCTCGTATAGCTATTTCGACCTGGCAGGTAGCATTCCGGTTGGCGACCACCTGGTTTTCCGTGGTGGTATCAACAACCTGTTAGACCGCGATCCTCCTATTATCGTATCCAACGTGCTTAGCTCGTTCGGTAACGGCAATACGTTCCCGGGTATGTACGATCCGCTAGGCCGCTCAATTTACATTGGCCTGACAGCATCGTTCTAATGTAAAACATGAAATAAGAACGCCCTGCTTTTAATAGGCAGGGCGTTTTTTTGTGTGTAATGCGTGATGAGAATAAGATGCTTAGGGCATTTTCAAATCTGACGCGCCAGGCACAAACGGTGCTATTTTTTGCCACGTATTTTCTATATCAAAACGCATACTGCTGTTCACAACGCAGAACAGTCCTTGCCCGTTAGGCGCAAAACTCTGCTCTGGCACCCATTGTTCGAACGGATGAGAGTCGTGGATAAGCAGCAGTTGTGGATAGGCATCCGAACCTGCAGTCACATGATATTTCTCAAGCATGTTACGCTTGAGTGCGCAAAAGTAGTAAAGCGAATATTCAGTCCAGCGACCGCGTAAGTGCCGGTAGAAAGTCCAGTTAGACGGAGATTTAGGGTTGTGAAGGCGACACAGTTTATCTACCCAGGAGCCCTTGCCACGCAAGTTTGCGGCTATTTCCTCACCCGTTGCTTCGCTAATATCGCTGGCCATAATGGCAGGCGTAACTGTCATGCCGACTACCGGGTCGCCAACGCGGTCTGACACTTTCAGAATTCGTGAAGACGACTTCCACCAGCGAGGATGAAGCGCGCGTTTCTCATATTGCAGAAGCGCTTTGCCGTCGGGGATCAACAGCGATTCGGTGAGCGGACGTAAGCATATGGCGTCAGCATCTAACGTCAGATAATAGGGCGTAGACAATTCCCTGGGGGCCGCGAGTTTGATCATCTGTTGCTTGCGCCAGCCTCTCACCTGACGATGGTTGGCGAGTTCTGGCACCATGTCTTCTTCGGAAACAACCCGAATAACAAATTCAGGCCACTTCTTCACTTGCTCCCGGATAACGCTGACTTCATTGGGTGGACAAACAATCAGGATCTCTTTCAGAACCTGGTCTGCGCCAAAGGCGCGAAGCGTAGTGAAAAGTATGTTGGTGCGACCGAGGTCATCAACATCGTAACTGCCTCTGATTGAGAGGGGTAAAATCGCAGATAACAACATGAGCGCGGTAACTTCTTCCCTTAACGTGTTGCTCGCTGGAACGATGACGCTACCCAACGAGCAAAACTGGATTTTTATAGTCCGCTAATAATATGCAAATAAGTGAAAGCTTTATACCCTTCATTGGTCGAATTTCGACAACAAATACACCAATACCGCGTTCACTTTTCTACCATTTAATTGGCAGTAGCACTTGTTAAAGACAGCACCGTTTTTGTGCTTTTATTCAACGGTAGTGCGATTCTGCCCGCCGTCTTCGAATGCTTTTCTTGTGGCTGATAGGGTTGCCCCAATGAAGCAATGTTTAGCATGGCAGTCGGAGTAAACGGCGTAGCCTCGTCAAGGGTAACGGTGATCTCACTGGAATCACTATGCCAGGTTACCGCACTGAACTTCCCGGCATCCAGTGTGAGCCAAACTTTTGCTGGCGCAATGTAGACTCTGTTACGGAAAGCATCTTTTGGCGTAATGGTTACCGTATTGTCGGTAACCTTGGTTAATCCACCGAAGCCTTGCCAGCCGAACGTTGCATCGTTAATGAGGTAACTGCCAATGGCGAAAGCATGGCCAAAGAAACTTGAGCCGTAGTCTCCGGAGTACGGGTCGAACTCCATATAATCCGGGAAGCTGTGGAAGGCCGCAGAGGCAAATCCATCCTCATGGATATTGGTGAGTCCGCCCATCATGCCGCCGTAGCCAACCCGCAGCAGATAGGTATCGTCAGGGTTTCTGCGAAAGCTATCAAGCAGTGGAATGGCATTGATGGTGGAGCCATAGTGATGTAATTGACGTTCAATGCGGCTGTCTTTACCCGCGTAAAGGAAATCCCAAAAACGACGAGCGCTGCCGTTGTAACCCCAGTGTGGTTGTGTAAAGTCGTAACCCAAAATCACCTCTCGGGTGAGCTCGGCGGCAGGTGTGTTACCAAAGTAGCGCATCCATGCATACACCTCTTCCTGTCCGGTGGAATCCCAGGGCATTTCACTGCCAAACGGATAGGCCAGTTCTGACCAGTGATCGGCCCGGGCTTTCATGGTCGCTTTCAGTTTGTCAGCCAGCGCATTCATGCCTTCTGCATACAGGTCGTCGAGTATGGCAACGAACACATCGCCTTCCATTTGTCCGAACTGGGCATAGTGCGGTGCAAGTTCAGCCATGGCAATACTGGTTTGCGCTGCCCGTTGCAGGTAAGTTTGCCACGGATGTGTTTTTACCAGCCCTTCATTAAAGCGGGCGAGGCGGTAAAGTACCCATTGAGCCGCCGCAACGTGAGGATAGTTGAACGAACGCCCCAAGTTATCAGACTGCTCTTTGCTCCACGAAGCCCAAGTGGTCCAGTTAAAATCGGGATTATACTCGTAATCAGGCAATGCTTCGGGGTCGTAGAAGAACAGGCTCTTCTTCACGCCATGCTTACCTTCGCCTTCGTTTACCTGGAGCCTGCCATCAATAACCTCATTGTAAAAGCGTTCAAACTGCGCAATCTCTTCTGCGTCGGGTTGTCCAAGCTGCTTCATAATGCCTGCCAGCCAGGAGCCCGCGCCGCCTTCATCACTAAGCCCGGCAATCCACACCCGTTGGTCTTGTAGCACAATGTCTTTGGTGTCGTTATCGTAGCTCATGATTGAAGGGCCACGCTTGAAGGGATCATCCTCACCTTCAAACCATTGCTCATCGAACAGGAATTCGCCTAAATCGGAGACAGCCTGCGCCATCCCCTTCGATACAAAATAGTGCACGGTCTGTACGGTGTTGTCTTCATAGGTAATGGTTACGCGGGATTGTCCCCATTGATTACCGGTTACGTTATAAGCTGCCCAGCCATTTTGCGGTGTTGTCGCCTTTACGGTAAGTGCATTAGCAGGCTCTACAGCCAGTGATTTAACCGGGCTGGGTGAATTGAGATACAGCTTTGCAGGCAAGTCTTTGGGCACCACATATCCGGGCAGACCAACGGCGACCGGACGCTGCTGCGCTGATAATATGTCTTCAATTTGCCGTACTTCAGGTGCCAGGGCGAATCGTACTGCGGTGTCAAAACCCTCACCAGGCTTCAGCGTGAGGCTGCGCGGTTCGTTCCACTGCTTCTTGCCTTTCCATTCGTTGTCGGCAAAACCTTTGTTGAACACCATCCAGTCGTAAAAGCCTTCGAAGGTGTGGGTACGCACGGTGGGATCATTGTAAATAACCGGGGAGCCGTCTTCGTGGGTGTCGCCAAGAATGGGCATCCATTCGGAAAGGGGCGCATTTTCTTCCGGCAGTACCAGCAGAGCAGGTCCTTTACCGTTCAGGCGTACCACCTGCACATAGCCTGCATCCATGCCCATGTAGGGTTCGGCGTAATTGGCTTTTTCATGGGCATCATCCAGTTCTCGACCGGAAAGAATGTTATCGAATACCATGGCGATACCCAGACCGCCTATTTCTACCGCGTCGCTGGTGGTATTTTTCAGCGTAAAGCGCAGTACCAGTTGATTGTTGTCTACCGACCAGGTGCGGCTGACATTAAGCGGAATACCGGGTAAGTCGCTGGTAATGTCTGCGTGCATCAACGCGGTTGATGACGTCAGTGTTTTTACCGGCTGTAATTGCAGTGCGCTAGAGTAATCTTGCCATGCACCGCCCGCCTGACGGACGCGCAAATCAATGTCGCCCAGTTGATAGTAGCCAGGTCCTTCGCGCTTACTGTTATGTTCATAAGAAAGGAAATCTACGCCTTTTGCTGCATCAGGTTGCAAAGACAGCAGGGTTTGAGCGCTTTCATCAAAAATCAGTTTCAGTCCGGCAGCATTCACGTTTTTTTCAGCTGCGATAGCCGGTGCGCTGGCTGTCGCTACGGCGAGTGCCAGTGAAATAGCGAGGGGCAGTTTTCGTTTGATTACGTGTCGCATAGGTTCCCTTTTCATTGTTGTTGTGGCGTTAGTCGGAAAGATAATTGGTAAGCGTCGCTATCACTTGCAGGAAGCAATCGGTATTTATTGTAGGGTAATGCTCCCCAACTGGTATCACCGCCTAAACCCCGTTGACGCCAGTCAATGTTTACCTCGGTTATTTTTCTAGGCTTGATATCGCTGGTATGCCTATTTGGCCCTTCTTTCGGATGATCGAAGTCGGCGATGGTGTTGTGTAAGGCAGAAAAGTCAAAGGTTGGCATACCGGTGATCTGTAGCGATGGACCCTTGTTGTATTGCAGTGAAAGCCAACGGGTATCAGCACGGTTGCCATTTTCTTGCGGACGAATATATGGGGTATAGAGTTCGCTTACCGACTGCTGGTAAATACCTAAATCGGCGCTGAATTTACGGTCCTGATAGTTCTCAAACGGGCCTCTTCCATACCATTGCGCCTCATCAAAACCCTCTTTGAGTTGCATCGTCATACCAAACCGAGGCATCTCAGGCAGATCGCTGGCAAGGTCAGCGACAAAGGTCACATCGGCTTGGCCGTCAGGATAAATGCGGTAATGTAGGGAGCCCGAACTATGCAGGGCGTCCAGGGATATCGCGAAATTCAGTTGTACCGCACCATCATCTCGCACCGTTTCGATACCGGTAACCGACACCTTTTCGCCTGCAAATTTGTATGTGTCTGCCGCAATTTCACCGAACTTGTTGCCGTAGTCGTTATCTGTAAGGGCACGCCAGAAGTTTGGTCGCAGTGGAGCCTTAAGGAGCGGTTTGCCTTCAAGCTCAAGTTGCTGAAGCTGCGCGTTTTGTTTGGTGAAGGTATAGCGCGTTTCCCCTGCATGAATCATGATTGTGTGTTCAGTGTCTTTAATCGTAGGCTTATTGGTGGTAACAATGAGCGGCAACGTTGGCGCAGAAGACGTAAGAATAAACTGGTCACTGGCCACTTCATGGCCGGCTGGCAATAGCGCATCGGCGTTATTGCGGGTAAAGCGCACGTTCAGCACGTATTCGTGTTGTTGGCTGAAGTTTTTACCAGATACGCCATCGAGGCTGATAGTCTGGGAAGACTGCGGCGCAATACCAGGAGTCTGGAATGTACCTTGTTCTGTTTTTCGTCCATCTTCTAGTAATTCCCAGTGCGCAGTAAAACCGGAGAGGGAAGTAAAGAAAAAGCGATTGAAAATAATAAGCTGATTATCTTCGGAGAGTTCGGTGTGTATGTTCTGATAAACCTTCTTCACCTCATGCAATGCTGGGTGTGGTGTGCCATCGGAAGCTAGCAAGCCATTGGCACAGAAGTTCCCGGCATGATCGATGCCTGCAGGTTCGAAGTCGCCGCCGTAACCGTAATAGCTTGTGCCATCGGCTTCATGCTTTAATAAACCCTGATCCATCCAATCCCAAATAGCGCCGCCCTGAACCTGCGGGTACGCGTATACAAATTCCCAGAGTTCTTTGAGATTACCGTTTGAATTGCCCATGGCGTGGGAATATTCCACCCAAATAAACGGCTGATCGTTAAAATTACCGATATATTTTTCGTCGATTTCTTTTTCCGTGGCATACATCCAGCCAATCACGTCTGTCATTTTGCCGGGGTGCCAGGTGCGACGGTTTTCATATTGGGCGATTCGAGTCGGGTCCATGGATTTTGCGAGTTCATATGACGCTTGAATATTCGGGCCGGGACCAATCTCATTGCCCACCGACCAGGAAATGATAGAAGGATGGTTTTTATCCCGTTCAATCATGCCATGCATCCTGTCGACAATGGCTGCTTTGAAGGCAGGATCATTGCCCATGGACATATCTTCGTTGTAGCCATAACCGTGGGCTTCCACATTGGCTTCGTCAATCACGTACAGCCCGTATTTATCTGTAAGCGTGTACCAATAAGGATCGTTAGGATAATGAGAGGTGCGCACCGTATTGATATTGTTCGCCTTCATCATGCGAATATCGTTCAGCATGGCTTCGGGGCTGACTACCTGGCCTGATACTGGGTCATGCTCATGACGGTTCACCCCTTTGATGATGATGGGTTGGCCGTTGACTTTAAGCTGGCCGTTGCTTATTTCCACATTACGAAAACCTACTGGCTGATGCACATACTCGGTGTGGCCGTTTGTGGTTACCGCTATTGTCAGGTCGTAAAGGGTGGGGGATTCCGCCGACCAGGGTTTAATGTCGTCAAATTCAGCAGAAAAGGTGGTTGTGGTTTTTTCATTCTTAACCACCACTGATCTTTCTTGCTGCCAGATTGTGTCACCAGTTGGGTCGTTCAGTGTCAGTTTAACATCAGCACAGTCGGCCCCCTTAGGAATGTGAGCAAGCGTGGTGGTAACGTTGAATTGTCCGCGACGATAGTTGTCACTTAAGCTTGCGGTAACAGCCACATCCCATAAATGCGTTTGCGGTACCGCTTGAATAAATACATCCCGCTGAATGCCACTTAACCGCCAGAAATCCTGATCTTCCAGATAACTGCCGTCGCTCCAGCGATAAACTTCCACAGCAAGTGTGTTATCGCCATCGTGTACCAGCGCTGTGATATCAAATTCAGCGGGCAGCTTACTGTCCTGACTGTATCCAACTTTGACGCCATTAACCCAAACATAATAGGCCGATTTCACGGCACCGAAATGCAGGATCAAACGCTGACCGCTCATACTCTCAGGTAAAGTGAATTCGCGAAGATAGGAGCCTACGGGGCGATATTCCTGCGAAATGAAGGGTTTATTACGGGGAAAAGGGTAACCAGAAGTGGTGTAAACGGGATAATCGTAGCCTTGCATCTGCCAGTTAGACGGCACGGGTATGGTTGGCCAACCACTGGCGTCGAAATTTGGCTGATAGAAATTAACCGGACGACTTTCTGGATTCTCGGAAAAGTGAAACTGCCAGAGACCGTTAAGGGAAAGCAGGCGTTTATTTTCTGATGGGGCGTCACGCATTGCCGCATCAGCCGAATCGTAAGACAGAAAATAGCTTCTATCCGGCAAGCTGTTGATACTGAATATGGCGGGATTTTCCCAGTCATTTTGCGAACTGGCTTCCTTTTCCTGAGTGAGTGAGTCTGCACAACCTGCAATAAGCAGTGGCAGTAAGAACAACAGGGAAGATGCAAAACGTCTGGGAAAATCCATTTAATTTCTCCTTAAAAAAAGCCGCACCACGGAACACGAGCGGTGCGGCTTTCCAACGGAACTTAGCCTTTGAGGTAGGTGGTTTTCATCACCGTATAAAACTGTTTCGCAGCCCGACCTTGTTCTCGGGCACCGTAGCTTGAGGCGCCGACACCGCCAAACGGCACATGGTAATCAATACCGGCGGTTGGCAGATTAATCATCATCATGCCGGCTTTCGCATATCGCTTGAAGTGCTCGGCATATTTGAGTGACGTGGTGCAAAGTCCTGATGATAATCCGTATTTGGAGTCGTTCAGCATTGCAAGACCGGTTTCGTAGTCGGGCACACGGAACATGGCTGCCACCGGACCAAAGATTTCTTCCTGCGCAATGGGATCGCCTGCTTTCGCATGGTCGAACAGGGTTGGCGGGAAGAAACAGGCTGGCAGTGGATCTTTAGTACCACCGAAAACCAGTTTAGACCCTGGAGTGTTTTCCATTACCGCGGTTTGTTCGGTGATCAGCGCTTTTTGTTTTGGTGAAGCCAATGGACCAATATGGGTTGACGGGTCCGTCGGGTCGCCAACCTTCAGCCCAGCGACTTTTTCGGCCAGTCTGGCGGCAAATTTATCCGCGATGCTGTCTTGTACAATAATGCGTGAGCACGCAGTACAACGCTGGCCTGCTGCCAGGAACGCGCCGTTCAGCGCCAAATCTACTGCCCCTTCAAGGTCGGCATCTTCCAATACGATCATGGCATTAACGCCACCCATTTCGGTTTGTACTGGAATGCCACGTTCAGCGGCTGCCATGCGCACTTTTTTACCGGTTGCCACAGAGCCTGTGAAGCTTAGTGCATCAATGCCGCTATGTTCACACATAGCCGCGCCGGTTTCACCACCGCCTAGCACCATGTTTACTGCACCAGGCATAATGCCACCTTCGTGGATGAGTTCCATTAGACGTGCTGCTGTTGCAGACGACACTTCAGATGGCTTCCAAACTACGGTGTTGCCAAAGGCCAGAGCCGGTGCAATTTTCCAGGCCGGAATAGCAATAGGGAAGTTCCACGGCGTGATCTGGCCGATAACACCCACCGGAGCATATTCGATTTCTACCATGGCGCCGTTTCGAGTTGATTCCAGGCGCTCACCAACAATGCGTAAACACTCGCCGGAGAAGAAACCAAAGATGCGGGCTGCACGGCCCACTTCACCCCGGGCATCGCCAAGGGTTTTACCGGTTTCACGGGCAATCAATACCGACAGTTCTTCACTGTTGGCTATGATAAGTTGCTGAATTTTCGCCAGTGCGTCAGAACGTGCTTCAATACCCTGGTCGCGGAATTTGTCGAACGCGGCTGTTGCGTTTGCTACTGCGCTGTCTACTACTGCGGCATCAGCAGAAGGCAGGGTGACTTTTAGGTCGTTATCTTTCGACGGGTTGTGTTGCTCCAGTGCCGCTGCACCTTCTACTACTTGTCCGCCAATATGATGACTCAGATTGATGACTTGCATTAAATCTTCTCTCTTCGTTATGAATAAATGAGTGTGTTATCGCTTAGATAATCTGAAAGCCTTGTGGAAACGGCTCGTCATCGTCTATCCAAATCTGGTTAAATCCAGTGGTGTAAGCTGTGCCCTGGATAGACGGGGTAATTGCGGGAAGGTCGCCTAACGTGGTGACTTCCTCGACCTTGCCGATGAAACGGCTTTTGATATAACTTTCATGTACAAAGGTGTCGCCTGCGTTCAGCCTGCCTTGTGCGGCAAGATGCGCCATTCGTGCCGAGGTGCCGGTACCACAGGGGCTGCGATCGATGGCTTTGTCGCCATAGAACACGGCATTACGACCGTGGGCGTCTGTGGAAGACGGTGTATCTGCCCACAACACGTGACTGACACCGTTAATTGATGGATTCAGCGGATGAACCGGCTGATACTGCTCGCGCACGGCTGTACGGATTTTTGGACTGTATTCAAGGATCTGTGCCGCACTAAGCGAATCCAGCCCTGCGTAATTACCTTGTGGTTCAACAATGGCGTAATAGTTACCACCGTATGCCACATCGACTTTTAAGGTGCCGAGACCCGCCACATCAATAATGATATTTTCTCTGGCCAGATAGCTAGTAACGTTGCGAAGCTTTACCCAAAGTACTTTCTGGCCTTTCATCTCGTATTCGACATGAATCAAACCGGCAGGCGCTTCCATTACCAGTTTACCCGGTGTTTTCGGCGTGATCAGACCGTGTTCTAAGCCGAAGGTAATAATGCCAATAGACCCGTGGCCGCACATAGGCAGGCAGCCACTGGTTTCTATGAAAATCACACCAAAATCTGCATCAGGATGGGCCGGTGGATAGATGAATCCACCTGACATCATGTCGTGACCACGGGGTTCGAACATCATGCCCAGGCGGATCCAATCGAAATCCTGCATAAAATGCTGTCGCATTTCGCTCAGGCTTTCGCCCTTGAGCTGCGGATGACCGCCGGTGATCAACCTTACCGGATTACCGGCAGTATGACCGTCGATACAAAAGAAGGTGTGACGCATTTAGCACTTATCCTTGTTGAGTGGGACGAGTAGCAGCTGCTTTCTCGACCATATCAATCACAGCCTGGCGGCGAGCACCGGCCAGTGGCATCCGAGGCATACGTACACGCTCGCTACCGCGGCCCATGATCTCTTCTGCCAGTTTGATGGCCTGAACCAAATCATGGCCGGCATCCAGGTGAAGCAGCGGCATAAACCAGCGGTAAATTTCCAGCGCGCGTTTCATGTCGCCGTTTTCAAACGCTTTTACCAGTTCAACCGATTCCTGAGGGAATGCTGACGTTAAACCTGAAATCCAGGCGCATGCACCCAGCATAAGTCCTTCCAGTGCCACATCGTCCAGACCAGCCAGCACTTTAAAGCGATCGCCGTAGGCATTGATCAAATCAGTAAAGCGACGGGTATCCGAGGCACTTTCTTTGATGGCTACGATGTTGTCTACATCGCGTAACTTTTCTAACGAGTCCAGGCTCATGTTTACGCGGTACGACGTAGGATTGTTATACAACATGATGGGTAAAGAGGTCTCTGCAGCTACCGCACGGAAGTGGGCAACCAACTCATCTTCGGTCGGTACGTAAACCATACCTGGCAGCAGCATCAGTGCATCAACACCGGCTTTCTCGGCATCCTGCGCGAATTTAATGGCATTGGCGGTGGTGAATTCAGACACACCCGCAATGATTGGTGCCGAACCTTTTACTTCTGCGGCTGACGCAATCACTTTACGTTTTTCTTCTGCACTCAGTGAGTTGTTCTCACCGCAAGTACCAATAATAACCAAGCCATTTACGCCGTCATTAAGCAGGTTTTCAAAGCCTTTTTGGGTGGCATCGAAATCGATATTTAACTCTTTATCGAATTGGGTTGTGGCCGCCGGGAATACGCCGGTCCATTGTGAATCTTGCATTGCCATTAGTTTATATCCTGTCTACTGATTTATCGTAGATGTTATATAGTATACGATATAAAAACAACCCATTGATCTGATTAATTCGTTCGGCGGATCTTAAATCGCTCAATATCAAAGGGTTTCTGCTCGCTTTCGCTATGGTTGCCAGTGATCATTGCTGCCAGTTTTTCGCCGGTAATGGCGCCTAAGGTGAGTCCGAGGTGCTGGTGGCCAAACGCATAGTAGAGGTTACTGGCGCGTTGGCTTTTTCCTATTGCAGGGAGATAATCGGGTAACGTGGGGCGAGCACCCATCCACTTTTTTGCGTCGTCACCAATGGGCAGACCAAGTGCTTTGCAATGTTCGAGCAGTCGTTGCCATTTGCGTTCGTCTGCTGGTGCATCCAAGTCGCTGAACTCAACAAAACTGCAGGCTCGCAAGGTATTGGCGAAGCGCGTAACAATCATTGAGCGGTCTTCAAAGACCAGTGGCGGGGTGTTTGATGGCCACATTTCTTCAGTGCAAGATACTTCCAGGTGATAGCCACGTTCGGCAATTAACGGCACGTTAGGATAAATATGCCGAAGCAAACGCCCTGAAGCTGCGCCAGCACACATCACTACCGCATCAAAGTCGCCCTCGAAAGCGGGTATCTCTGCTTTCCCGTTGGCTTGCGTTAACGGCGAAATAGCACGATTTTTCCAGTTGCCGCCATTATCGATAATCGCCTTTTTTAGGGTATCTGCCAGAAGCGGTAAGTTTGTAATTCGGCCGGTTCCACTAAAAGCAATTCCGTTTTCTACGTGCGTATGGGTTCGCTGCCGGACTAATTCCATCTGGCTGGGGGCGAGGGCGGTAAACTGCGTATTACCGGTGTTAGAGCCGGACCAATGACGGCTAGCCGCGGTTGCAGAGCCGGCAGATTCCCACACAACCCAGTGTCCGGTGCCTTGATATAAATCGGGCACACGCGCACGGGTTGTCAGCGCTAGCCAGCTTGCTTCAGCCTGATTAACCAGTGAAGCCAGTGCTTCGGTACCGGCCTTGAAGCGTGAAGGCGATGATGCGCGAAGATAGCGCCAAACCCAGCTTGCTACGCCCGGCGAAAACAAGTTGAAATCCAGTGCACCACCTACTCTGAAAAGACGTTTGGGAGCAGTACGAATAGAGGCGTATGAAGAAAGCGGGGTGACCTGTTCAACGGCTATATGCCCGGCATTGTTCCACGAGGGGGCGGTCAATTCCTGACTACTGTCAAAAACCGTTACCTGATAACCCTGCTCTGACAGCACAAAGGCGCTGATTCGACCAATAATACCACCGCCAATAATTGCGACAGACTTCATAGGACCTCTGATTGGATATTGTAGATTGTATACTATATAAAATCATTGCGAGGCGGGCAATAGCGTGCAAACGTTGAATGACATTCGAGGTGATTGAATCAGAAGACATAAAAAAACCGGCAGATGCCGGTTTCTTCAGGAGGGAATTTGCTCGCGTAAGTCTTCGAGCGTGCCTTTGGTATGTGCTTTAAGCAGCTTTTTGACTGCTTTGCCATCTCTTGCCATCCAGGCATCAAAAATTTCCTGGTGCTCTCGAAACGCATTTGCTTCGCGGTTGGGCGGTTCTAAATGCATGCGAACGTAACGCTCGCTGAGCAAATGCAGCCGTTCTAACAGCACCTGTGTGACAGGTTTGTCCGGCATTTCAGTGAGTGCAAGGTGAAAAGCGCTGTTAACAGTAACCGCCTCTGGAGAGCATTCATCGGCATGGTTTTGCAAGTCGATAAAGATCTCTTTTACCTTTTCGCGTTGCTCATCAGAGGCCTTTTTGCACGCTTCAGATGCGGCGTCTGGCTCGAGACTCAGTCGCAAATCAAACACATCTTCGGCTTCGTTTACCGTTAATGGGCGAACCAGAAAGCCACGATTGGGATGAGAAATTAATAATCCATCATGTTCCAGGCGGGTAAGTGCTTCCCGAAGTGGGATTTTACTTACGCCTAATGTCTGAGAAAGTGCGTCCTGCCTGATTGGTTTATCCGGCTGCATATCATTTGAGAGAATACGTTCTCGTATGATCTCATAGGCTTGCTCGGAAAGCGTTTTAACAACGATAGCCATTTATTTTTATCACTCCTTTTCTGACCGGATTAGGCAGGTCAGTTGGCCAGGGAATTTAGCATTAACGCATACAGTATAACATTTACCTGTCTAAGGGCGCATCCTGCGGCGAAATAAAAATCTCCCAGCCATAGCTCAGACTGAAGCGGATTATGGTTTATTCCAGTTAGGTGTGCGCTGCTGCTTCATCTTTTCGACAAAAAACGCAAATTGACGACGCTGCGCATAATCCACCGGCCCGGTTGAACGCCCAGCCGAGTGCTCACCGTTAGGAATGACCAGCAAGTCGAAGTCTTTGCCTGCTTTTATCAGAGCATTAACCACCTGCATAGAAGAAGCCGGGTCAACGTTACTGTCTTGCTCACCCACGATGATAAAGATATCGCCAGTCATATTGGCCGCATGCTCGGTGCCAGATGAGGCCACATAGCTTTCATCAACCGGGTAGCCAAGCCATTGTTCATTCCAGCCAATTTTGTCCATGCGGTTATCAAAGCATCCGGCGAAAGCGACGCCTGTGCTGTAAAACTCAGGATGGAAAACCAGCGCACCCAGAGTGCTTTGGCCTCCCGCTGAACCGCCGTAAATACCCACACCGCTTGAAATGTCATACCAGGGATATTTTTCTGCGGCCGCTTTGTGCCAAAGAATGCGATCAGGGAAACCCGAGTCACCCAGGTTTTTCCAGGCTACATCGTGAAAGGCTTTTGAGCGGTTCGCGGTGCCCATGCCGTCCATCTGCACCACTATGAACCCAAGGTTGGCCAGTGCCTGCATGCCGATCATCTTATCGCCGCCGGAGTGATAACCGAATGGCCAGAACGACTTGGGTACAAAGCTGTCGTGAGGGCCGGCGTAGATATTCTCGATAACCGGATACGTTTTATTGGGGTCGAAGTTCTGAGGTTTGACAATTAAGCCCCAGATATCGGATTTTCCATCACGGGCTTTTGCCACAAAGGTTTGTGGAAACTGAAAGCCTGCATCCAGTAGTTCGCTGATATCTGCTTCGGCTACTGTACGGATTGGCGTGGCATCGCCCGTTTTATATAGCTTAGTGATATTGGGCAAATCGACTCGTGAGTAAATGTCGATGTAATATTGCATGTCGTCGGAAAAAGAAACCTCGTGATTCGCCTTTTCTGGCGTAAGTGCGACTAGGTCGGTGCCATCAAAGTTTATCCGGTAGTAGTGTATGAAGTACGGATCTTCATCTTTATTCATACCATTAGCAGAGAAATAAATCTGACGATTTTCTTCATCCACTTTCTGCACTTCGCGTACGACAAATTCCCCTTCAGTGATTTGCTGTTTCACTTCGCCGGTTTCACCATTAATCAGGTACAAATGAGCCCAGCCATCACGTTCCGAACGCCAGATGATTTCCTTACCGGCGTTGTCTACATCGTGGAAAAAGCCGGTCCAGCCGTATATGAAAGTCTCGGCTGTTTCGCTGACCATGGCATGTACGGCGCCGTTGCTACGATCCATTTGCAGCATTTCTTCCCGCTGGTGGCCGCGCTGCAGGTAACGAACAATGATGCTGTCACTTTTTTTATGCCAACCGTAGATACTCATTTCGTATGCACCGGGAATGCGATCGGGGGCGATACTAAATTGTTTTTTAGCATTTAAATCAATAATGACGGGTTGATCGAAATCTACCTTGTCGCCAGGTTTTGGGTAGAGCTGGGTAACGACTTTGGGTTGCACCTGATCTTCGGGAGAAGACACTACTCTGGTTACGTAGCGAGGCTCACCAGGAACCACTTTCATGGTGCTCAGTGCCTGGCCATCGGGGGAAAAGCTAATAGAGTCGATGTCATAAAAATTATCTTTCACGCCATCGGTGGTGCGGTATACCTGATTACCGTTGGTGTCGGTAATCAGCAGGTTGTAGCCGTCCTCGGTAACGTTCAATTCTCCATTCTCAGAGGTTATCACGGCGTCGGCCCGACTTACCCGCAAATCACGGACAACCCCAAAACCCCGGGGGCGGGCATCGCCAAAGGAACGCTCAGCGCAATGCATGGTGGCCAGTTCGCATTCCCAGGGCTCGTAGTGTAAGGAAAACTGAATGGCGGTTTCGTCGTGGTTAAATCGGAAGGTTTCAAACGGCAACATTAAGGCTGACATCTCTTCACCGGAGGCCTTACTGAGTGCTTGCGCTAATGCTTCCTGATCGAATGCGGGGCGGATTTTTCCCGTTTCAGCATGTTGAACAAAGTAACCAAAGCCTCCCTCAACGGACTGACGGTAGGCAAATTCATGTTTGTTGTTCAGCCACGAAACAGGAAACATCAGATCCCGGGTTTTGGTGATCCAGTTTTCACGTAGTTTTACCGATGCATCAAAATCACTTTTTGTTAGCGGGGCGGCGGTAACACTGAGTGTTAGAGAAATGGCAAACGTTGCCCCGAATAGCTTTTTCATGGGTTCGTCCTTGTCTTAATTATTTTGACGAGCTTTGTAGTTCATTTACTGTACCTGGTGCTTCAGGTTGTTGTTTTTGTTGTTGGTCTTTAGCAAAACTGAACCAGTTAGCATAACCGTAAAACACGGAAATAATCAAAACAGCAAAGTGATACCACAAGAAAGGTAAATAGCTGGTGGTAGCGACGCCCAGGGTGGTTGCCATAAACACGCCCCCATCTGTCCACGGCACCATCGGTGTAGTGAGTGTGCCGCCCGCTTCGGTATTGCGCGATAATACACGGCGATCAACCCCCATTTTGTCGTAGTTCTTACCGGTTAGTGCGGTTGCGGTGATCAGTGACACATAGGCTGCGCCACCCAATACGTTGCCCAGAAAACCCGCGAACAACGTAGAAACGCCGAGTCGGCCGGTGTTGGTTGCCCAACGTTCAAGGCCCGCTGAAATGCTCGACAGCACACCGGTTACCTCCATCAAGCCACCTAACCCCAGCGCCAGCATAACCAGTAAAATCACTTCCAGCATAGACGTAATGCCGCCGCGGTTAAGCAAAATATTAATGAAGTCCATATCAGAGTTGATGTGGTTGCCACTGTAGAGAGTAGAAATGGCGCTGATTGCATCCATGCCTTCGAACATGATGGCCCAAACCACGCCGAGCACTGCACCGAAAAAAATGACGGGTACCGATGGAAGCTTCATGATTAATAAAGCAACGACTGCAGCGGCGGGTAACAACATATACCATGCAATGGTGTACTCGGCGGCGATGGCGTTCATGACCTGCTGCGCCTGTGCCGTGCTGCCATCATGGGCAAGAACATATCCTGCTATGAGGAACAGCAAACCGGCAATGATAAACGCAGGCACACTGACATACAGCATCGAGCGAATGTGAGAAGTGAGCGGCACTCTGCATAAGGATGCAGTCATTACGGTAGTATCTGACAGTGGGGAAAGTTTGTCGCCCACATAAGCACCACAAATTGCAGCGCCAGCGACCAAAGGTAATGGCAAGCCAAATCCTGCGCCAATACCTATCATGGCAATCCCCGCGGTACCAATGGTACCGAACGACGTGCCTGTCGCCAGAGACGTCACCGCGCAAATAATGAAAGCGGCCAAAAGGAAAATGTGCGGATTCATTATCGATAAACCCGAATAGATGATGTTCGGCACAATACCGCCTGCCATCCAGCTACCAATGAGCGCGCCTACCGCCACCAGCACCAGAATGGCTTCCATACCGTGGCCAATCCCTTTACAGAGACCGGCCTGCATCTGCTCGTAGCTGAGTCCCAGCCGTTTCCCCATGGCAATAATTATGAACCACGCGGTAATCAACGCCAATTGAATGGGCAGGGCGAGAACCTGAACAAACAGAAAAATCGCGCCAATTATACCAGCTGCTATGACCACAATTTCCATAATGGTCGGGAGTCGGTGAGACTGCTGCATAGACACCTCTTATTGTTATTATTAATAGGGGATTTTATTTGTCATCACTGGTGAAACTGGTCGAAAAGCGCCACTGCGTTTCGTAATCACGATCAAAATCCTTTTCTTGAATCAGCAAACGCAATACCTCTATGGGCATTGTGTTTTCTTGCATCACCCGGTCGTGGAACTGCTTTTCTGTCCAGCCTTTGGCGAGCATTTCGTTACGCAAAGCATTGAATTGCAAGCCACCAATCATATATGCCAGTTGATAAAGAGGGACATAGTTAGTGGCAAATGAACGTCGCACTTCTGCCTCTGCATTAGCGTACTCATGACCCACTTCATTTACCAGCATATCAATGGCTTGCTGAGGCGTTATCTCTCCAAGATGATATTGCAGTGAGAACATGATTCTGGCACAGCGGTGAATTCGCCAGAATAGCATGCCCATTTTTTGCTCTGGCGTGGTAGCAAAATCTTTATCCCACAAGATAATTTCCCAGTACAGTGCCCATCCTTCGGTCCAGAAAGGGTTGCGGAAAGCCTCTCGATAAGGCTTATGGCGCTGATTCATAAAGAATTGCAGGTTGTGGCCCGGCAGTAGCTCATGCTGAACGGTTGGGTACGAGAAGTTTGGATTATTCCCGCGCATGCTCATGAGTTTGTCGGCATGGGTCATTCCTTCGGTAGGGTACGAGATACTGATATTCCGTCCACCGGTGAAGAACGGATTAACCTTCTGGCGTTCCGGCGTCATCATAATCATCCGCCAGGTTTCTTTTGCCAGTGGTGGTAGGGTGATCAGATCCCGGTCTTCAACGAATTTTACCGAATGCTCAAGCAAGTCATTGATGGTTTTCGGTTGTTCACCAGGCGGCACATAGGTGTCTTTCACGGCCTCGAGTGCGGCCTTCCAGTCATCGCCGTAGCCCATTTCCCGGGATGCCAGAATCATTTGCTCTTTGCACCAGTCAAATTGCTCTTTAGCAATGTTAATCAGGTCTTCAGGGTCGTAAGCGATAAAAGAGGCGCGAAGCTGGTCGATAAGAGCTTGCTTGCCAATGGGGTTGCCAATAATGCCGCTGCCATCATCCTTTGTGGTATCGCTGGTGTAGTTATCAGCCAGAAAAGTGGCGTAACTGTCGAGGTTGCTAATGAGATCGTTGATGGGGGTTTCCATCCACCAGGTAAATTGCGGGTCGTAATCGTTGTAAAAGTGAATCGCTTCTTCGAGCCCGCTCTTAAGGTCGAGAATAACCTTCGCGGCTTTATCAGCCTTCTGCCAATCGCTATAAGGTGACTTTTCCTGTTTTTCCTTCTGGGAATTTATGGCCTGTACTGCATCGGCGAAGTCGGCGGCCAGTTGTTTAGCATCCGGTCTTGCGCCTCGTCGGCGGGCATCGATAAATGCATACAGTGGTGAGGCAAAGTTTGCGACGGCGGCAACGTCCTGATATCCCTTGTAAGCCTTTTTTGTGCTTATGAGTAGATCTTTGACTTTTGCGTTAAGCAGCAAATAGTCGACTTTGGCTTCTTGATCCATTTCATCAAATGAAAGGTCTTCCAGTTTCGCCTGCCAATCCTGAAGCAGAGCCAATTCACGCTGATAAAAACTGGCTTTTTCATGTACGCGGTAAAAATTGCTTATAGCGCGTTGGTCTGCCTGAAAGGCACTTACGGTATCTCCCATATCGCTGGCTTGTGCCAGGCTAGAGAAAAGGGCAGCAGTACACGCTGCTATAAGAGTTCGCTTCAACTTTACCACGGTATATCCTTGGTTAATTATTATGGGATAAATAATACCGTATACTATATATTGTTTTGGCGCAACATGGGCCGGGTTTAGAAAAGTGTAGTTAACCGTGGAGAACCGTTACTTAACCGGATTCAGGCTTTGTGCGATAAATCCGAGAACGCAATTACCCTATCGCAGACGTTATTTAACTGATGAACATCATGACTGATAAACAGTAAGGCGCAATGCATTTCTCTGGCTTTAGCGATGAGCAAGCGGGTAACTTTCTCAGCTGTGATAGGGTCAAGTCGGGAGGTGGGCTCGTCAGCCACCAGAAATTGAGGTTTCAGTAGCATCGCTCTTAGTAGTGCAATGCGCTGTAGCTCGCCGCCGCTTACTTCAGTGGCAGTGCGATCAAGTAAACCGGGGGGCAGGCCAAGCTCTAGGGCCAGTTCATCCAGTGGTGGCGGACTCAGATTGTGTAGTCGAATAATATCGTGCAGTAGCCTACGTAACGTCGCCTCTTCACAGAAAGCCGAAGGGGGATCCTGGTAGAGTTTCAGTTTTTCATGCCGTGCCAGCGGTTGATGAAAATAGATTTCTCCGCTTATGGGGAGCAAACCCAGCAGAGCATCGGCAAGGGAAGATTTTCCGCTGCCACTGTCGCCATATAACCCGACAATTTCTCCTGCGCCTATTTCAAGATTGACCTGTTCGAGTAGCGTCTGGTTGCCTCTTGTAAGCGTAAGGTTTTTTACAGTTATCAGCGGAGAGCAAGTGGTTGTCGACTGCTCTCTGCGCGGCCAGTTTTCCGGCGCCGCGTTAATAAGTGCTCTGGCATAGGCGGAATCTGGCTGCGAGCAAATTTTCTCAGCCTCTCCGCTTTCAACTACCACACCTTTTTGCATAACCAGGGTTTTACCGCCCAAGGCTTTGGCAACCTGTACATCGTGAGTGATGGTAAGCAAACACCCCTTTGCTTTACGGGCTTTAAGTAACGCAATAATGTCATCTTTTCGGACGGTATCGAGCCCCTTGGTGGGCTCATCGGCAAGAACAATATCTGCCCCTGTGGCCGCGGAACAGGCTATGGCCGTGCGCTGCGCCATGCCACCTGAAAGTTGAGCGGGGACTTTTTGCGCATGTTGCTCTAGCCCGACCTTTGCCAATAATTGACGGGTATCTTCGCTAGCTGTAGCTGATGTGGCGCGCTTCACATAGCGAAATACTTCGGCAATCTGATGCTTTATTTTCATCAGTGGGCTGAGTGCCCGCCAAGGTTCCTGTGGCAGCATGACTATGGTTGTTCCCCATAGGGAAGCCGCCTCTGACGCTGGCATTTCCAGCATTTCTTTACCATCGACTTTAACCGAACCTGACACGGTTAGCATGGGCGGTAATTTCCCCAGAATAGCCAATGCCAGAAGACTTTTCCCTGAGCCGGTTTCACCCAGAATGGTTAGCGATTCATTCTCCGATACGGAAAGTGACAAGTTGTCTATGATCGCGCCTTCTGACGAGTGAATAGTGAGATTCATAACTTCAATGCGCTTCATTAGCGTGATTTCCCTGCCAGCAAATGAAAGCCAAGTACAATCAGAAACAACAGACTTATTGGTTCTAACAGCAACCAGGGCGCTTCGTGGTAGTACGGGAATAATTCAACAATCATCAGGCCAAGTTCCGGTGTGGGTGGTTTTAAGCCTACATAAACAAAACCCACAGATGACATGGCTACCACCGAGGTTGCAGCACCAAACGCTGCCAGGGAGAATACATCGGCTTTTAATGCAGGCCAGATATGGCGGCGAAACAAGTAGAATTTGCTAAACCCCATCAGCATCGAAGACTGTAATGCCGGACTGGCTACCTGATTCAACGCAATTGCCCGCACCAAACGGAAGTATTCCACCCAGAGCACCAATGAAATGGCCAGATAAATCATCACAAAGGAGCCGGGGACGACGGCGGCAAACACTAAAATTAGCACCAGTCCTGGTAACGCCAAAATGGTGTTAGCGAAAAAATTTAGCAGGTTGTCGAACCAGCCTCCGCGCCAGGCGGCTGCGACACCAGCAAGTACGCCAAGCACCGCAGAGGTGACAACGCAAATCAGGGATAGCGTGAAGGAAATACGTAATCCGCCTGCCAGTCGGGCAAACATGTTGCGGCCGAACTGGTCTCGCCCCAGCGGTGCTTGCCAGTCTGGTGATGCAAATGCTTGCGCAAGAAATTGCTGGTTGCCATCTATTGAGAACAGCAACATTTCAGCCGCTGCAAACAGGGCAAGACAACCTAAAATGATTGCACCTGCGCGTTGCTGCGTAGACAGTTTGGCAAAGAAGGTCATGACTGGACCTCCTGTTGTCTGGGGTCGAGCAGGTAATAGCTTACGTCTACCAGTGTATTAATGAGTACAAATAAGAACCCCATTACCAGTGCTGTGCCTTGCAACATGGGAATGTCTCTGGCGAAAACCGCGTGGGAAAGGCCGTGTCCGATCCCCGGCCAGGCAAACAGGCTTTCTATCATGATCACGCCTTCAATCAGGCCAATGAGCTGAATGCCCATAAATGCCAGGGCTGGCAGCAAAATGTTTGGCAGAGCATGGCGAACAAATGCGCGACGGGATGAAAGACCTTTGATTCGGGAGAACTCGAACCACGCTGACTTCACCGCGGCGTGGGTACTGTTGCGGACAACCCGGCTGGATACCGCCGCCAGGCTGATCGCCAGCGTAAGTACGGGTAAAATTGCGTAAGGCACACCACCGTACCCGGCCACGGGAAACCAGTTCAGTTCCATAGCAAACAGAAAAATCAGTAAGAGCCCCAGGCAAAATACAGGCTGAGAACGCACAAAGGTCGACATGGTTAGAGAGGCTCTGTCCCATCCGCTGTCGGCTTTAACACCACAGAACATGCCCAGTGGAAACGCAATCAATGCCGCCACCACAATAGCGCATCCGGCCAGTACCAGGGTGAAGCTAAGCTGATTTTGTAACTCAACAATAATGGGGGCGCCGGATACCAGGCTGTTGCCTAAATCTAACGAAAGTAAATCCCAGAGCCAGTGCAGATATTGCTGAAACGCGGGTTTATCCAGCCCCAATTCTGCCGACACGGCGTTCGCCGCAGCCGTGCTTACGGCGTCATCGCCGTAGCGCCCGGCGGCAATTTTGTAAGCCATATCTCCTGGTAACAAACGCACTAGAATAAAAGTAAGGGTACCCACACTCCACATCATTAAAACGGCCTGGAGCAGGCGATTCAACAAAATGCGCTTCACGGCTCGCTCCTGATTTGTAGGTCAGAAATGCGAAATGAACGCTCGTAGGGGTCGAAGCTAAAGTGTTGCAAGCGGTCCGATACCGCTGAATGTTGCATGTAATACACCACAGGAATGAGCGGGAGGTCGTCATTTATAGTGCGAATAACGTCACGGGCCTGAGTCGGAAGTGAGGCCTCGCTGGTTTCCCGGCCTATTTGCTCAATGCGTGAAAAGAGTGATGGGTTTTGCCAATTCATCGGCCCCCATTCACCACCTTGCTCGCTGGTAAAGTCGGCCAGGAGTATGCCGAGAGGATCGGGAATATTGGCGAAATTACGGGCCATTAATGCAGTTTGTAAGGTGCCGTCGGTGTGACCTGAAGGAATAGCGCTGGAGTTTTCCATATGCACATTAAGTTTCACACCTGCCTGTGCCCATTGATCCTGAATCGCAGTGGCGATGATGATGAGTTCAGGGCGGTTAGCGTAAGTGATCATGTTCATCTCCAGCGGCTTGCCGTTACGATAACGTACGCCGTCGTTGGCGAGTTGCCAACCAGCCTGTTCGAGCAGCGCGTTCGCCTGCTTTAAAGATTGCGAAGGGGGAGGTAAATCATCCATATGCCAAACGCCCATGCCAGGGCCAAATAGCTGATTGGCCTCAATGCCGGGAACACGCAAAATACCGCTGGCGATACCTGTGCGGTCGAGCGCCAGACTTAATGCCTGACGCACGGACTTATCCGCCAGTATTGGATCATCCAGATTCAGTTTAATCAGTGTGGTGCGGGGAATGAGTTCGCTGAACACTGACACTGAGTCGTCTGACTTCAGCATTTCCACCGCGGCAGGGTCGAGATTATAAACAATATCCGCCTGACCAGTTTTTACCATCAGAGCCCGCGTTTCAGAACGGTGGCCAGTAATGTATTCCACTTTTTTAATTGTGCCGGGGCGTCCCCAGTAGTCGTCAAACCTAACCGTTGAAATGTTGTGGGGAGGCTGGAAGTCAGTAATTTTATAGGGCCCGGTGCCAATGAGCGCCGTCATGCGGTTAAATTTCCCGAACGAGGCCGGTGATAAAATGGCCATGGTGTAATTAGACATCAAAGACGGAAATGGTCGATAGTGCTGACTGAGTGTAAATACAACGGTATTGGCGTCTGGAATGGTGATGTCTTTTACTAAACTGGCGTCGAAAGGCACTGGTTTCCCAAATGCGACGGTAAGACTTTTGCGCACAACTTCGGCATCCATTGTGCTGCCGTCGTGGAACGTTACGCCCTCGCGCAGGTGAAACGTCCATTCGCTAAAGTCATCATTACTCTGCCAATCCGTCGCCAAACCGGGTCGTAGCGTACCGTCATCATTTACATCAACGAGTGTTTCAATAACCTGCATGCGAGAGAAGATGTAACCTGAACTGGCAGGATCGTAATTAACTGGCTCAAAAGGACCGCTAATGACTATTTTGTCCGGCGAGCGCGGTGGCGTGCATGCAGTAAGCGAGAGCAAAGTGGTAAACACAATAACGATAAGGCGAAAAGAAAATAGGGCTGGCAAACTGGGCATTCCAAACATTGAAGCGAGAAAAAATCACCGCGGAGTATGACAAATCCGCGGCGTTAAACCCAGTATGCAGCCGTTCAACGTGTTGTGCTATGGGGTGGAATACGTAGGATTAATGCATCGTAAAGTGTGCCATCACATTTCCTCACCGCCAGAACTACATGCGTAACCTGGCTATTTGTCTGTCCCGCTCCGACGCGGGAGGTATCGGCAGACCGACGACGATATAACGTTTCGTGGGGTTCGGTGCCATGCTGTTAAAGGGATAACAGGTGATAAGCTGCACTTCGTTAGATGCTGGGTCAATCACCCAGGGAGCACTGTCGATGTCTACAATGCGGGTGTCAGCAACACGATAGTGCTGCCAGCGCCCGTTTTTCTGTTGAACGTTAAATACTTCGCCAATAGCGACGTGCTCCAGAAATCGAAAATGGGTGTCACGGTGAGCACTGAAAACCTGGGTTCCCTGCTCGCCGGGTAAGGCAGTACCATCGAGGTGTCCGGGGCCAAACGCCAGGCTGCTGCCGTGGCTGCCAGCCAGCGCATATAATTTCTCATTTTGCGATGGAAAGTGAATGGCTGCCACCGGCCAGGTGTCTGCCCATGCCCAGGGTTTCTGTTCTGCGCCGGTTTCAAGCGTGTCTTCCCAGGCTCCTTTAATTAGCACTTGAGCAACAACGGCTTTGCCTGATATCCATAAACTGTCGCCAAAACACAGCAGAGCTGCCGCTATGAAGATGGCTGACATCAGGCCCGAAGGCGTGGCCTTGCCAGCAAATGGCAACCTAATCATGGCGATGTCTCCACTGAACCAGCAGAATTCCCAGGCCAGCCAGCAAACAAAGCGCGCCTATCCATAGCATCAGTTGTGCCCGGGTTGCCGTGCGCGGGTAGGCCAACTGCTGCCCTTGCGCGAGCATGTTGGGAACAACAGCGCGCAAAGGAGGGCGCAATACACCGTCTTTTCTGGCTATTTGTGTATCTACCGCAACAAAAGCGGTGAAGCGGGAAAGCAGTCGATGGGTTAACGCGACATCAATGATCTGCGATTTGACGGTATCTTCGCTGAATTCTCCGTTGCGTCCAAGATCTTCAATATGCGCAATTTTCTTTCTTGCCCAGCGAGCACCAATCCCGTTGGTGTTGGTGACCTGCTCGCTGCTTACTGAACGCCGCCACGCCTGGGAAGCGGTCTCGCCGGATACGGTTACCGTGTTTGGCATATTGCTAAGTCGCGCAAAAGATAACACAGGCTCATCGCGATACAAATCCGGTACATTGGCCGGAAACACCTCAGCGTCCTGAGGCCAGCCAATACTGATGTTCTTAGCCACACTACCGTTCAATCGGTCGAATAAACGGTTCATACGTTGGCTCACTTCAGACACGTCGCCAATATATTCAAATGTGCCCCGTCCATATTCTGCGGCTTTTGTCATGAAGTAGCTGTTCGGTGCTGAACCGATACCCACGGTAAACAAACGCTTTTGTTTAGCTTGCGCTTTTATCTGTGAGAACAAAGCGCTTTCATTACCCACTGCACCGTCGGTAATAAATACCACCTGCTGCAAACGCTCCGGTTCGTCAGATTGCATAAAGGCGGCAGAAAGTGCCGGTGCCATTTGCGTACCGCCTTCGGCTTGCAGTGCGGCAATCCAGCCTTTGGCCATGCGAGTGGTGGCTTCGTCGGCCAATTGCGGCGAGGCAAACATAGACAGGGGACGGTCGTTAAATGCGATCACGTTAAAGCGGTCGTTTATCGTTAACTTGCTAACCGCTAATTGAAGACTGGCCTTGGCCTGCACGATGGATTGCCCCTGCATTGAGCCAGACGTGTCGATAATGAAAATGATGTCTCTGGACAGTGCTTGCAGCTGGGTACGTTGCGGAGGCAATACCATTAACATGGCGTATTTTTCGTTACCCAATTGCTGTTGGAACAAGGCGGCAGTGGGGGAGGCGGAAGCAACCGGTGACCACTGCAACACGAAGTCGCGGTCCATTTCACTTTGTCCCTCTTTTAAGTAGATATGATGACCTTCGGCTTCTTTGCGGATATCTAGTCGATGATACAGAGCGTCAATACGAGCAAGTTCGAGACCTGCCTGAAGAGATACGGTTAACGACAGTGGGTTGCTGTGGCCTGATGACTTGGTAGCAATGGGTGGTGTAATTAGCGGCGCGTCATCCACTTCATCGGTAGCCAATGCCCAACCTGCAAATCCGGATAGCTGTGAATTCACTACCTCAACGGGGGTATCTGCCAGTTGCAGTGGCATGCCTGGAATATAACGGGGCGTTAACGTGGTGGGCAGACGCCAGCTGAAATTACCTCGCTGAAAACGGGCTATATCCAAAAAACGGAGTGTGACTTCAATGTCTTCACCAGGAGGAATATTGCCAATACGTTGGGTAAACAAATTTGGCCGTTGTTGTTCGGTCAGTGCCGCCCGGCGACCTTCTTTCACGGCTTTCTCGAAAATTTTTCGGGCATCGGCACGTTCTTTGATTTCGCCTTTGATTATGCGTTCGCCAATGCGAATGGTCATGTCGTTCACGGCTGCATTTTCTGGCAAGGGAAAGGTATAAACGCCGTTCACCCATTCATCGGAGCGATTTTTAAACCGCTGGTGATAAGTGACATCTACCAGTAGCCCATTTATTTTAATGTCGGCATGGGTTTTCAGGTGCAGTACATCTGCTCTCAGGCCATTATCGCTATGCGCTGCAAGCGCACCCGCTTCAACAACTTGGGCGGTCTGCGGATCACCTTCTGCCTTCGCATATAAGGCGGCTATTGCTGTGCTCAGGCCCACTAATAGCAGAACCAGGAAGCGCCTCAATACGGCAGGTTTGCGCTTAGGGTAGGGGTCGAAGATAAGGTCTCTGGGGATCCGTTTTTTAATCATGTGTGTGATTCCTTGGCTGATGTCATGCCATTTCAGCAAAGGATTCTGGCGATGCCAGCGAACAGTTATGGCGAACAGGAAATGAATTAAGGCGAATTATGGAGTAAAGTGAATAGCAGACTCATTGTTATCGTATTATCGGCTACCAGCTTCCATGACCCCGTCCCAAAAACCTAAAAGCAGTATGATTACAGCACCTTATCGCTGGTTGTTAATGCTGGGAGCAGGGATCAGCCTTACTCTAGGCTTTATTGGCGTGGTGGTGCCGGGCATGCCAACCACCGTTTTTGTGCTCATTGCAGCCTGGTTGGCTGCCAGAAGTTCGCCATCTTTGGCACATTGGCTGGATAACCATAAAGTCACCGGGCCGATAATTCATCACTGGCGTAATGGGCGTTGCATGCCGCGACGGGCGAAATATGCCGCAGCTATCGGGATGTCGATATCTGCTGTCATTATGGCGTTCAGCAGTACGCCAACCTGGGTGATGGTTGGAACTGACATTGTTATGCTGACAGTCCTTATCTGGTTATGGCGATTACCGGAGCCACCGCCGGCAACCGGCAGCTAACAATGAGTACCAACCGCTCTCATAACGCCCCTGCTTTGCGGGCGCTGTACCAGGCGCTTGAGTCTATGGAGGCGGATTTTCGCAATGGCATCAGCGAATACACATTGATATCAAGGTTGCAAAACCCCCCGTTTGAACTGTTAGACGAGCAAGCACTGCGAGACAACCTGTTGTTGTTTCAATGTCATTTCGTGCTGTTCAATTTGCTGTATACCCTTCAGGTGCAATGGGCCAAGGAAGGGAAAGGCTGGTTGGACATTCTGGCTACCAATATTGTGTTGCTGCCCGCACAGGATCTTTCAAACCGTCTCACGCTTCCTGATCCACTTAGAGTCTACTATCTCGACTGGAATAATCTGGATGCCACCCAGCGTGAGGATGTCGACGAACTGATTGCGGGTTTCTGGGTGAAAATGGGGAGGGCTGCTACCCCGGTTGTTACTTCGGGCGAAATGGCAAAAGCCAGAGCATTATTGGAAATAAGCGAGGAAACCGTTCTCGACAGAACACTAGTGAAAAAGCACTATCGTCGTCTGCAGCACCTTCATCACCCCGACAAAGGTGGAGACAACACCCATTCCCGTCAATTGGTATGGGCTTATGAAATGCTCATCAGCCAGTGCTGAACGTCGTATTGAATAGGTTGCTCTGACCTATGAATGCGAAGGCGTGCGCAATCCACCAAAGTAAATCTTCATAATAATGGGGGCACGCCTTTGCATGTCGAATTCTTCCGGCGCTTCTAAGTATTCGTGTAATACACCGCGCATGAAACAGCTCATCGCAATCGTGTAATCTTCAGCGCTAATATCATCGGCAATGTGACCCAATTTAATAGCGCGTTTGTAATAACCTGCGAAGGCTTGCATTTTTATCGCTTTCGCTTTGACTTGTTCTTCCTGGCGGCATTTCAGCTCGCCACTGTAATCACATTTTAACAAGAAAAGCGTAAGTGCTTTACGTTGCTGAATATCTCTGTCGAGTTCTAAAAAAATATTGGTACAAAGCTCCTGTAATTGGCCGACAGGATTCGGGTGTTCAGCTTCCAAACCTTCCATGATTCGTTCAATGAATGGAGTATGTAGACTGTCGTGAAGCGCGTCGAAGATCTCCATTTTGTTTTTGAAGTGCCAATAAACGGCACCCCTTGTTACTTCTGCTCTGCGCGCAATTTCTTCAAGGGATGCTTTGGCAACGCCACGCTCTGAAAAGACGTCCACGGCCGCTTTTAAAATGGCCTGTTTAGTGAGTTCGGCATCTTCTTTTGTTCTGCGCATAGGATTCTCCGCGAGATTGACAACATACATACAAGAACGTATCTTTAAGAAAGTAAACTTTTATTGCACAATTGTCCAGCCTTTCAGGCTGAATCAGGAAGACTCACTGTTATGAAAAAACTTTTGTTATCTACCGTCACGGCTATCGCTCTGGCTATTGTCGGTGGCTGTTCGGATCAGGGTGAACAACAGGCTGCACAGGCAGGTGCAGGTCAGCAACCGGCACCCACAGTTTCAGTAGTCACTGTGCAAAATCAGCCTGTTGAACATCTGGTCACGCTTCCTGGTCGTGTTAGCCCTATGCAGCAATCGCAAGTACGTCCGCAGGTTGAAGGTGTACTTACCGAGCGTCTGTTTGAAGAAGGGGCACTGGTAGAAAAAGGTCAGCAGCTTTATCAAATTGATGACGCCCGCTATGCCGCTCAATTAGCCAGCGCCAAAGCTGATCTCAAAAGTGCAGAAGCCAACCTGAAAACGTTAGAAGCGCGCTCTAATCGTTACAAAGATCTATTGACCCGTAACGCAGTAAGTCAGCAGGAATATGATGATGCGCTGGCACAAGCTCAACAAGCCGAGGCGCAGATTAGCGTAGCCCAGGCAGCGGTAGATCTGGCTCAGGTTGATCTTGATTTTACGAAGGTTTATGCGCCGATTAGTGGTCAGATAAGCCGCAGTTATGTCACCGTTGGTTCACTGGTTACCGCTAGCCAAACCCAACAACTGGCAACGATTACCCAGTTAGATCCGGTGTTTGTCGATATGCAACAAAGCGGTAAGGGCGTACTTACACTACGCAGAGCCATGCAGCAAAACGGCTCGCTTCCGGTAAAACTTATCCTTGATGAAATCACTGGCGAATCTTACGAACACGACGGCAAACTCAAGTTTTCTGAGGTGACGGTAGATGAAACTACCGGTGCGGTAGCCCTTCGTGCTGAATTCCCTAACCCCGATTCTCTGTTAATGCCTGGCTTATTTGTTAAGGCCACGGTAATGCTGGGTAATTCTAATGAATTACTGGTTCCTCAGCGTGCTACTACCCGTCAGCCAGATGGTTCGATTGGTATTATGACGGTAAATGGCGAAAGCAAAGTTGTGCCCAAAACGATTGTTGTGGGTGATACCTACAAAGATCAATACATCGTGAAGTCTGGTCTCAATAGCGGTGAGAAAGTCATCGTAACCGGATACCAGAAAGTGCAGCCCGACATGCAGGTAAATGCAAAACCCTGGCAGTCACAGAACAATCAGTAATCGCGATTAATTAAGGCAGGAACACATTTTTTATGGCACGTTTTTTTATTGATCGTCCTGTATTTGCCTGGGTATTAGCCATCATCACAATGATGGCTGGTCTCCTGTCTATACAAGGGCTCCCCATTGAACAGTATCCTAAGGTAGCGCCGCCTACGGTAAGTATTACGGCGCAATATCCGGGGGCATCCGCTGAAACCATTGAAAACACGGTAACCCAGATCATTGAACAAAATCTGACGGGTATCGATAACCTTCGTTACTTCACTGCCAGCAGTGAAAACACGCGGATGACTATTACGCTAACCTTTGAGCCGGGTACAGACCCAGACACGGCGCAGGTTCAAACGCAAAATAAGGTGCAAAGCGCCATGTCGTTGTTACCGAATCCGGTGCAGCAGCAAGGTGTTGTCGTGAATAAATCTAACGACGCGTTTGCTGTGGTAGTTGGCTTCTATTCTAAAGACGGTAATCTCTCCCAGTTTGATCTTAGCGACTTGTTAGTGTCTGACTTCCAGGACCCGATTTCGCGGGTAAATGGTGTGGGTAACGTTCGTGTATTTGGTGCGCAGCGCTCTATGCGGATTTGGCTGGACCCTGAAAAACTGTATAGCTACAACATGACCCCTGTAGACGTACAAAGCGCGGTTCAGACCCAGAATACCGATATCTCTGCGGGCCAGTTAGGCGGTATGCCAGCAGTAGAAGGTCAGCAAATTAACGCCACCATTACTGCGCAGTCTATCTTGCGTACCGTCGAGGATTTCGAAAACATCGTATTGCGTGTGAACACCGACGGTTCCCAGGTACGTGTTAAAGACGTTGCCCGGGTTGAACTGGGTTCTGAAAACTACAGCTACATTGCCCGATATAACCGTCAGCCTGCCTCGGGTATGGCGGTATCGTTGGCGACCGGCGCAAACGCACTGGATACCATAGAAGCCGTAAAAGCGAAAGTGGCCGAGATGGCGCCAGATCTGCCTGAAGGCGTGGAAGTGGTTTATCCGGTAGACAGCTCGCCATTCATTAAACTTTCCATTGAGTCAGTGGTAAAAACACTGATTGAAGCCATCGTACTGGTATTCTTCGTGATGCTGCTGTTCCTGCAAAACTGGCGAGCGACGCTGGTTCCTACCATTGCAGTGCCTGTCGTACTGATGGGTACCTTCGCGGTGCTGTACGCGTTTGGTTTTACCATTAACGTGCTCACTATGTTTGCCATGGTTCTGGCCATTGGTCTGTTGGTTGATGATGCTATCGTTGTGGTAGAGAACGTTGAACGGATCATGGAAGAAGAAGGCTTGGACGCCAAAGAAGCGACCAAGAAATCTATGGGCCAGATCACCAGCGCACTGGTGGGTATTGCGGTAGTACTTTCCACGGTATTTATACCAATGGCATTCATGAGCGGCTCTGCAGGTTCTATTTATCGTCAGTTCTCTATTACTATTGTTGCGGCAATGGGCTTCTCTGTACTGGTTGCGATTATCTTGTCGCCAGTACTGTGTATGTCGCTGCTGCGCAAAAAGGATGTACTGAACAAGAAAGAGACCGGCTTCTTCGGTTGGTTTAACCGCAATTTCAACAAAGGCCGCGACGGTTACGAACGTGCTGCTACTGGCATGGCTGGAAAAATCAAACGTTTCCTGCTGATTTACGTTGTGCTGGTGGGTGGTATGGGATTCATTTTCACCCAACTACCAGGTTCATTCCTGCCAGATGAAGATCAGGGCCGGGTAATGGTATTGGTGAATGCGCCTCCGGGTTCAACGGCTGGCCGTACACTGGAATCGATGAAGACCGTTGAAGACTTCTTCCTCGACCAGAAAGGTGACATGGTTAAAGACATGTTTACCATCGTAGGCTTTAGTTTCACCGGTGCCGCTCAGAACTCCGGTATGGCGTTTGCGCACTTAGTCGATTGGGAGAAGCGCGATGAATCACAAAGTGCTTTCGCTATTATCAATGAAGCATTTGGGGCTTTATCGCAAATTCAGGATGCCAGTGCATTCCCCATTCTGCCACCGCCCATTCGTGAACTGGGTAACGCGACCGGTTTCGACTTCCAGTTAGTCGATCGTGGTGCGAATGGTCACGAAGCATTAATGAATGCCCGTAACCAGTTCCTGGGCATGGCCGCACAGAATCCCAAGCTGACTGGTGTTCGCCCGAACGGTTTGAGCGATGTACCTGAGTTTAAGATTAATATCGATAGTGAAAAAGCGTCGGCGTTAGGTGTCTCGTTAAGTGATATCAACAATACACTCAGCATTGCCTGGGGTTCAGCTTACGTAAATGACTTTATCGATAACGGCCGAATCAAGCGTGTTTATATGCAAGCGGATGCGCCATACCGTATGGACCCAGAAGATCTGGAAAAATGGTTCGTGCGCAACGGCGACGGTGACATGGTCGCGTTCAGTGCGTTCTCGTCAGTCGAGTGGAACTATGGTTCGCCTAAACTGGAACGTTTCAACGGTGTTTCATCGGTAAATATTCAGGGTAGCCCGTCTCCCGGAATCTCTTCTGGTGAAGCTATGGCTGAAGCGCAGAAACTGGTGAAGCAGTTGCCGCCAGGCTTCGCACTGGAATGGTCTGGTTTGTCATATGAAGAGCAGGAAGCTGGTTCTCAGGCACCTATGCTGTACGCGATGTCTATTCTGGTCGTATTCCTGTGTCTTGCAGCATTGTATGAGAGCTGGTCGGTACCGTTTGCGGTACTGATGGTGGTACCTCTGGGTATTCTCGGTTCTGTGGTCGCCGCTTTCATCTTCGGCTTACCCAACGACGTATACCTGCAGGTTGCTTTCCTGACCACGGTGGGTCTGGCTGCGAAGAACGCCATTCTTATTGTTGAGTTTGCGAAAGAGCAGTACGACGAAGGCATGGATTTGATTAAAGCTGTTTCGCTAGCCGCATCACAGCGTTTCCGCCCCATTTTGATGACCTCAATGGCCTTCATTCTGGGTGTGACGCCACTGGCAATTTCCAGCGGTGCGGGTGCAGAAAGTCAGAACGCCATTGGTATTGCAGTAATGGGTGGTATGTTTGCCGCCACCTTCCTGGCAATCTTCTTTGTGCCTATGTTCTATGTGATGGTGGTGAAGTACTTCGGTGCCAAGCGTCAACCTCACGAGGAAAGCTAGCTCTGGCTAGAAACGCAAAATCATATTTTATCGTATCACCCCGCATTTCGCGGGGTGATTTTTTTCTGTTCGGCTATTTCTGTTAAATGTTAATTGCGATCAACACCTTTAGGGCAGAATGTGGCAAGATGCCGCTATTGGCTGTACAACGTTATGATGCGAGGAACGCAAAATGGCTGTGGCTTTACCTCCTAAACCAGTCTGGAATCAGTTAATTAAATCAGGTTGCCGTGTATTCGTCGGTGGCAACGCGTCGGTGCCTTATGCACTCATCCAAGACCTGATCGATCACAGCACAGGTTTCAGCGATATTGAAATGGTCCATATGCTGGCACTGGGCGATACCCGCTGGGCCAGTGAAAAGCACCGGCAGCTGTTTAAAGTGAACACCTTTTTCATCGGCGGCGAAGAAGTTCGCCGGGCGGTAGATGAAGGCCGGGCAGACTATACCCCTTGTTTCCTGTCTGAAATGTCGGGCCTGTTCAGTGACGGCACCTTGCCGCTAGATGCCGCGCTGGTGAATGTCAGTCCGCCAGATGAATATGGTTATTGTTCGCTGGGCGCGTCGGTAGATATCTGTATGTCGGCAGTGCGTAACGCCGATGTGGTGATCGCGCAGATTAATGACATGGTGCCACGTACCTCCGGGCATTCTTATATTCATATCAGTGAAATTACCGCTTGTATCCAAAGCGATCAGGAATTGGTAGAAGTGGCGCCGCCCCCCATCGACAGCATTACAGAGCGGATTGGCCAGTATGTGGCCATGCTGGTGGAAGATGGCTCAACCTTGCAGTTCGGTATTGGTAAAATCCCCAGTGCGACGCTAAAGTATTTGCTGCATCATAAAGATTTGGGTATTCACAGTGAAATGCTCACCGACAGCATTATTGAAGTTATCGAATCTGGCGCGATCACCAACCGTAAGAAAACCTTCCACCCGGGTAAGCTTGTCACCAGTTTTGCGATTGGTACCCGTCGTCTGTATGACTATATTGATAAAAACCCCCACATTGAGTTTTATCCTAGCAGTTACGTGAACAAGCCAACGAACATCGCCAAGAACGATACCATGGTCGCGATTAACAGTGCGTTGGAAGTCGATTTAACCGGCCAGGTGGTGGCGGATTCATTGGGGCATGACTTTTACAGTGGTATTGGCGGTCAGGTGGATTTTGTAAGTGGCGCGTCGATGAGCAAAGGCGGGAAAGCGATTATTGCTTTACCCTCTACTGCCAAGGGCGAAACGGTATCTCGTATCAAGCCTTGTATCTCCGAAGGGGCGGGCGTAGTGACCAGCCGCGGAAATGTGCAATACGTTGTAACAGAATACGGTGTGGCGGCGCTGCGAGGTAAGAGCATTCGCGAGCGAGCACTGGAACTTATTCGTGTTGCCCATCCAAAATTTCGCGGCCAGTTGCTGGAAGAAGTACGCAAAAACTATTGGGTGCCTCATTATCAGGAAAAGTACCCCACCGATATCGCAGAGCTAGGCGCAATTCAGTTGCAAAAGCTGGTGATACAGGGAGATACCTATTATTTGCGACCGCTCAACCCGGCCGATGAACGTCGGTTACAAGAGTTTTTCTATTCTCATACGAAAGAAACCCTGCGCTTGCGTTACAACTACGATCCGAAGCAAATGTCTCGGGAGAAGTCGTGTAATTTGGTGAGTGTTGATCAGCGCACCGATGCGGCGCTGTGTATCGTTCGTCAGGAAGGTTCGCGGATCATGATTCATGCGGTAGGGCGTTTTTATTTTAATCAGGCAGATAACTCCTGTGAGGCGGCCTTTGTCACACGGGAAAATCAGCAGGGTAAAGGCATGGCGAAGCTACTGCTGTCACGTCTTATCGATATAGCCCGCGCCCGCAAAATGCGCAGGATGCTGGCCTATGTGCGAGCCGAAAACAAAGCCATGATTGCGATATTTGAAAACGCCGGATTCAAGCGCTTGTTTTCCAGCGACCCAAGTGATGTGGAGCTTGAATTAAAGCTAGAGGAGGAAGCGTGACAGTAAGGATATTTCGCGGCAAAGACTGCATTCATCATGATGTAGGGCATGACCATCCGGAATCGCCAGACCGCCTGTACGCTATCGATGATCAGTTATTGTCATCGGGATTAGAAATGACCTGTGAACATGCCGATGTGAAACCTTGTAAACGGGAATACTTGGCCTTAGCTCACGATCCGTACTATGTAGACAGTGTATTTGAACGCGCCCCGAAAACCGGCGTGGTGTGGGTAGAAGACGACACCGGTATGACCCCAATTACCTTGAGTGCAGCGTTGTACTCTGCGGGGGCGGGCGTCGACGCGGTAGATTGGGTTATGGCGGGGGACGACCGACAGGCATTCTGTGCAGTGCGTCCGCCGGGTCACCATGCCGAGTATGCGTCAGCACAAGGATTTTGTTTCTTTAACAACGTTGTTGTAGCAGCACGCTATGCCTTGCACCATCACGGGTTAAACCGGGTGGCGATTGTGGATTTCGATGTGCACCACGGCAACGGGACGGAAAACATCATTGCGGGTGACGAACGCATCATGATGTTCTCGTCGTTTCAACATCCGTTTTATCCCCACAGCGGTTCGCCAGTATCAGCCAGTAATATTCAGGGCGTGCCACTGGACGCGGGTTGTACCGGCGAGGTTTTTCGCGAAAAGGTAAATTACTGGTTTGATGCACTACGAAATTACAAACCAGAGTTGATCCTGATTTCTGCTGGCTTCGACGCCCACGCTGAAGATCCCATGGCCCACCTGCGATTACGGGAAGATGACTACAAGTGGATTTCAGCAGAACTACGAAAAGTAGCAGATGAGGTGTGTCATGGTCGCATAGTCAGTACGTTGGAAGGCGGCTACAACCAAAGCGCGCTGGCCCGTTCTGTCGTTGCTCACATAAAAGGCCTGCAAGGCGACACCCTGGAACGCGGCGGGGCATGAGCCGTATATCTCTGGCTGACTCCCTTGCGCCAGAGAAAACGCCTGAGTGGGCTCACGCCGTGTTTGCGATTGAATATGCGTCTCCCCGCTCAGCCAGAACGCCGCCTCACGCATCCGACGTGGGGCAGTAACAGCCTTCACCATCGGCGTTAATCATTGCGCCCTGATAGTTATCTTGTTTTACCCAATTGGCAATAGTAGCCACCAAATCATCACCGGTATAACACCCAAGTCCTGTGGCGTAAGCACCGAGATAGCGAAGCTGATTTTCTGCGTCGAGCACCGCAAGGGCAGGGAAGGATGGCACGATGTTGGCCAGCGATGGATGATCTGACAAATTCACTATGCTCATTGAGTAGCCTTGTTCTTTTAGCAATTCCGATAAATCATACTGATGTTGGCGGCTCAGCGAATTGCAGAAACAAGGGCTATCGGTTTGTAAATGGACTAAGGTACCCGGACGAATGCCGGCTTCGTTTAAGTAGGCTGCAAAACGGGTGTCAAAGTCGCGCTCAGAAGATGCAGCAGTCAATGATAGCTGTGGATCGAACTCAGATGTTTGATTGCCGCCGTAAATCCAGAGTCCTGTCGTAACAGAGCAAAGCCAGACGGCAACCACTAGCCATCCGGCTTTCTTTTTCATCATACAGTGAACTTCATCACAGCTTGCTGCATGTCTTTGCAAAGATTGGTTAATTGCACCACTTGCTGCTCAAGACGGGCGGCAGTTGACGCTTCGTCTTGGGAGAGTTCGTGCATTTTTGCCGTGCTCGCCGCAATAGACTGTGATGCAGCTTCCTGCTCGACTGCGGAGCTAGCAATTTCAGCCATATTGTCAGACGCTGCGGTGATCTGAGATTCAATCTCGGTCATCGCTGCGCTGGCAGAAGATGAGTTATCTACGGCATTATCCACCAGTGTAATACAGCTTTGCATTTGCTCTACAGAGCTTGCTGTACTTACTACCAGTTTCTCAGTAATCGCGGTAATCTCGTCGGCGCTTTCTTTTGAGCGAATTGCTAACGTACGTACCTCATCTGCCACCACCGCAAAACCTCTGCCGTGCTCACCTGCACGGGCAGATTCAATAGCCGCATTCAGTGCAAGTAGATTAGTCTGCTCTGCCACGGCAGTGATAGAACGCATTGCGTCGGAAATATTTGCACAACGTTCATTAAGTTCAGCGTTGGTTTGCGCCGCTTTGGTTAACATGCTTTTCAAAGAGGCAATTGAACCCGCCGTTGCATCGATAGCTGCTTTAGACTCGCTGGTGAGTGACGATGCCTGACTTGTCTTATCGTTAGCAAGTTGGGTTCTTTGGGAAGTAAGCTGCATTGACGCTGCGATTTCTTCTGATGCAGAAGATACGCTACTTATTTCGTTCGCAGCCTGCGCACTGGTGTTACTTAGCTCAGAAGTGGCCCCCTGAATTTGCTGGCTGGCGGAAGCAACTTCGTTAGTCAGCCTATTGGCATCAACGGCAAGGGTTTTCATTTGCGATAATAAGTCTGCAAATTGTTTGGTGCCTTCGCTCTGCGCCACGTCAACGGTGAGGTCGATGCGCCCCTGCTGTGCCAGCACTTTATCAACGGTATGGCTTAAGGCAAATGCATTCATACCCTCATCATAAGAGCGCTTAGCTACAAACATCAACGCTACGCATTCTGACACAGCGAACAAGGCATGCATGACAAGAATTGGAAAGCTCAGATGGCCATCTTCAAAGATGGTCACTCCAACGCCCTGGGATTGAAGAATAAAGAAGCCAACGTGATGGACGGCCACCACGGCAGTAGAAACGCCAATAACAATCCAATCGCGAAATACCACCAACATGGCCAGTATTGCGAATATTTCGAAGTGCCATTCAATCAGCCCATAGGCCTGATTAATGTGCAGTGCAGTCATTAACTGTACGGCGATGCCGATACAAATACGACTCAACGCGGAATCGGGTTGAGTAAAACTAAGAAAGAGCGGCAATGCAACGGTAGGTACGCCAATGATAAAAGCCGGAAGTAGCTCACCAGTATAAAAACCAATTGCGATTGCCAGGACAAGCTGTACGGGTAAAACAAGACGGAATAATTTTTGACCGTCCTGAATCCAAGGAAATTGCATACTGAACCCTCTAGGTGACAAGGCTACATTGAGTATAGGTCAACTTTCGTTTTTCTGAACTCAACCCTTAATTTAGAGAAGTATAGATATGAAATTAATTTAACGGTATGACACTTTTGTCTAAAAAGTGCTCTATGTCACAAATGTCACAAAAGCATCATAGCCACTTTTTCCAGAGCATAGCGACAAGCATGATAATAGTTAGAAAAAGCATGCCTGCTATTAAAATGGCAAAGGCTTGGGGAGAGTCGGTACCTGGTAATCCTCCCACATTCATGCCAAATAATCCGGTTAAAAACGATAGCGGCAGGAAAATCGCCGTTACCATAGAGAGCACGTACATGCGCATACCTTGTTGATCGGCAATGCGGTTACGAAGCTCGTCTTGCAACAGAACCGCCCGCTCCCGCGCGAGATCTAAATCTTCGACATAGCGGGTAATGCGGTCAGACTGTTCTCCTAAAAAGAATACCTGGCCTTCATTTAAAAAACTGTTGAAACGTAGTAAAGCGTCGAGGGCATCCCGTTGGGGGGCGAGAAAGCGACGGATTGCGGCGGACTGCCTGCGGAGATTAGAGAGTACCTTTCGGTCGGCCTTATCTAATTGATAATCTTCTTCGAAATCGAGTAGCGCATCGTTAATTTCTTCCAGTGTTTCGTGAATGACATCGGCAAGGCGCAACACTAAATCGAGTAGAAGTGCTTTTGGTGATTCTGGCGGAGCGCCAGAGGTGACATCGTCCTGTAACGCCAATACTGACATCAATCGACGGCCTTTACGTCTGGCTGTGATGATAAGGTTATTGGTGCACCAAATCCTCAGCGAAACCATGTCTTCCGGATCGGCTTCCGGGTTTTTGTTTATTCCGCGAAGAAACACCAATACGCCATCGTCCATCTGCATTGCCCGCGGGCGAGTGACTTGCGCGCACAATGCGTCAGACACGCTGCATGCAATTGAGAGTGATTGCAGCAGTTGCTCTGAGTCTTCGGCATCACTTTGCATATGAATCCAGATATATTCCCCTGCCTCGCAATGGTAATTCAATTCCTGTTGCGTAAGTGAACGGGCCTTACCGGTCTGATTTATGACATAGGCAGAGAGAAAGGCGTTATCGGACATCGTGTTCAGGCTCCTTGCATGACTGGTCAAGTTGATTGGCTTCGGGAATTCCGTGCCTGTTACTGAGACTATGATACAGTACGCCCATTCAGGCCACACCTATAGGGCTACTATGCGAAAATTCACTCGATTTTTTATTCTGTTACCGCTGTTTACGTTGTTGCTGACTGCGCAAGCTCACGCTTTTACGTTCAGGTTGTCTCAGAAAGATCTAAACCAGGTTGTGGGCATGACTTTCCCGCAGACCCAGTATTATGAAGGGATGAAGGTTGTTTTCAGCAATCCATATTTAACACTTTCGGCAAACAATAAGGTGGCTGTAGACGTGAATATTCACGGTTCCCGGGACGGTCAGCAAATGGAGGCCAAGGCGACGCTAAGTGGCCTGCTTCGTTATGATGGTACTAACGGCGAATTGCAGATAGAACGGCCAATGCTGAATGATTTTAAGGTGCTGAACAGTACGCTGCAAAATGACAAGGACATTGTACGTTGGGCTGAACAGCTGAAAGGGCAGTCGGCACCGATTATTCTGTTAGTGAACTTTAAAGATCTGAATCTTTCGATTTTAGGAAATCAGCTACCCAGTGATATACGCGTAGAGGCGGGTCAACTGGTTATCGTGTTTTAGGTATCAGCATGTCGAGAATTTGTTTTTTGTCTATGGATGTTGAAGACGCGGAAGCATTCTTTGTGTATGACGACATGCTGATCCCGGATTTCAATGCCTCAGGCTATGAAGTAGAAACGGTCTCCTGGCGCAGTACCACGGTGAACTGGAATGATTTTGACCATGTGATTGTGCGCAGTCCATGGGACTATCAGCAGGCGCCCGAGGCTTTTATTGCTTGCCTCGAAGCCATCGATGCATCGTCAGCAACGCTGCATAATCCGCTTTCATTGATGAAATGGAATATTGAGAAAACGTATCTCAGAGAGCTGGCTGAGAACGATGTTCCCATTGTGCCGACAGTGTGGGCTGATACGTATTCAGCAACCTGGTTTGAAGCACAATTTGCGGCTTTGGGGTGTGATGAAGTAGTGATCAAGCCAGCGCTAAGTGCCAATTCCGATGACACGTTCAGGGTTCCTCAATCGCAGGCCGGTGAGTTTCACGGGAAGCTGAGTGCGTTGTTTAAAGATCGGCTGTTGATGGTGCAGCCTTTTCTGAACAGCGTGATTACTGAGGGTGAGTATTCACTTTTCTATTTTGGCGGCGAGTATAGCCACACGTTACTCAAACAACCTAAAGCCGGTGATTTCCGGGTACAGGAAGAGCACGGTGGGCGACTTTCTGCGTACACACCCACTGCAGATATGCTTACCGTTTGTGAGGCGGCATTAGGTGCAATGCCTACGGATTATCTTTACGCCAGGGTCGATTTGATTCGGGTTGATGGGCATTGGGCAATCATGGAGTTAGAGCTGATAGAGCCTTCGCTTTACTTCAATATTGACCCGACATCCCCTAATCGTTTTGTCGATGTATTTGTAACTCGCTTTGGCAAAGGGCACTAGCCAAACGTTACTTTTGTGTCGTATTAGAAGTATGAAAATATAAAGCAACGCGTCCTGCGTTGCTTTTTTATTCAACATCAGTCACGCATACGGCTTTCTTTTTCCCGCTTCACCGTATCACGCCGTTGCACATGTGAACGTTGCGGATAGCTGCGCACATTTTGATTCTGCGCTGACGGACGTTCTCGCTGCACGGTCGGTTTAGTCTGATAGCTATTTTTCACCACATCCAGCCGGGGCTTATAGGCTTCTCGCTTTTGTTCGGCGGTCCGGGCATATTCACGCTGGCTTTGTGTCGGCGTGGTAACGCGACGTTCCCGATTAATATTGCGGTTGTCATTTTTATCACTTGACGTACGAACGTAAGATTTCTTCTCAATATGGGTTTCACGTTGCGGTTTAGACGACAGGCCTCCTCGGGATGCTGCCGTATGGTGATTAGACACCGGAGAATAGTCCACCCGGCGTTTCACAGTGTGAGTTTGATTCACATAACGTGTGCCCGGCGTGCGAACAACATTGTCTGAGTAGCGTACCCGGCGGTGATTCGCGTTATGTTGCCATGGCTGATAATCTCGGCTGTAACTGCGCTTGATGTCGTTGCCATAATAGAATCGTTTCACTGGGCGATGGGTGACAACAACGTGGCGGTCGTGCCAGCTGATACCACCGAAATAAAAATGGGTGGAAAGACGTATGCTCGGGCTCCAGTAAAAGCCAGCAGTGAAGCGGTAGTGACTAGGCTGATGCCAGTAAACAGGCGCAACCGGGTGCCACCAGTTGCCATATACCACTCGCGTGTCATAGTAAGGCACATACACAATTTCTTTGCGCACAGGCGCGATAACAATAGTCTCTCTATCTCGCTCAATGCGCTGATATTCGTTATCACCCAGGGTACCTGCATTCAGCGCATGCTGGCGTAAAACTTGAACCCGCGCCAGCACCCGGCCCTGGCTAATCAGTACGTTATCGCCCAATGCCTGTAACCAATCTAAATCTCCGCTGAGGGTCCGCAGAATATCAGTAAACGGCACAATGGCTTTGACGCTTGGGTCCCAGTCGAAGTTTTCGATTTCCCGCTCCACGTCTTCCCCATCCAGGTGGCTATGCTGCTGACGCCAACGATCAGCGGCAATCACTTCGAGGGGATAAGTCGATGCAATCAGAATATGGGTCAGTATGGTGTCGGGATACAGGGCGATAGGCGCCAACAGACTGTCCAATTCAGCATCCGTATAGCTGTCAGCCTGGGACTGCGTGGCATAACTGTCTTGTTTGGCCATGGCAGGCAAAGATACCATCGCCCCCGTGGAGAGCGATAAAATCACTGCAAGGGTTAACCGTTTCATAAAAACTCCTGAATTCTGCGTAGGGTGCAGAATAGTGTGAAGATAGGAAACGTTATAACCGGCGGGAAATTAACCTAAGCTGAACCAACATCAAATGCTGCGTTCAGCTTCTGTGAAACTAGTCGAACAGGTGAGGGTCGAAAACGTGACCAAGTTTTTCGGTTTTGGTTTTCAGATAGTTTTTATTGTCTTTGGTCATGCCGTGGTCGATGGGCGTTCTGGACACAATTTCGATTCCAAGGTCGTCTAGCGCTTTCAGCTTTCGGGGGTTGTTGGTCATTAACTCAACCTTGCTTACTTTCAGCGTTTCCAGCATCAGCTTACAAATATCATAGCTGCGTAGATCAGCATCGAAACCAAGGTGTTCATTAGCTTCTACGGTGTCCATGCCGCTGTCTTGCAAATTATAAGCGCGGATTTTGTTGAGTAACCCAATGCCTCGGCCTTCCTGACGCAAATACAAAATAACGCCAAATCCGTGGTCAACCACATTCTGCATGGCTTTTTCAAGCTGATAACCGCAATCGCAACGGGTGCTGAAAAGCGCATCGCCGGTAAGGCACTCAGAATGAATACGTATCGGCACCACATCGCCCTCGTTCCACGTACCATAGGAAAGCGCCACGTGTTCCTGGCCACTGAGTTCCACAAAGCCATGGATGCGGAAATCGCCCATTCTGGTAGGAAGCTTGGCGGAGCTGATATATTCGTATTTTGGTTGCTTACTGGTCATTGCACTTCTATGCCTGCTTGATAATCCACGCTAATGTGGGGTCGGGCGGGCATTTTACAAGATTTTGAGTGTGATATTATAGCAATTCATCATGAATTATGTCGCCTTGTTCGTTCGATAAAGACGATTAATGCCAAATTGGCTATTTAGCGTGTAGCCACTGCCAGAGAAAATCTGCGGTATTGTTAATGCCCCCAGCCGATTCCAGCCAAATTGAATCGCACAACCATTCTATGCACAGCAGCATTCTTACGTCCTCTGCGATGATAACAACCTGCACGCAGTCGGCGCCCCATTCGGGCTCCTGAGCTTCAGCACCCAAGGCACTAACCAACTGTGAAATAAACAGATTGGTTCGTCCGGGTGTTTGGGGTAGTGGAAAGTCCAGCACAATGGTGTCATCTATTCGACGTGCGGACTGCCGGATTTGGTTCACGTCTAACTGCTGCACGACAACATGCCTCCTTGATTGGCTTCTGAGGGTTTGGCGTATTTATGGTTATCCCAGCATGTGTCGAAAGGCGACGTTACGGCCTGAAACAACGCTTCGCACTCGCTAAAATCGCCAGCCTCTGCGTGCTCAATGGCTTGTTGTAGCAAATGGGTGCGCGGCACAACCACAGGGTTCAAATTGAGCAGCGTGTTTTGGGATACTGAATGATCTCGATATTGTTGGTACTGATGCCACCAACTATCGAACTGCTGCCGGTCGATAAAGTTGTCGCGCAAGGTAGACGGGTTATCTGTATGGTTGGTAAGTGCTAACTTTCTAAATGACGACGTATAATCAGCACGCTCTTTTTCAATGAGTTCGAGCCACTGGTTCACTATATTCTGCGTTTCCGGTGCATCTGCAGGAAGGCCCATGCGTGCAGCCATTACATGCTGGAATTGGCTAATAAACGTTGTCTCGTATTTCATTAGTGCAGCGCGAATGCCATCAACTGAACAATAATCACTGAAACAGTGCGCCAATACATTCAGGTTCCATAAGCCAATGCTTGGCTGTTGGTCGAAGGCATAGCGGCCCTGATGGTCAGAATGATTAAACACCGCATTGCTCTTGAATGATTCCATAAACGCATAAGGACCATAATCGAAGGTAATGCCGTGAATTGACATATTATCGGTGTTCATGACGCCATGGACAAAGCCGTGATTTTGCCAAAGGGCGATGAGTCGAGCGGTACGAAGCACAATAGTGTTAAGTAGCGCCAAGTGCGGATTTTCTGCGTCTAAGCATTCAGGGAAATGGTTGGCTAATGTGTACTGAAACAATGCGTCCAGTTTCTCTTTTTCACCGCTATGATAATAAAACTCGAAGTGTCCAAAGCGAATATGACTGGGGCTAGTTCGAATCATCATTGCGCCGGGTTCGGGCTGTTCACGAAACACAGTTTCATCGCTACTGAACAGACATAAACTTCGGGATGAGGCAATGCCAAGCGAATGCAGGGCTTCGCTGCCAAGGTATTCACGAATTGTAGAACGTAATACGGCGCGTCCATCAGCACCCCGTGAATAAGGCGTCTGGCCTGCCCCCTTGAGGTGAAGGTCAAAAGAATGTCCGTTCTTGTCTGTAGCTTCACCCAACAGTAACCCTCGTCCATCACCGAGATACGGGTTCCATTGTCCAAACTGATGGCCTCCGTATTTCTGTGCAACGGCGCCAGCGCTCAGCACTGAAGCTGGGCAGGACAATTGCTCGGTAATGTGATTTTGCTGCCACCAGGATTCTGGCAGTCCAAGGGAAGTCGCAAGTGCATGGTTTACTAATTGAAGACGCTGACCAGACAACACCTGCGGCGTAACGGGGGATGCCAGGGCCGACAGATTTTCTGCATAGCGATGAGTAAGCGGCATAATGACCACCAGATTGACAATCAGGTGGGCAGTGTAAGAAATCCGGCGTCAGTGTGCCAGTGTTCTCAGGTGATTGATAACTTTCATTTCGCCCCTCTGTATTCACATTCGTGTTGTTAATGAAATTTAATATTCACAACGCTAAACTGCCTGAGTAGACATTGCGTAACGATTACTACCAATTCTTACTTTGCAGGGAGTTTGCACGTGTTAACGATTCACCATTTAAATAACTCGCGTTCGCAGCGCATTTTGTGGCTGTTGGAAGAACTGGGTGTGGAGTATCACCTGGAAAAATATCAGCGTGATGCGAAAACCGGCCTTGCCCCTGCTGAAATGAAAGCCGTACATCCGCTGGGTCGTTCACCTGTGTTAACCACCGATACCACGACGCTCGCTGAATCTGGCGCCATTATCGAATTCATTGTCCGGCACTACGGGAAAGACAGCTTTGCAAAGCCGTCGAACGAGCAAAGTTTGCAACAGTATGAATTTTGGATGCACTTTTCAGAAGGGTCATTAATGCCTGCGAAGGTAGCATTAATGGTGTTTTCGAAAGCAGAAGAGAAAGTGCCGGGGCTTATTCGCCCTATGGTTCGCAAACTCTTAGGCGAAATTGCCAACGCCTACTATCGGCCTAACCTGAAGCAGAGTTTGAAGTACACCGAAAGCCATTTGCAGAACCATGCCTGGTTTGCCGGTAGCGAACCCACAGGGGCCGATGTGCAAATGATTTTCCCTTTGGAAGCCATGGTGGCTACAGGGAAGGCAGCTGATTACCCGGCCATTAAAGCTTATGTAGAAAAGGTGCATCAACGCCCGGCCTACCAACGTGCATTGGAGAAAGGTGGTAAGTACGACTATGCCTGATCACTGCTGCCGCTTTTCGGCGCTTTAATCATTTAGGGTGCTGTCGAGGTAATCTTTTATTAACTGCAGGAAAGCCTCGCCATAACGCTCAAGCTTTGTTTTACCCACTCCGCTAACATCCAGGAAATCGTTCACAGTTGTCGGTGTTTTTGCAGCCATGTCGGCCAGTGTCGCATCACTGAAGATAACGTAAGGCGGCACGCTGTGTTCTTCTGCCAGCGCTTTTCGAAGGTGTTTCAAGCGTTTGAAGAGGGCCTTATCGTAAATTGCTGGTGTTTTGCTCACCCGTGTATCAGGTTTAAAGCTCAAACGCGGCACAGCAAGCTCCAGTGCCACTTCGCCTTTCAATACCTGACGGGCATTTTCATTCAGTCTTAACATGGCTCCGGCGGTAAGGTCGACTCTCACCAGTCCTTTGTGAATAAGCTGGTTAATCATACTATGCCAGTAACCGTCGGGCTTTTCCTTTCCGATCCCATAGGTACTTAAATTTTGATGACCGGCTTCCATGATGCGCTTCAATGCTTTGCCACGAAGCACATCAATAAGGTATTGCGAGCCAGCCTGTTGTTCTAGACGTAAAATACACGACAGAATTTTTTGCCCAATCACCAGGCCATCTATGAGTTTGGGTGGGTCGATGCAAATATCGCAGTTACCGCAGGCGGTATCACTGTATTGAGAGAAATAGTTAAGTAATACCTGACGGCGGCAGGTTTGCGCTTCAGCGAACGCTTCCATAGAGGCAAATTTCTGTAACTCTACGTTTAACCTGTCAGTGGCTTCGCCTTGTTCAATCCACTGCCGAACCCGCGCGGCATCCTTTTCATCGTAAAGCAGCATCGCTTCAGACTCGAGGCCATCACGACCAGCGCGCCCCGTTTCCTGGTAGTAGTTTTCAATACTGCGGGGTACGTCGTGATGCACAACAAAGCGTACGTTAGATTTATTGATACCCATGCCGAACGCGACCGTGGCAATAACGACATCGACCTGATCGTTGAGGAAGCGGCGCTGCACATACTCTCGCTCATCGGCGTCCATTCCGGCGTGATAGGCTGCACAGCTGATGCCCTCTCTGTGTAAGCGGGCGTGTAAATCGTCTACCTTGGCACGGCTATTACAATAAATAATGCCACTGCCGTCTTGTTGTTTAACATAGTCACGTACTTGATCAAAGGCTTTGTATTTTGCCATTACCCGATAGCGAATATTCGGTCGATCGAAACTACCTTTATAAACGAAGGGCTCGTTGAGATTTAATTGCACCAGAATGTCCGCCTGGGTGGCGGCATCTGCGGTGGCGGTGAGGCCGATAACTGGAATATTTGGGAAGCGCTGTTTTAGTAAGCCCAGCGCGCGATAATCCTGGCGGAAATCGTGACCCCAGTGGGAAACACAGTGGGCTTCATCCACGGCAAACAGCGCAACGGTTTGGGCTTGCAGAAAAGACATGAGCCAAGGAGTGAGCAATTTTTCAGGCGATACGTATAAGAGCTGCAAGTTGCCACTGGTGATACGCGCAAGAACGGACTGCTGTTGTTCCTGGTCTTGCGTGGAGTTAATGTAAGCGGCGCTAACACCCACTTCCCGCAGTTGTTCAACTTGGTCTTGCATGAGTGAAATTAGTGGTGATACCACCACTGCCACCCCTTGCCTGACAAGCGCCGGAATTTGATAACACAGAGATTTTCCGCCACCTGTGGGCAACAGCACCAACGCATCCTGCCCGTTCACTACGGCATCGATAACAGCTTGTTGGCCATCTCTGAATTTATCGTAGCCGAAAACTTTCGACAGTACCTCTAGGGGCGTCGACGGCAGTTCAGGCGTTATATTTTCGGCGGTTGGGGAGTCAGAAGTTGTCATCGGCGGTGATTTTACGTGTTTTCTCGCAAGTGTTCACGGCATTTGCGGTACAGTTTACTTTATGTTGTTGTGTTGCCGTGAAAAAAAGCTAACATCAGCAGCACAGAATGTTGGAGGAATGAAATATGGCCGAACCGTTACCGGATCTCATTGAGGAGTTGGTTTCTGACGCTCAGAACGAAGATCCCGCCGCCGTATTAACAACGCTTGCCAGCGAAGATGATGTCTCTATCGCTACGGTGCTGGAATCATTACCTGTAGAGCTGCGTATTTCTACCTGGGAAGGGCTACCGCGGGATCGTAAAATCGACGTGCTGGTTGAGATGCGTAGTGATCCCCGGGAAATTTTAATAGATGCGACACCGGATACAGAATGGGCGCTGATGTTTGCAGACATCGAGGCGGAGTCGCTGCTGGAGCTAATGGATTCGCTACCGTCGCGACTCATGGACCTGGCTTTCAAAGCCCTGGATGAACAGCAACAAGCCTTCTTTCGCGAAGCCACGCAGTTTACTGACAGCGAGATTGGTCACTGGATTTCCCACGAGCAATTGGCGCTGCCCATCAACGCTAAAGTACGAGACGCCTTGCGTCTGATTCGCCGGAATGTGCCTAGTCACTCTGACACGATTTTCCTGACTAACCGCTCTGGTCAGTTCTCTGCTGCGGTAAAGCTGACTAAGGTGTTCGGGGCGCCTGAGCACGTTCCGCTGGTAGAACTCACCATCGAGAATATGCCGGTGCTGAAGGTTACCGATGACACCACCGTTGCCTCGCTGCAGTTACAACGCTCGGGCTTCGCGTCGCTGCCTGTGGTAGACGACAACAATAAGCTTATGGGGCGCTTAGATGTGACCTCTGCCAGTGAATTGGTTAATGAGAATTACGAACGTCAAGTCATGGCGTCTGCAGGTATGGATGAAGACGAGGATTTGTTCTCGCCCGTTGCAAAAAGTGCCCGAAACCGCGCCCTGTGGCTAGGCATTAACTTGCTAACGGCATTTTTGGCTTCCTGGTTTATTGGCATGTTTGAGGGAACGTTGCAGCAAGTCGTTGCGCTGGCGGTACTGATGCCGGTGGTGGCTAGCATGGGCGGTATCGCCGGTAGCCAAACGCTTACACTGATTGTGCGGGGGCTAGCACTGGGCCAAGTAACCAAAGCTAACTTCCGGGCGCTAATGATGAAAGAGCTCAAAGTCGGCGGCCTTAATGGTGTTATTTGGGCGATTATTATCGGTATTGTTGCGTCGGTATGGTTCTCCAGCGCTGCCCTGGGTATTGTGATTTGCCTGGCTATTCTGGTGAACATTGTATCAGCGGCCCTTGCCGGGGTGTTTCTGCCGGTATTGCTGGACAAGCTGAAAATCGACCCCGCGCTTAGCGGCTCCGTCATCCTCACAACCGTGACAGACATCGTCGGCTTTGTCGCATTTCTCGGATTGGGAACGCTTTTTCTGCTGTAATCTGCCTGCTATCTCAAAGGACTTGCGTTTGATGAAACATATCATCAACAATGCAGGTCCTTTTTTGTTTCCGTGGAATTCCATTGAGTCAGTCCTCCGCCTCCCAGGCCACCAAAGTCGGCGTCATTTGCGCCATTGCCGCTTACACGATGTGGGGCGTTGCACCTGTGTATTTTAAGCAGCTGCAGGTCTTACCGGCCATGGATATACTGATGCACCGGATAGTCTGGTCTGCAGTACTGTTATTTGGGCTCATTTTTGCGCTGAAACAATGGCCGAAAGTCTCTGCTGCACTACGCAGCCCCACCGTCATGAAAGTCCTGTTCTGCGCCGGCTTGCTATTAGGTGCGAACTGGCTGCTTTTCATTTGGGCAATTAATAACGATCACTTGTTGGAAGCCAGTTTAGGTTATTACATCAATCCATTGATAAACGTGTTCTTTGGGCGCTTGTTCCTGGGAGAAGTATTGCGGCCAATGCAAAAAGTAGCGGTAGGATTGGCACTCACTGGGGTAGGGATCCTGATTTTCACTTTTGGTCATTTACCCTGGATAGCGTTGGTGCTGGCTATCACTTTCAGTATTTACGGTTTACTGCGTAAGAAAGTGGCGGTGGATTCTTTGCCGGGGTTGTTTATAGAAACCACATTACTGTTGCCATTTGCATTGGTTTACTGGGTGGGTTTCGCCAGTGAACAAAGCGATTTATTTGCCAATGAATGGTCTCTGAATGCCTTAATTGTGGCTGCTGGTTTAGTGACTACGGCACCCTTACTGTGTTTTACAGCAGCTGCCCGTCGCATAATGTATTCCACTCTCGGCTTTTTTCAGTACATTGGGCCGTCGATCATGTTTGTGCTGGCCTTATTCGTGTACAACGAGCCGTTTGAGATGTCCAGATTGATTACCTTCGGCTTTGTCTGGTTGGCGCTGGTGGTGTTCAGTACCGATTCATTGCGCGCGTATCGTCAGCAACAGCGCAAACTTCAGATAGAGCGGGCGCAAACCTGATTTCGCCCGCTCGACTTCGCCTTATAAAGCAGCTTGTCGGCTTCTGTAAGCAAGGTTTCAATATTCTCCCCATGAGCAAACACCAATCCGATACTGCTGGTAATGCTAAGCAACTTGTCTTTGTAAAGAACGGGGGTTTCTGACACCAGAAGACGGAAATCTTCAACACGCTTTTGCGCTTCTTGTGCCGACTGGAAAGGCAGAAATACACAAAATTCTTCACCGCCGAAACGTGCCACTGGCACATCACTAAAGAGTGATGCGATAAGTTCAGCAACGGTTTTCAACACCGCATCGCCGGCATCGTGGCCGTAGGTATCGTTCACCGATTTAAAGTGGTCTAGGTCGATAAGTGCTAATGCCTGATTTTCTGGCGACTGTCGATATTGCGTGGCAATAGAAAAAAAGAAATGACGGCGGTTTGGTAAGCCAGTGAGGTAATCAGAATTGGCTACCCTACGCAGGGTTTCAACATTCTCTAGCAATTCCAGGTTCTGCATGACCCGGCACAAGAACTCTTCATGGCAAAAGGGGCTACGTAAAAAGTCATTGGCGCCGCTTTTTAAAAACGTAGCTGGCAGTAGGCCTGTTCGGTCTTCCGCGATACCAATAATCGCCATTTCTTCTTTTGAATAGGCCCGGCGTAGCTCAGCGATAAAATGAATGCCTTCGTTACCATCTATGGTGTAATCGACAAGCATCAGCTGAATATGCGGATTGTCCGATAAGTACGCCATGGCCTCGTCTTGCCCATTGGCAGAATAAACGAGAAAGTTGTGACGTCGCAGCAGCGATACCATGGCGGTGCGACTTTTACGCTTGTCATCGACCACCAATACACCAATCGATTTATTTTTATCCAACCGGGCAAGCAGGCGGCTTAAATAGTCGTAAATTTGATGATTATCTTTTACTAGATAATCAACAATTTCACGGCCGAGAATGGCTTTACGGGTTTCGGCATCGGCTTGGTCTGTCACCACAATGGTGGGCATGAACGCAGAAATGGTAAAGTCGATCGCCTCGCCATGTGGTGCATCGGGCAGGCTGTAAGCGACTACCGCACAGAGGTATTCCTCTGGAGTAGACAGAGAAAAGCGCACTTGGGCTTCGGTAAGGGAGCTCACTCCAACAGGGATCAAGCCAGCCTTACGCACTAGCTTTGACACCAATTGAAGGCCCTTCTGGCTACTTTCAATCACCAGCACTTTCGTTTGCATTTCCGACCCCAGCGAGGCTAACTCTGTAAACTATAGACGTATCTGAAAGGTATCGGCTTAGGCTGGCTGAAGTTTAGCGTAAGCCAGCACCAGCCATTTACTGCCGAATTCATCAAAGTTTACCTGCACTCGGGCATGGTCGCCAGAACCCTCGTAATTCAGCACAATACCTTCACCGAATTTGCGGTGAGTCACCCGCTGCCCTAACTGGAAGCCGGTTTGTTCGAAGCTTTCGTGTGATGTGGCACGAGAGAAACGGTTATGTACCGGACGTGATACCGTGGATTTAAGCCGCACTTCTTCAACGCACTCAGTGGGAATTTCACGAATAAAACGGGAAGCCGTATGGTATTTATCCTGTCCATATAGGCGACGACTTTCTGCATAAGTGATAAACAGCTTCTTCATGGCTCGCGTCATACCTACATACGCAAGTCGACGCTCTTCTTCCATGCGGCCGGGTTCGTCGTTGGTCATTTGGCTTGGGAACATGCCTTCTTCCACCCCGGCCATAAATACCAGGGGGAACTCCAGACCTTTCGCTGTATGGATGGTCATCATTTGCACCGCGTCTTGATCGGAGTCGGCCTGGGTTTCTCCTGCTTCAAGAGAAGCGTGGGCAAGAAAGGCACTCAGCGGCGTCATTTCATCGGCCTCTTCTGGCACGACAAACTGCTTACAGGCGGTAACCAACTCTTCAAGGTTTTCTAATCTTGCCTGGGCCTTTTCCCCTTTTTCAGCCTGGTACATGGCATAAAGGCCGGACTGACGGATGGCTTTATCTGCCTGTTCTTCCAGTGGCTGGCCTTCGGTAGCCTGTTCAAGCTCTGTGATCAGTAAAATAAAACTCTGTAGTGCATTGGCTGCGCGGCCTTTTAATGCGCCCTCAGCGATTAATAAATTACTCGCCTGCCACAGTGAACAGTTGTGCGCTCGCGCTGTTTCCCGGATGGTGGACAGGGTTTTTTCTCCCATACCTCGACTTGGTGTATTCACCACGCGCTCGTAAGCGGCATCGTCGTGTGGATGGTTAATCATGCGCAGGTAACCAAGAGCGTCTTTGATTTCCTGACGTTCGAAGAATCGTAAACCACCATAAATACGGTACGCCAAACCTTCATGAAGTAGAGCTTCTTCCAAAACCCGCGACTGGGCATTGTTACGATACAAAATGGCGGATTCAGCCAGCGGATGACCTTGCTGCAACCAGGATTTAATTTGCGAGACGATGAAACGGGCTTCATCAAGCTCATTAAAGCCGGCATACACCGATACCAGTTCACCTTCGGCGCCGTCAGTCCAGAGTTCTTTACCCAGGCGGCCGGTATTATTGTCGATAACGGCGTTAGCGGCTTTGAGTATGGTACTGGTAGACCGATAGTTCTGCTCTAGGCGGATTGTTTCTGGCTTGGGGAAGTCTTTTAGAAATTTATGAATGTTATCGACGTTAGCACCACGCCACCCGTAAATTGACTGGTCGTCATCACCTACGATCATAATGGTGTTATCACCAGTGCTACACAGCATGCGTAGCCAGGCGTACTGAATATTGTTGGTGTCCTGGAATTCGTCGACCAGTATAGCGCGGAACCGCTTCTGATAGTGAGCGAGGATCTCTGGATTGCGAGCCCATAGTTCGTGGGCACGCAGTAGTAACTCGGCAAAATCCACCAATCCTGAACGATCACAAGACTCCTGGTAAGCCGCGTAGATGTCGCGCATTTTTTGTTGGGTATGGTCGTTGTGCGTATCAATGTGCTGGGGGCGTAAGCCTTCGTCTTTATTGCCGTTGATATACCACTGCACCTGCCTTGGCGGCCAATGCTTTTCGTCCAAATTCATGGCTTTGAGGATACGTCGGATTAGGCGGTACTGATCGTCTGAGTCGAGGATCTGAAAGTTTTCCGGTAACCCGGCTTCGGCGTGATGCGCGCGCAGCAACCGGTGAGCTAAACCGTGAAACGTGCCCATCCACATGGTATGCATGCTACGTTTCATCAAACTTTCAATGCGGCCACGCATTTCTTTGGCCGCTTTATTGGTGAACGTAACCGCCAAAATTGAGAAAGGCGCAATGTTCTCTACTTCCATCAGCCAGGCGATTCGATGAACCAGCACTCTGGTTTTACCACTTCCCGCGCCGGCTAACACTAGCATGTTGGTTTGTGGGGCTGCTACGGCTTCACGTTGTTTATCGTTGAGGTCGTCGAGAAGTAAAGATACATCCATCAGGCAAGTCACCGCTGAGTTGATTAGTAAAACCGCCTGATTATGCCAGACCCCGCTGTGAATTTATACAGTAACTAAAAGGAATAGTTATTCTCGAAACACCTCGACAGCAAGATTAAATATCAGTAACTTTGACTAAAGTATAATGAACGGAAAATAACCAGTCTGGTACAGTCTTACAAATACTGTTTGTTAATTCATCGATGCGGTGTGCAGTTACGGGTAGCAGTATTTTTAGGCTTAAGCAATAAACGTTGAGTTTTCTGAATTGGAATGCTGACCTCGGATGGCCGAACTGTTATGGATTACGACGTTAAAAATGAAACCGTAGATTTCGATAACCTTATTATCGAAATCTACGATGCAGCACTTACCCGGAAGTGGGGAAGAGTGCTTGCCACATGCAATCAGGTTTTTCAGGCAGATAAAACCTTCCTGTTGCTCAGAGATCTCGTCAACGAACGGGAAGTCGCCCTTCGCATTAAAGTGCAGGAAGAAGCAGTCCATAATCCTGAAGCACTTGCTTCTCTCTCCTCTCTCTCTGTTTTTAAGCCTTTGTTTCTAAAACTCCACGAAGGCGATATTTTCGATACCAGCGAAAAGGTATTTCGTGATCAGAAAGATGCGCCCACTTTCATCGAGCAGATCCTGTCTCCGCTGAATGCTGAAAAAATGCTTGGGGCGCTATTAATGCGGGATGCCCGCTATGAAGCTTACCTGGGCGTGTGCAGAGCAGAGCAAAACGACGACTTTTCGACCTTCGAGCATGTTGCATTCAAACGATTAGTGCCTCATTTTATTCGTGCTGCCCGCTTCTTTCGAGACGAAGAAGTCTTCAGGCAACAGCGCCACTTAGCGCAAGGTTTGTACGATCATATCAAAACGGCGTTTGTGGTGTGTAACAGTAAGCTAGAAGTACAGGCGTACAATGTTCAGGCCGAATCCTATTTCGCGGAAAGCGGTGTGCTTGCGGTGAAAAATCGTAAACTCGCATTTAGCGCTTCGTCTCAGCAGAGCCGTTTTAGCGATAAGGTCAGCGAGTGCCTTCATGAAGCTGGGCTGGGAGTGGGGTCGGAAAAAGTATTGGTGATTGATGACCATGTAGACAAAATCGAGATCTTCCACATTCACAAGCTGGGCTCTCAGGCTGAAGGCGAGCGTAGAGAGGCCATGGTGGTGGTAAATATTCAATCTCGAATTAAACCCGACTGGAAAAACGTGCAGTCATGCTATGCACTGAATAAGAAAGAAGTTTTGATAGCTCGCATGCTCTATAAAGATACCCCGTACGGCGATATCTCAGTGGCCGTAAACCTGCCTGAAAGCGAAGTGAAAGATCATGTACACCGTATTTTAAAAGCAGTAAATGTTCGTAATGAGGAAGCGCTTATTGGTAAGCTGTCGATGTTTGCTCATTCTCTTTCTGGCATAGAGTAAGTGGCTGGAAAACTGCACTAACCGGTAAACATTTGCGTACCAAGCCTAATGGTTTCGCATTGTTTTAATTACCGGAGTGTACTTTGACTCACCGTAAACACTATTCGTCAGAAGCGGAGAAGCTCTCAGATTTTTCTTTAGGCGCCTGGTGGCAAATTGCAAAGCGTACTTATGTTCGTCAGAACGCTCACGATCTCTCGCTGGTTTCCGCAGGCGTGGCATTCTATTTTCTACTCGCCGTATTTCCTTTACTTACGGCGGTCATTTCACTGTACGGACTTTTAGTTACGCCGGAACAATTGCACAGTCACATGGCTCATCTCATTGACGTTGTGCCAACAGATAGTCGCTATATCATTGAAGAACAACTCACCAAACTTACCGGAAACTCAGATACGACCCTCAGTTGGGGGGTAATGCTGAGCCTGCTCATTACCACCTGGAGTAGCTCAAAGGGAGCGAATGCCCTAATCACGGCTTGCAACATCACTTACAACGAGAAAGAAGGGCGTCCATTTTTATGGGGATTGGTGGCACGCATGGTGTTAACCGTTGGCATCATTGCTTTTGTTATTGTGGCATTGTTGTGTATCTCAGTGTTGCCAGAAGTGCTGAGTTATATTGCGGGTGCTGCATTAAGTGAAAAAGCGGCGATGTGGCTCACTTGGCCGGTTATGATTTTGCTATTTAATGTCGCGTTGGCAGCGCTATATCGATATGGCCCACATCGTCGCCCAGCTAAATGGCGCTGGGTGACAGCAGGGTCACTGTTTGCGTCCATTTTCTGGGTCGTAGCGTCTTATGCGTTTTCTATGTATCTGAACGCCTTCGCCTCGTACAGTAAAACCTATGGGTCACTGGGTGGCATTGTTATTCTTTTGATGTGGTTTTACCTAAGCGCCTATATCATTTTATTAGGGGCAGAACTGAATTCAGCGACAGAATATCAAACTGACCAGGACAGTACAGCAGGGGAAGACAAACCTAAGGGGAAGCGGGGCGCTTATGTTGCCGACCATTCTCCGGGGGACGGTAAAAACTGAGTGAAAGCCGTAAATGAAAATGGCCGGATAAACCGGCCATTTTAAAGAGTCAGAAATTGATATACGCTGACTCGAGAATCCTACAGATTAATTAAAGTAGCGATCTACTTCTTTCTCTGCTTCATCACGGCTTTTGCCGTAATTTTTCTGAATCTTACCTACTAACTCTTCGCGGCGACCATCAATCTTGTCGAGATCATCATTAGTGAGTTTACCCCACTGTTGTTGGATTTTACCTTTCATTTCTTTCCAGTTACCTTCAATACGATCGCTGTTCATATCAGTCTCCTCGTGTTGTTAACTTGTTTCGCCGCGTTGTGCGACTGAATGTTTCAGAATGAGTAATACAAGGCCTGTTCCAACAAGTTGCATCTCAAGATAAATACATGAATTCAATTAATTATTTTATATTCTCGATTGCGATGGTACCGAATGGTTGATAGCGGTACGATGTAGAACTTTCACACCGCCCGGTAAAAGCGTTTCGGTTTACCCAAGGTGCTTAAAAGTTTGTAATTTAGATCGGTTAATGCCGGTCTGTGGTATTAAAGATGTTGTTGACCGACTTGGGTCGGTATTTGGTAACAAGCCACTTGATAAATGGCGTCGAATCACTATCTTTTCCCGCTATGCACGAATGCATCAATAGGAAAGTCAATGCTCGTAACTACTCAAAATGCTGATTTCTGGTTAACGCTGAAATCTGAAGCTCAGGCAATTGCTGATAATGAACCGCTTCTTGCGAGCTATATTCATGCATGCATTCTTACTCATCATAATTTTGAATCGTCGCTAAGCTTTATTCTGGCCAATAAAATGGCGGATGAAGTGATGCCTGCCATGGCAATTCGTGAGGTGTTTGAAGAGGCGTATTTACTCGACCCGATGATTATTGAATCGGCAGTTGAAGATATAAAAGCCGTTTATAATCGTGATGCAGCGGTAACAAACTTTCTGACTCCATTACTGTATTTTAAAGGCTTCCACGCTGTACAAGCGCATCGTCTTGCGCATTATCTTTGGCAGCGGGGGCGCCATCAGTTAGCCCTGTTTCTTCAAAGCCGTAACTCGGAAACCTTCGGCGTAGACATTCATCCGGCCGCCAAAATCGGCAAAGGTGTCATGTTCGACCATGCAACGGGTATTGTGGTGGGTGAAACGGCGGTTGTCGAAGATAACGTGAGTATTCTGCAGAGCGTGACGCTTGGCGGTACAGGCAATGAATCTGGCGATCGTCATCCCAAGATTCGTCAAGGTGTCCTTGTTGGCGCCGGTGCAAAAATTCTTGGGAATATCGAAATCGGAGAAGGGTCTAAAGTTGGCGCGGGGAGCGTTGTGCTTGATAACGTTCCAGCTCACGTGACGGTAGTTGGTGTTCCTGCCAAAGTGGTGGGTAAGCCCTGTTGCAAACGTCCGTGCGACTCCATGCGCCAGAACGTATTAGAGGACAGCGAGCAAACAGCAAGCTAGTAAGTCCGGTTTAAAACGATATTGAGGCTGGTTTATGCCAGCCTGAGTAAGTCATCCAGCGCCGATAACTCGACGTGAGGCAGCAAAGTTACGGCTTCACGGCTTAAGTTCATCTCCCGATTAGCGGCTATCCACGCACTTTGCATGCCTGCCTTAATCGCACCCATCACATCTTTTTCTAAGTTGTCACCCACATGCAGTATTGCTTCCGGTGACAGGCTCAGCATGTCTGCGGCTTCGTGGAACATGTCTGGCGCGGGCTTCGAGGGGCGAATGACGCTGGCATGCAACACCGCTTCGAAATACTCTGTTAATCCTGTTTTCTGCGTATCTACGTTTCCGTTAGTAATCGCGATAAGAGGTATTTTTTTCGCTAACGCCGACATGACTTCATGAACCTCATCATCTAGCCGGAAATCACTGCGGGCATGGTAAAAGCAATTAAAGCAATCCTGTGCTGCCTGCTCGAGCGCAGAGCCTGGTGCGACATCATCAGCCAACGCGACGCGCAGCGTTTCCAGTCGTAGTAACCCCATATCAGAACCCAACGGGGGATTGTTTATAATAAGTTCGCGTTTTATTTCGTTCCAGCGAGAGCGAGGAAGCGCTGCAGCACGAGGGAAATTTGCAGCAATAAACGCAGTTAGCGCAGCATCGGCCTGACTAATGATCGGTTCATTATTATACAAGGTGTCATCAAGGTCGAAGGTCATCGCCTTTATCGGAGTAAGCGGTCTATAAAATCGCATGGTGCCTCTGTGAGTCTTGCTTGTTACTTTTTACGGGCGCGGGGGTGTGCCGAATCGTACACCTTTGCTAAATGCTGAAAATCCAGATGCGTATAGACCTGGGTAGTGGAGAGATTAGCATGTCCTAACAGTTCTTGTACGGCGCGCAAATCACCACTAGATTCTAATACGTGTGTGGCGAAGGAATGGCGCAGTTTGTGAGGGTGAACGGTCTGGTTCATGCCTTGTGATTGCGCCAGCGCGTTAAGGCGGTTTTCTACCTGACGGTTAGAAATGCGGTTGCCTCTTTTACTGACGAATACAGCAGGTTCGTAGGGGGAGGCGAAATCACCGCGTACTTTCAGCCAGGCGCTAAGGGCTTTCTGTGCAGTTCTTCCCAACGGCACTATGCGCTGTTTATTTCCCTTACCCGTCACTCTTAACGTACCGTCAGATTTGTTCCAGTCAGCCAGTCGCAGACCGGTGAGTTCATTTAAACGTAATCCACAGCCATACAGCAGTTCCGCCATAGCCATATCTCTGCATTCAATGCCAGAATCCTGCGGCGTAGAAAGCAGTTGCTGCATGTCATCTACACTGATTTGCTTAGGCAGTGGTCGACCAAGCTTTGGGGCTTGAATGCCTTCAACGGGGTTGCTGAACAGTTCGTTCTTCTCTATTAAATAGTGACATAGCGTACGCAGAGAAGAGAGCATGAGCGCAATTGAGCGGGCATGCTTTCCTTGGCGTTTGGCAATAGCCATTACCCTTTTTACATCAGAAGGCGTCAGGCCAGACCAATCCTCCAGTGCGAGCTCGCGGGCGATGGAGGTAAGTTGTCGGCGATAGTTGGAAATGGTGTGAGATGACAGACCCCGCTCCACTTCAAGGTGCAGGAGAAATTTATCAAGCCATTGCTGGCAGGTATCAGACAGAGGGGGCTGTTGCTCCGCCGCTGGCATCAATACCCCAACAAATCCGGCATAGTAATATTCAGGACTTCCTGTAGTTGCTTAAGCAGAAGGGTATCCATGTCTGGCGTGAAGTGACTGGCATCGTTAGAGCCTATGGCCAGAATGCCCAAATCACGATTATCACCAAGCAGGATCAGCGCGACAGACTCGGCGGTTTCTTCACCAAAAATCACTTGTCGCTCGTGCTGGCTCAAACGGCCGAAAAAGAATGTGCTGTCTTTAAAGCGTTTTTCAATAACCAGGCGACGCTGCAGTTCCTGCATGGCGTGAGGGCCTTTGAAAAGCTGCAATACCACCGAGTGGAGATCTAAGCGTTCCTGCAGTACTGTTTCCAGTTTGTACTGAATCTCAGACACTGATTTACAACGCAGTAATTCTACGTTCAGGTCGGTATACACCCGATAGATTTTTTCGTTCTGCTTGGCAACGCCAATAAGCTGATTGAGCTTGAAATTTAGCTGGCGTACCTTTTTGCGTAGCTGTTCGCTCTGTCTTTCAACCAGCGAAATTGCCCCTTTTTCCTCGTGAGGAATAACCAGGCGCTCTAAGATATCCGGATTCTGGTTGAAAAATTCGGGGTGTTTTAGAAGAAACGCCCTGACTTCTTCAGCGGTGAGTCCGAATGCCTCGTCGTAATTTGGTTCCAGCGTTACCGGTTGCTTAGTTTGACCTGAAGCATCACTCATAGGTTAATCTGTCCGTCGTAAATATGCTCAGCCGGCCCGGTCATCTTAAGTGCCGAGTCCTCGCCCTGCCAGCGAATACGTAAACTGCCGCCGGGTAAATCTACCCTGACTTCCTTATCTAATTTGCCTTGAATCTGACCGACAGCGACCGCCGCACAAGCGCCACTGCCGCACGCCAGGGTTTCCCCTGAGCCGCGTTCAAACACCCGAAGTTTAATATGTTCCTTCGACACCACCTGCATAAAGCCAACATTAACCCCTTCAGGAAAACGCTCATGACGCTCCAAAAGCGGGCCTAGTACATGCACATCCGCGGTGTCGACATCATCGACTTCCATCACACAGTGAGGGTTGCCCATCGATGCCGCGCCTAAGAATACCGTTCTGTCGTCAACACGGAAAATGTAAGTCTTTTCTTGTTTGTTGGCGACCATGGGAACCCGGGTGGGCTCGAAGTCAGGTACACCCATATTCACGGTGACCTGACCATCCTTTTCCAGATACAACACCATTTTTCCTGCTTTGGTGCTGACCTTAATTTTATTGCGGTTGATTAACCCTTTCATTTTGACGAAACGGGCAAAACAACGGGCGCCGTTGCCACATTGTGACACTTCGGAGCCGTCTGCATTGAAGATGCGGTAATGGAAATCCTGTTCAGGATCATAGGGAGGTTCTACCAACAAAAGCTGGTCGAAGCCAATACCAAAGTGCCGATCCGCGAGTTGCTGGATCTTCTCCTTTGAAAAGAAAACGTTCTGGGTAACGTTATCAATAACCACGAAGTCATTACCCAGGCCGTGCATTTTGGAAAATTGAACTTGCATTAAGCGCACATCTTTCTTATTTGTATTTCTCTAGTTTACGTAAGTTTATGCTCACCTTTCCAGAGATCTTTTAACATTTCTCGTTCACGCACTACAGTAACGGTAGTTCCATCGACCATAATTTCAGGTGGACGGCAGCGAGTATTATAGTTTGAAGCCATAACAAAACCATAGGCGCCAGCGCTGCGAACCGCCAGCAAATCACCGGGTTTAATTGCAAGTTCGCGGTCTTTACCGATGAAATCACCGGTTTCGCAAATTGGGCCAACCACGTCATATACCCGTTGCGTTGCATCGGTGTCTTGTTCAACGCGACCAATATGTTGCCATGCTGAATATAATGAGGGGCGGATAAGGTCGTTCATCGCCGCATCAACAATGGCGAAGTGCTTTTCATCGCCTTCTTTTACAAACTCAACCTCGGTGATCATGATGCCCGCGTTCGCTGCAATGGCGCGTCCCGGTTCCATAATCAATTTTAGGTGTTCACGGCCAGACATTTTTTCAGCCAGTGCGGCGGCATACTCTTTCGGGTGAGGTGGCGTTTCGTTGTTGTAGGTTACGCCAAGGCCTCCACCGACATCCAGGTGACTGATGGTGATGCCTTTCGATGCTAACACGTCAATCAGTTCCAGCAGGCGCTCAAGGGCATCCACAAAGGGTTCGATGGTGGTGAGCTGCGAACCAATATGACAATCCATGCCTTTTACTTCAAGATTCGGCAGGCTGTCTGCTAACTCGTAAGTGGCAATGGCACGCTCACGGGGAATGCCGAACTTGTTCGCTTTCAGACCGGTAGAAATATACGGGTGAGTTTTGGCATCCACGTCAGGATTAATACGTAGAGAAATAGGCGCTGTGACCCCCATTTCTGCAGCTACCGCGTTGATGCGCTCTAGTTCTGGTTCAGACTCTACGTTAAAGCACAGAATACCTTGCTCCAGCGCATAGCGGATCTCCTCACGCGTTTTACCTACACCAGAAAATACCACTTTACCGGCATCGCCGCCGGCTTCCAGTACCCGTGCCAATTCACCACCAGATACAATGTCAAAGCCAGAGCCCAGCTTTGCCAGAACACTAAGTACACCAATATTGGAGTTGGCCTTTACCGCGTAACAAATAAGATGCGGGTGTTCGCCTAGCGCTTGGTCAAAGGCATGCCAATGACGCTCAAGGGTTGCGCGAGAGTAAATGTAAGCCGGGGTGCCATACTGGTTGGCAATATCAGAAACCGCCACGTCTTCAGCGAAAAGGCGGCCGTCACGGTAAGCGAAAAAATCCATTACTGGGTATCTCCGGATTGATCGGCGGGTGACTCGGCAGGAGTCGGTTTGTTGTTTTGAGACTCATCTGGAAGAGTGAGTGCCCCGCGATATCCACATGCCGCCAGGCTGCTGGCAGCCAAAAGCAGCACGATTAAAAAGAAGGGTTTTCTGCGCACAACGAACCCGCAAAGAAAGACTGAAATTGCTGCTATGATGGCACCGCGGTGCTAAATTGCAAGCGCCAATAATCGCTCTTTAGTTTTATCGCCATATTGTACCTGTGCCCACAGTGCGTCGCACAAGGTTTGGGTATCGTGCAGGTCACCATTTTTCAACCAATTAATCAGTAGTGATGGGTCTTGCGGGAATTGAATTGCTTCGTTTTCTGGGGCGTCGAGCCATTCTTCTACAATGTCGGTATCGAGCTGGAAAAGGGTATGACACAAACCCATTTTATCCAGTGTCAGCACATTGGATAACTGTTCAAACTGCCCGTGTAGTGGTTTGATCAACAGCTTCTTACCTAGGTGGAGAGCTTCGCTAGACAATTCAAAGCCGCCATTGGCAATTACCCCATTGCAGTGTTGCAGGTCGTGCTGAAACCCTTTTTTCGATGGTGGGTGCCAGCTAATGTGGCGATTTTGGAAATGCCCTTTTATTGCTGGGTGATAGCAAATAAATTGCTGTTCGGTGAGAGGTTCCAGCATCAGGCGAATATCGTCGATATGCTCGAAGGGCAAATAAACTAACACATGGCTTTTAGTTGGCCGGGCGATACGCTCATCGGCGACAAAGGGAGGCACAATGGGCTGGTTGAAGTGAAACCAGTGCACGCCGAGCTGTACTTGCGTAGGGGCAAAATATTTCAAAATAAGCTTGTTAAGCACGCCATCACCGGCCTTGGGTACCGGATAGCTGAAACAGGCTTGGTGGCTAATTGAAATTGACGGTAGCCCTACACGTTTCGCTGCCCATGCGGTGATAGGCTCGAAATCGTTAATCAGCAGGTCGTAACCAGACACGTCAAAATGACGCACGTCTTTAATAAACTGGCTAAAATTGTTCGATTTAACCGTGGCAATGTTGTCTACTCTGCCATGGCTGGTGATAAAGGTTAGTCCTTGGAAGGTGCGGTAGTTTCCAAACACATCCATGTCGAAGTATTTGTCGGTGTCGCGACCTGAAAAAACAAAATCAACTTGAAAATCATCACGATGGGCAAACGCTGCCGCCATAATTCGCGCACGCGCGATATGACCGTTACCGGTGCCCTGTACGCCATAGAGAATTCTCATACTACCCCAGAATAGTCAGACTCGCAGATGCAATGGTGAGGCCCAGCAACGCGCCGGCAATGACATCCGTTGGATAATGCACGCCCAGAAGAATACGGGATAAGCCAATCAATGCAGCCCAGCTATAAGCAATGACAGCGAACGGCGGATAAAAGTGCGCGACAATACTGGCCATCAGCCAGGCTGCGGCAGTATGCCCAGAGGGAAGGCTGAATTTATCTGACGGCGTGACGTGCGCGTTCAGATTATGCAGAAAGTCGCAAGGACGCGGGCGCTTGAACATACGTTTAAGCACCACATAAACGGGCAGTTCCAATGCGTAAGCCATAAGCGCCGTATACAAAAACAGTTCACCAAATTCAGGCTCGAACGCCCAGAGCAATAATCCAATGGCAAAATACAGGTAGCCGTCGCCGGTTTTTGACAACCAGACAATCGCGGTGCAGTTTCGTTTTTGTGTACGTCGGTAAAGCCAGTAGAACAAATCAGTATCGGCTTTGGTCAAGGATTTCCGGTTTAGCATAGCCTTGGCCTACATAATATTGGTTAAGAACTAAGCTAATCGCGATCTGTGAACTGCAGGTGACAGAAAAAAGAAACCTTTGTGACAGGGGTTCAAGAGGGAAATATTTGTGCCTGATAAACGCGGGGCAGGTGTTTTTATTACAGCAAATAATGCTATGCTAACAATAGTTTCTGTTGATACGCCGTATGCTTTTAAGCTTACATGAATAGGGCGGTTTTCCGGCCTGTTGCGTATAACGAGTTTACAATCGGTTTCACAACCAGCACCTCCCTTTCTCTCATCAGCAATAAGGCACAGCGATGGACTATAACACCTCTGAATTATGCGATTTATTTGCAGACAGCGTAGACGTGGTCGACCCTATGTTCGTCAGTTATGGCGGGCGTTATTCGTTTGGCGGCGAAGTCACAACGATTAAGTGCTTCGAAGATCGCGGTCTTATCGATCGTGTATTGGCTCAGCCGGGTGAAGGAAAGGTATTGTTGGTTGACGGTGGCGGTTCTACCCGTCGTGCGCTGGTCGATGCCGCTTCTGCCCAGCTTGCTATCGATAATGACTGGGAAGGCATTGTGGTATACGGGAGTGTTCGTGAGGTAGATACACTAGCAGATATGGACATCGGTATTCTTGCCGTAGCTTCTATTCCGGTAAATGCCGAGTCAGAAAGCGTTGGAGAAGTGGATATCCCAGTTAATTTCGGTGGTGTGACATTCTTACCTGAAGATCATCTGTATGCAGACAGCACCGGCGTTATTCTGTCTCCGGAACCGCTTGATTTGGATTAGTCTGAGGTTTAACACCCCAGTACTGAAAAACCTTCCGCGCATGTGCCCGGAAGGTTTTTTTAACGCTATTTCTTAGCAAATACGTTATTCAGGTAAGCCGCAATACGCACACCAGCTTGTTGCAAGCGGGTTTTGGCTACCGGTAGAAAGTCGTAAACATAGTCGTAAGACATGTTGTTCGCATCTTCCGGGTACAGAGTATCGCGAATTTCAGTGCTCTCTTTGATCCAGACATTGGGGTCAAGTTCTTGCCAATCTTCGGCCTGTTTGGCAGTAATTTTTCTATCCAGCCAGTCGGTCCACTCTGTGTACGACAGGTTTTTTGAATCAATCATGCCCGAATCCCAAACTGAATGAAGATTGCTGTCTTCCCAGAAGAAACGCACTTTTACTGAATTTCCACCGCGATCTGTGCCGTTACCTGCGTGTAAAGGCTGATGTAAATCGCCGATAATATGTACGATAAAGCGCAACGCAACCTGACGATCTTCTCGGCTGGCTTGCGGGTCTTTAATCACTTTTGTGTAGTGCTGTAGCGCGCTATAAGCATCGCCTTGTTCTGGGGCACCCACCTCATGATACTCATGGCCTTTGGGCACGGTAACGTAGTGCCAGGGCGGCGAAATTTTGCGCCAGAATTCACTCGGATTAGAACGCATTTCATCAGGATACGTGGAGGCTTCTGCCAGTGATTCATGGGGTAGCAGTTTTACTACAGCCGCTTTCGCTGCGGGTGAAAGATGGTTTTCAGCAATAGCGCCGGTAACCCGGTGACCGGTTTGTCCCCAGCCAAATGCCGGTAAACTGGTGGCCAGCGTGGATACCAGGCAGAAAGAAAGTGCAACAGTCCGTTTTGCAAACACCTGCATATCGGTTCCTCTTAAAATTGTTATTTGTCGTTAGTGTGGTGGTAGCCCCAGCGCATCATGAGTGTTTGGTCGATGCCCAGGTGGTCGAGTACTCTGGCCACGACGAAATCAACCAAATCGCTGATTTTCTGTGGATTATGATAGAAGCCTGGAGATGCAGGCATGATTGTGGCACCCATTTGTGACAGTTTTAGCATGTTTTCCAGATGAATAGTTGAAAGGGGCATTTCCCGGGCAACCAGGATTAACTGTCCGCGTTCCTTCAACACTACATCTGCAGCGCGCTCGATAAGGTTGTCGCTGGCGCCCACGGAAATGGCCGACAAAGTGCCGGTAGAGCAGGGGCAAACTACCATCTTCTTTGGTGCCGCAGAGCCAGATGCTACCGGGGAGAACCATTCTTCTTTACCGCAAACGGTGATCTGGCCTTCGCGAGCACCAAATCGCTCGCTGAAAAACGCGGCAGCATCTTCAGGGCGAGAGGGAATTTTTACCTCTTCTTCAGTGGCGAAAACCACCTTCGCTGCCGATGATATCAGCACGAATATGTCGTAGTCTGCCTTGACCAGAATTTGCAGTAACCGCAATGCGTAGGGCGCGCCTGATGCTCCAGTAATCGCTAGCGTGACGGTATTCGTCGTCATGTAAAAACCTCTGATTAACTCTGTGAGTTGGTGCTTTTCCTTTGAATCTATTTGCTACCAAGGGCGTCTAGTAAACGCTGATGAATACCTTCAAAACCGCCATTACTCATTACCAATACGTGGTCGCCCGGCTGACTGATAGCAGCCACCTTTTGCACAATACTTTCTACATCATGATAGCAGTAAGCAGGCGTTTCACTGTGTTCGGCTATCTCGTTGAGCGACCAGTTCATCCCTGCAGGCTCGAATAAAATGACTTCATCTGCCTGTTGCCAGCTATTCCCTAAAGTATGTTGATGTACGCCCATTTTCATAGTGTTAGAGCGCGGCTCAAGTACAGCGATAATACGTGCGTTACCCACTTTATTGCGTAGTCCCGCTATCGTAGTGGTGATTGCCGTAGGGTGATGGGCAAAATCGTCATAAACGGTAATGTTGTTTACCGAGCCTTTGCATTCCATGCGGCGCTTCACGTTTTTAAACGTTTCCAGTGCTGCGATTGCATCGCTTAACGTTACACCTGCGTGGTGGGCCGCAGCGATAGCCATCAACGCATTATCAACATTATGCTGACCCAACAGCGACCAATTTACCGTGCCAGCCAGTCCGCCTTGATATATTACGTCGAAGCGGCTGCCGTCGGCTGCGTGCAGCTCGGCTTTCCAGTCAGAGCCAACAAATTGTTGCTCTGACCAGCAGCCTTTTTGCAATGTGTCGTTCAATGCTTCGTCATGCTGCGGAGACAGGATAAGGCCGTTTTGCGGTACCATGCGCACCAGGTGGTGAAACTGGGTTTGAATGGCCGCTAAATCGGGAAAAATGTCCGCGTGATCAAATTCTAAGTTGTTCAGTATTAGCGTGCGCGGGCGGTAGTGCACAAATTTGGAACGTTTGTCGAAAAAGGCACTGTCGTACTCGTCTGCTTCAATCACAAAAAATGGGCTTTCGCCAATGCGTGCCGATACGCCGAAGTTTTCCGGAATACCGCCAATCAGAAAACCAGGTTTAAGACCGGCATATTCGAGAATCCATGCCACCATGCTTGAAGTGGTGGTTTTCCCGTGGGTGCCCGCAACACCGATAACCCAGCGGCTGGTGAGCAGGTTATCGAGCAACCACTGAGGGCCACTGGTGTAAGGAAGATTGCGATTCAGTACATATTCAACGGCAGGATTTCCCCGCGACATGGCGTTACCAATAATCACCATATCCGGTGCTGGCTCAAACTGTGCAGTATCGTAGCCTTCGGTAAGCGTTATGCCCAGTGCTTCCAGTTGCGTACTCATTGGGGGGTAAACGTTGCGATCTGAGCCGGTAACTTTGTGGCCCAGTGATTTGGCGATTGCGGCAATACCACCCATGAAGCTGCCGCAGATCCCGAGAATATGAACGTGCATAAAAATCCTGTATCCAATTAAGAGCGCTACTTTAGCAGAACTCCTACCGTGCGCGCCAACATGAGCGTTGTGACCAGGAGTAAAAGCCAATCTGTGAATAAGCCGTTTCCCTGAGCGGCATTCGCGGTTACAATCATTTTTAACTGCTGCTGTACAAATAAAACATGATCGAAATCGTGTTTAATTTCCAATAATAATAACTAACCACTGCAGTTCTGATTTGTTCGCCAAAGACGGGCGGGAATGCCCGGCAGCGTTCAGTCGTTACCCTACATAAATCAAAAAGGCTATTGCACACAATGAAACGTTTAAATTCTCAACTTCAACAAGACGGCGCTCCCCTCGAACTGATCCTGCTTATCCGTACTTTGCTTGCGGGCTGTAAGGAAATTTCGTTCCGGGTAAGTCAGGGCGCACTGGCAGGTGTACTGGGCTCCACGTTGAGTGAAAACGTACAGGGCGAAACGCAGAAGAAGCTGGATGTGATTTCCAACCAAATTCTGAAAGATACGTTGCGCGACTCGGGTTACGTTAAAGCGATTTCGTCTGAAGAAGAAGATACGGTTGTGCCATGTAATCCTGAAGGGAATTACCTGGTGAGCTTTGATCCGTTAGACGGCTCATCGAATACTGAGATTAACAGTCTAATTGGTACCATATTCTCTATCGCCCATGCGCCACAGTGGATGGAAGCGGATGATCCTTCTGCGTTTCTGCAGCCAGGCACGCAAATGGTTGCTGCTGGTTATGTGCTGTATGGCCCGTCTACCATGATGGCGTTAACCACAGGTCGCGGTACCCACATTTATACGCTGGATAAAACCCATGGTGGTTTCCTGCTAACGCACCCCAATGTGCAGGTGCCAGAGCAAACGTCAGAGTTTTCCATCAACGCATCGAATCAGCGTCATTGGGAAGCGTCAATGAAAGCATACATCGCAGATTTGCTGGCCGGTACCGATGGTCCACGCGAAAAGAATTTCAACATGCGCTGGGTAGCAGCCATGGTAGGTGATATTCACCGCTTACTGTGTCGCGGTGGTATTTTTATGTATCCGTACGACAACCGTAATCCGTCAAAAGCCGGTAAGCTTCGTTTATTATATGAAGCCAACCCGATGGCATTTTTGATGGAGCAGGCGGGTGGTCTGGCAGATACTGGAACTGGCCGTATCATGGAGGTGATGCCAACAGAAATTCACCAACGAGTACCGGTGATTTTGGGTTCCAAAGAAGAAGTGGAAACCTGTCTGAGTTATCAGAACAAAGCTGAATAGGCTCTATTCAGCAAAGAAATAACGAGAAATAACGAAAGCTGCTTAAGACATGGGTCGTAAGCAGTTTTTATTTGTCCGGAGTCACCGTATACTTAGGCGGCGATTTCGCCGGGAAAGGGAATGAATAAGTTTCCTTTCCCGGAAAAATCCTATTTTAATTTAGCAAACCAAAGGACTATTTCATGAGCCTTAATAACGTTCCAGCTGGTAAAGATATGCCAGAAGTGGTGAATGTCATCATCGAAATCCCAGCTCACGCTGATCCGGTAAAATACGAAGTAGATAAAGACACCGGTGCAATGTTTGTTGACCGTTTCATGGCTACTTGCATGCACTATCCGGTAAACTACGGCTACGTGAACAACACACTGTCTTTAGACGGTGACCCGGTTGACGTACTGGTTATGACCCCGTTCCCAATCATTAGCGGTTCTGTCATCAAGTGTCGTCCTGTTGGCGTTCTGAACATGACCGATGAGTCTGGTACCGATGCAAAAGTGCTGGCAGTGCCAGTAGACAAGCTGTCTACTATCTATCGTGATGTTAAAGACATCAACGATGTGCCAGAACTGACTAAACAGCAAATTGAGCACTTCTTCTCTCACTATAAAGATCTGGAACCAGGCAAGTGGGTTAAGATCGACGGTTGGGCAGATGCTGAAGCAGCAAAAGCTGAAATCGTATCTAGCGCTAAGCGTTATCAAGAAGGCGAATAAGCCCTCAACGCATGTTTATGCTTACGTATTTGGAAGCCCGGTAAGCCGGGCTTTTTTGTCTCTGCTTACCCTGATCGGGTTGTATTATAAATACGAAAAAGATCCGATCTGATCTGCATTTTAGCTTGCATTTTCCTGACTTTTCCGAAACAGCGATCCACAAACAGTTTGACAATTTCCACAGGCACAACTTTTGTTGTATTTGCCAAAGGCTATAGTTACTTCATCTACTATTTATATCTGCTGAATTGATCGACACCTTGCCATATAGGGTCTTGACGGCTGTTGAATGGCTTCACTATGCGGCTTGCAGAGCGATTTAGTCCACCTCATCAACGCTATGTATACAAACAATGCACAAAGTTATCCACAGGTTGTTGGCGATCATTTACTCTGATCCGGATCGCAATAAAAGCGTGATCAATTCGCGGCCAGCACACATGTTTGTAGACGATGAAATTAGACTGGCTCGATTGGAAAAGTGGGGCGTATGTTGTAATTTGTGCTAGAAGTAGTAGATGGTTTGACAATCTTGTGCTGCGCCTGGCTGTGTTCAGGACGTCCGTTGTCTTATCCAATTGTAACGGCCGCACAAAGTCGCGCGGCTGCCGGAGAGTGATGTGAGTTCAGAAATCAGTAAACTTCAACAGCAAATAGCAGTATTGCAGCGCAAGCTGAGTCGAGAACAACTTGCCCGAGTGGCAGCAGAAGACATGCTAAACAACTACTCTCGGGATGCTTACCTGGCCAATCAGAATTTGCGTAAAGCCCTCAGTGAAACACGCGCAATTTATCAACACTTACTCACTCACTTGCCCGAAGAAAAAGCGGCGAAGCTAGATACTGCTTCAAAAGCTGATTTTCATGACGCAGGTATGGTAGACCGCATGACTCTTCTCAGTCAGCTTGCAGCGGGTATTGCTCACGAAATCAATAACCCCATCGGCTTTATTAAGAGTAACTGTGAGATTCAGGGCCACATGCTTAGAGATGTGTTCGAAGCTTGGGATGAACTCAAAAGCGAGATAGTTCGGTCGGACTCTGAATTGAAAGACCTCCCTCATGATCTTGAGCTGAAATACATGCTACAGGACGTGCGTGAAATGTTAGACGACATTCAGCAGTCCTCCCTTGAGGGAGCGAGTCGTATTGCTGAGATAGTATCGTCGCTGCAAATATTTTCCTCGCCAGTCACCGTTGAAAAACGTTGGGAAGAAATTGACGATTTATTGCAATATTGCGTTGAAGACATTATTCATAAATTACCAGCGTCGATTAGCCTTGAGATGATGCCCACCCTCACACATGAAGGCATTGAAGTTAACCGTAAGCAAATTAAGCGTGTTATAGAATCGCTGATTGAAAATTCCGCAGATGCTTGTGGCAAGAAAGGTGCAATTACGGTGGTCACCGCCATTATGCCGGGAGCACTGAAAATCTATATTAAGGATAACGGTGAAGGTATAAAGCCTGAACACAAACCACTCATTTTTACTCCTTTCTTTACAACCAAGCCACCCGGTGGTGGTACTGGACTCGGCCTGTCTGTAGCGCAAGCTTTGATGGAGTCGCATACCGGTTGGATCAACATAGACAGCACTGAAGGTGTTGGTACCACGGTGACGCTAAACTTCCCACTTAGCTGAGCGTTTTTCTGGGGCTCACATCAGTGTGGCCATAGATAATTATAAATTCTGCAATTTCAATCACTTGTATGCCCTTTATAATCAGGAACAGATTTTTTTATCGGGTCAATTACTCATTAGTTGTAATTTGCACTAAGGTTTACTTAACGATATTTAATCTATCTTGAAAAAATAGGGATATGATTCAGAAATATGCGAAATAATCAGCCGGTTACTCAAAAGCTTTATTCGATTCCCAAACAGTACCGCCTTATCTCGTCTACGGATAAGCGAGGGATTATTACTCACTGCAATGATGAATTTGTTGAGGTGAGTGGCTTTGAGCGCGATGAACTCATTGGGAAAAACCACAATCTTGTTAGACACCCCGATATGCCGCCTGGTGTTTTCAGGGAAATGTGGGAGACATTGTCTGCCGGCAAGATCTGGATGGGATTAGTGAAGAACCGCCGCAAAAATGGCGACCACTATTGGGTATCTGCGTTCGTAACGCCGGTATTTGAAAGCGGAGCTATTGTTGGCTATGAGTCGGTACGGGTACCAGCCTCGCAGAATGAGATAGACCGAGCGGAATTTCGTTATGCCCGCTTGCGCAAAGACCAGTCTAGTACGTCGATGGGTGAACTTATTGTTCACTGTATCAAGTCGAATCTGCCTTTTGTTATTGTTGGAGCGACGACAGTTTGCGGGCTGTTAATGGTTTCCGGACTGCTCCCCGCGTTAGTGGGGCTAATTGGATTCGTGCTCTGCGCCCTATGGATGGCACATCAAAATAAGCAGGATTGGCTAAGTATCATTTCACTTTCGCCGGAGAGTTATTCGAACCCATTGGTTGCGCAAACCTATTTTGCTGATTACGGAAACAAAGCCAGAGCTAAACTCATTTTGGGCTGTGAACTCGCGCGAAGCCGCACTGCATTGGCACGCATTGAGGATGCAGCAGGTGGTTTGGACGTGATAGCCAACACAACTCATGAACAGGCAGAAATCACCAGTACGGCTGTAGTACAGCAAAACGAGGCTACGCAGAATATTGCTTCAGCAGTTAATCAGATGTCACAAGCCATTCAAAGCGTGTCTGAACGGGTGGATATGAACGCAGACAGTGCGCGCTCGGCATCAAAAAATGTGGAAGAAGGAAATCGCAAAGCAGACGATGCGTTAAACGCGATTATGTCGCTGAAACAGGCAGTGGGTTCTATCTCAAAAACGGTACAGGAACTTGCGCAGTCAACCAATGACATTGGTGAAGCGGCCAGCTTGATATCTACCATCGCAGAACAAACGAATTTGCTGGCGCTCAATGCTGCCATTGAAGCTGCTCGTGCCGGCGAGCAAGGGCGGGGATTTGCCGTAGTGGCCGACGAAGTTCGTTCTCTGGCTTCGAAAACACGGGAGTCCACCGACAAAATTCATAATATCATACATGTCCTGGCTGAACGCTCTGAAAGGGCCGTTAGGGTTTCTAACGACGGTATGGAGTCTGCAGAGCAAGGTGCGAATATCGTAGAAGATACCCGCAAAACCCTGTCTGAAATTAACTCTGCCGTGAGCGTTATTGCCGATCAAACCTTTGAAATGGCGTCAGCGGTGGAAGAGCAAAGTTCGGTGGCCGAGCATATTAATCAGCAAATTGTGGAGATTGCTGATGGCGCTAAAGACACCCAGCGGGCTTCAGAGTCTTCGCTGGATGCTAGCCAAAAACTTCGCAATACCGTTACCGAGGTGTATTCAGTCATTACCCGGTTTGCGAGCAAAAGTAATATTGTTTGACTCGACATACCCACGCCTATCGCTGCGCGCTGGCGTTAGTTACAGGCCGTTAGCTTTTGCTATTGGCCTGTAGCTTTACCACTTCAGCGGATTCGCTTTCCAGTACATCATCGGCAGAAGCGCCTTTAAGCAGCTTTGTTAGCGCATCTTTATTTTTTGCCAGCATGACTGACAAATCTTCAATCACTTCTTCATCTAGCTTAATGCCTTTCGCGCCTATGTAGGTGGCGATATTGTCGGCGGCATCCAGCATCTTATCGTACTGATCGGCTTCCTTTTTATCTGTAGTCACCAGTTTCTCTACCCCTTTATGCGAAACAACATATTGCACTGTAATAGCCATGATGGTTCTCCGAAAGTCTGCGCGTTGTGAAATTTAATTGTTACTCGATTCGTAATTACTGTATAAATAAACAGTATCAAGAGCAACTATTTTTTGACCTATGCTGAGAATTATTCCTGTTGTCGCACAAGCCGGTATTACCGGATTCGAATCGCCCGCGGCGGAGTACAGAGAGCTCGGGCTGGATCTCGACGCCCTGCTTATCGATCATCCCACGGCCACCTTTATCGGTCAGGCCCAGGGCGATTCTATGACGGGGGTGGGCATTTTTGACGGTGATCTGCTTATTGTCGATCGCTCGGCTGCGCCCACATCGTTAGATGTAGTGGTGGCAAACCTTAACGGTGTTTTCGTGTGCAAGCTGTTCGACCGTAAATCCATGGTGCTGATTTCACCGGGTAAAAGCCATAATCCTTATGTACTGAGCGAGGGGGACGTGTTTGAGGAAGAGGGCATTGTGGTGCGCTCTGTGCGCATGCACCGCTATACCAGGATGCTGCGCCAATGTTTGCGTTAGTCGATGCCAACGGATTTTACGCCTCAGCCGAAAAGGTGTTCGACCCATCCATACGTAATAAGCCTGTTGTGGTGCTTACCAATAACGATGGCTGTATTTGCGCGCTGTGCGATATTGCCAAACAACTTGGCGTGAAAAAGTTCGGGCCCTATTACAAAGTACAGAAGTTTCTTGAAAAACACGGTGCAGTCGTGCGGTCATCCAACTATGAACTGTACGACTATTTGTCTAATCGCATGATGGCGGTGGTTGCCGGTTTTGCGCCTTATCAGCATGTGTATTCCATTGATGAGTGCTTCCTGTATTTCGATAACTGGCAGCCGCAAGAAGGCTGGTATGCCTATGGCGAACGTATTCGTAAAGCCGTGTGGGAGCAGCTGCGCCTACCTGTAGGCGTGGGCTTTGGCCTTACGCCAACGCTGGCGAAAGCCGCCAGTCATGCGGGTAAACGATTAGGCGACAAGTCCGGTATTGCAGTGCTGGCCAATCGCACAGCCATTCAAAGCACACTGCAACAAATGACACCGCAAGATGTGTGGGGAATAGGGCGGCGTATTGGCGAAAAGCTGGAACAGTCTGGCATGCAGACAGCGTGGGATTTTGCCTGCGCCGATGCAAAATCCATTCGTAAGCGCTTTTCCGTGGAAATTGAGCGCACGATAAGAGAACTGAATGGCACCCGCTGTATGGAGTGGGAAGAATACCGGCCCAAGAAAAAGCAGATTTACGCCACCCGCGCATTCGGACAACCCGTTGCCGATATTCAAAGCCTTAGACAGGCATTGTGTTGGCATGCCGAGCGGGTAGCCGAAAAGCTTAGGCGGCAAAACAGTAGCGTAAAAACACTGACCCTGTTTGCGCATGCCAACCCGTTTGCTGCCAGTGGGCATTATCACAAGGCCGTTCAGCACCAGTTCGCCTGCGCCACCGCAGATTCCCGCCAACTGGTAGCCACCGCCAGCAAAGCCGCTGATACACTGTATTGCGCTGGTGTACAGTTTCATAAGTGTGGCGTGGGCGCGATAGAAGTACAAGACGACGATGTTAAGCAGCCCGACCTGTTCGACGAGAACCCCACTAACAATAAACTTATGGCTTGTATGGATGCCATAAATGCGCGTTATGGCAGCAGTACCATTGGCGTGGCGGCAAAAGGGAAAAATCAGCAGTGGCGCATGAAACGGGCGTACCTGTCGCCGCGTTATACCACCAACTGGCAGCACATTCCTCAGTGCAAGTGCTAGTACAACTCGGTCAAGAGCAGGTTTACCTAAGTTTAATAGAGATGGCTGAATTCAAAGGTATACTCAGAGTTTGAATTGATAAACCAGAGGCAGGAGTGAATGGAATGCTGAACCTTGAAGGCATAAAAGGTGTGATCTTTGACTTAGACGGCACGCTGGTGGAATCGTCTCTGGATTTCACCGCCATGCGCAAAACCATTGGCTGCCCGCAAGATGAAGACATTCTTACCTTCATTGATAACCTGCCCGATAGCGAGCAGCAAAAAGCCGCGCATCAGGTGATTCTAGACCACGAACTCGCCGACGCCAGAGAGGCCCGCTGGCTAGACAACGGCAAAGCGATGGTAGAAGCCGTTCAAAAGGCCAACCTGCCCATGGCCATAGTAACTCGTAATTGCCGCCAAGCCTCAGACATAAAAATTACCAACAACAATATACCCATCACTAATGTGCTTACCCGGGAATGCGCCCCCGCTAAACCCGATCCCACCGCACTATTAATGATTGCCGAACAATGGCAAATAGCCCCCGCACACTGTTTGTATGTGGGGGACTATATTTACGACCAGCTTGCTGCAGAAAATGCAGGGATGAGTTGGGTTTTGGTTTAGTTTTTTGGCGTTGGCTCTAACGGAAGCTTGGGGGGCTTTTTAGGAATTATATAGTCAACCAAAAATAAACTAGAATTTGCAGAAGCCATGCCACCGTGAACCAAATTTAATACAGACTCATCTGTAATAACATGCATCTTGTTTTTTCTTTCTAACTTTTTCATTGAATTTTTTCCCTATTGTGTAATTAATAATAAAGTTCGCATGTAACTCGCCGAATACATTATTACTAGACACTCTTCTTCGCTTGTTCATCTAAGACGTGAGGTATTTAACTTGGGCGCTTTCAGAGCTTTTGTCCTAATTTTTTTGTTGCTTGTCCCGCTGTGCAAAATCGCAAAGGCGACTGATTCACGACGCGACTATTCAAACAATCGCTCATCACAACAAGTTGGAAGTCCTTCTTCGGTCCTAGTCTTGAACGATGCGATTTGGATTGGAGGGGAAAACGGTTTACTAAATATACGAGATAACACGAAGATAGAATTTGATTTAAATGGAAGCGAGGAGGAGTCGAATTGGGTTACTGATCTCAATCGTCTCGACAAAAATCACATATTAATAAGCGTTTTTGGTAATGCAATTTTCGTACTAAATATTGAATCGCTAGAAGTAGAAAAAATCAAGACTGGAGAGCTGACTAGAAAGGGGTTTTGGAAAGCATCTGTTGGCTCAGAGGTGTTCGCCGTCAGCACACTCAATGACATTTATGTATTTGAAAAAGCGAATAGGAATTTTGACTTTAGCTTTGTTGAAAAAGGCATCAAGGTTGGTAGTCGAGTTGTAGATCTAGTTGTCGATAGTGCTGATGAAAAAATTTGGTGGATTGATTCAGAGCAAGGTTTATATAGCTATTCACTAAGAACTGAAAAATGGGGGCCCGTCGAGCTAGGTGTTGAAGGTGAGTTTGAGTATTTTAGTTTAAAGCAGAGCGATGGCGCGCTTTTCATTGGTACGGATAGTGGACTGATAATACTAGACGTAAGTACACAAGAGAGCAGACTCATTACACAGCGAGTGGACACACCTAACAATGTTCAGCCCGTTCGCACAGTGTTGCAAAGCAAAGATGGAACCATATGGGTTGCAGCGGAAACCCTTTACACCCTCGATGTAGAATCCCAAAAGTTTGTCACAAACGGTTTTCTCAACTCTTCTCTTAACGAAGAAAGTCTTCTTATCATCACAGATATGGACGAAGATCAGCATGGAAATATCTTTGCTACTGACACTGTTGATGGATTAGTTGCATTTTCGAATCTAACTTCGGCTACCGAAATAATTGGGGATATTCCAGTAGATAAGAAGTTTATTCAGTTAGGAGCGACAAAAAGTCCCTCACGAATAATCGTCGAGTATTCTGATTTTGTTAAGGTTATTAATAGCTCTCCTGATAAAGAAAACACTATGGACGTAGATTTAAAACCTTTTTATACCACGTCTGAGATTTTATTTTTAAATCGTAATTTTGAAGTCTATCGAGATGGTGAAACAGAAGAGTTGAAGTCACTGGAAATGAGTGATGATGCAAAAACTAAAGTTTTTTTTGATTCAATCGTCAGAGTGTACGATTTAAATGGTAGAGCGATATTTCTGATTAATAGAAAGGACAAACTAGTTCTAGTCGATGGCACACAGGGAAATGAACAGATATTTCCCTACGAAATATCAAACAGCTACCTCAAAGACGATGGGGCGCTTCTGGTAACTGTCGATGCCGTCGGATTATTCGAGATAGATTCAGATGGGCGAATATTTAAATACGCTCTCGACGTCGATCATTCTTACCATGTTTTTAGCTCAATATACGCTGATAATAATGTAATTGCAGTCGGCACGTCGGGTAGTGGAGCTTTTATCATTTCCGAAGAAACTAAAGAACTAGAGAAAGTACATTCTGAGCCACGTTTTGTGAGGGGCATCAGCGGAATAGATGAATATTGGTTGATAGCTTCTAACCATGGGGCGTATGCCATAGGAAAAGAGCATGAAGAAAAGATCTTAATTGGCGCGGGCTTCGGCGTTTCTGATAGTGATTTTGAGTTTGGTGGGCTTGCTGCTTCAGAAGAGCATGTGATTTTAAAAGGTGACAGGAGTTTATATCGCCTGAAAAGGCCTGAACTTGACCATATTTTAGGTAACCTGAGTACAGCCGAACATATTATCCCTTTATCTTCCATTGAAGTGTCTTCTAATGGAGCCGAGCACTGGAGAGAACTGTCACCCTCTGGGTCTGTGCGTCAGGAAGAATCTGACCTGCACATAAAACTTCCGTCAGTAAATTATATGGATAGGTCTATAGTTTCCTATCAGTATCGTTCAGGCAATAGTGAATGGAAACAGCTCGAACCAGAAGACTGGGTAATCGAACTGGCTGAACTTGAAATAGGCAATCATTCGCTGGAAATTCGGATGATTGATTCGCGCAGCTATATTGAACAGCCTGTTACCAAGATAAATATAATAATTATCCCACCATGGTGGCGTACTTGGCAGGCGATGATTGGATATATCATTGCGCTGATGGCTTTGAGCTACCTGGGGTATCGCAATTACCTTCATCGTGTCAGCGAGCAGGGGGAGATGCTATCCAAGCTGGTGGATGAGAAACATACCGCATTAGAAAACAGCGGCGAATTTCTAAATCATGTTTTGGGGCAAAGGCAGCGAATTATGGCCAATTTGTCTCACGAAATCCGCACACCTCTTGCTCTAGTGGTTGGCCCGATAAGCCAAATTATGAAATCCCCCGCTGATGCTGAAGTGCCTGAACTACTTGATACGGCAAATCGCAACGCGCTGCGTATTCAGGTGTTGGTCGATCAGATGCTTGAGCTGGAAAAGCTCGATTATATGCGCAGTCGACCTAAACAGCTTTACGACCTTGACCACGATATCCCCAAAATTACCTACGACCTGAAGCCATTTGCAGCAGCGAAAGAGCAGACATTGTCAGTCAAGTGTTCTACCGGAAAATCAATTCTGCTGTATGAGGATTCCCTCGAAAAAATACTAAGTAACTTAGTTTCTAATGCGGTGAAATATACCCACGTGGGGGGCAATATCACGGTTAAGATCAGTGAGCGTTCGATGCAATTACTCATTGAGGTTAGCGATAATGGGCAAGGTATTCCCGATGATATGAAAGGGAAAATTTTCGAGCGTTACGCGCAACTGGATAAAAGTAAAGATGGGGTGGGTGTCGGTCTTGCACTGGTCAAAGAATTGGTAAACGTTAACGACGGCCATATTAAGCTCAAGTCATCGTTGGATGAAGGCACTAGCGTAAGCATTTGGTTGCCCCTGATTAATACAGAATATCAGCAGAGTGAGGAAAATTCTGTTGTCGCCGCTAATGAGCCAGAGCGTCCAGACTACGATGTCATGTTAACGCCGCCGTTGGAAGACAAGCTCATTTTGATTGTCGACGACAACGATGAGTTGCGTCACTACCTGCATAAACAAGTTAGAAGCCATTATCATTGCTTGGTCGCAGGATCAGGCAGACAAGCGTTAGAAATTGCATCTCGCATGCGACCCGATCTCATCGTCACAGATTATAAAATGCCGGGTATGGATGGGCTGGAATTAATTGTGAAGGTAAGAGAGCAGTTTGACGAGCTTCGCATACCAGTCATCGTCATGTCGGCATTTGGCGACCCTAAGAGTATCCGCGATGCGCTTTCAGCCGGCGCTGATAGCTACTTAACGAAGCCCGTGGAATCTGAGCTGCTCCTGTTACGAATCAGAAACGTACTTGAAAGACAGCAGATCCAAATCGTCGAGGTGAGTACAGAAAATTCAGATAATGAAGCGCCAAGCCTACCTGATTTTGTTGATGAAAAAGATCAAAACTTCTACTTCAAATTCGTCAACATCTTAGAAAGTAAATACACAGAAGAAAGTTTTAACAGGGCAGCCATGGCCAGCGAAATGGCGGTGAGTGAAAGACAGCTTTCCCGTAAACTTCGAGCAATATTTGATAAAACGTTTAACGAACTGCTGAAAGAATTCCGCCTGGATCAGGCAAAACAGATGCTGGCAGAAGGTATGCAGGTTACACAAGTAGGATTAGAAGTGGGATTCTCTTCACCTTCTCAGTTCAGTCGTGTATTTCGTGATGTGCTCGACATGACCCCCACACAATATCAGCAGGAAAACGCAAAGCCTGTGCGAAGGACAAGCCAACTTTAAGCATTTCCACTAATTTATACTTTTTACTAATACGTCTCCCCCCGGTATATTTGGTAAAAAGTGCGTCTCGCAACAATAAAACCAACAAGCGCGACCGGAAGGCATGAATAGCAGGGCAAAGACCATTGCAGCATGCGGCCTACAATACGGACATAAAAAGACGCCACCACGGCGCAAATAAATCCAAACTCATTTAGTACAATCAGGACATCATTATGCGTAACTGGCTTTTAGCTGTTGCTTTACTCTTGCCGTACCCGGCGTTTGCTCAGGCGTCTGCCGACACCGGCGATACTGCCTGGATCCTCACTTCCACCGCACTGGTATTGTTTATGACCTTACCGGGCCTGTCATTTTTCTATGCCGGCCTAGTGCGCAGTAAAAACGTGCTTTCGGTGCTGATGCAGTGCTTCGCTATTGCCTGTGGTGCGTCGCTCATCTGGCTGATTGCCGGTTACAGCCTTGCGTTTGGTGAAGGGAATAGCTTCATCGGCGATTTCTCGAAAATGTTCTTAGATGGGGTGGGCAAAGACACCCTTTCCGGCACCATTCCCGAAGTCTTGTTCTTCATGTTCCAGCTTACCTTCGCGGTTATTACGCCTGCGCTGATGGTGGGCGGTTTCGCTGAAAGAATGAAGTTCTCCTCTGTATTGATTTTCGCCCTGGTGTGGTTGGTACTGGTGTATCTTCCGGTGTGTCACTGGGTGTGGGGCGGCGGCTGGCTTGCGCAGATGGGCCTGCTGGACTTCGCTGGCGGTACGGTAGTGCATATCACTGCAGGTGTGGGCGCACTGGTGGCTGCGCTGGTTGTAGGTAACCGTTTGGGTTACGGCAGCGCCAACCTTATTCCGCACAACCTCACTATGACGGTAGCCGGTGCCGGTATGCTGTGGGTAGGCTGGTTTGGCTTTAATGGTGGTAGTGCTGTAGCGGCTAATGGCGATGCGGCTATGGCTATGCTGGTCACGCATATCAGTGCGGCAGCCGGTTCACTGGCGTGGATGACCATTGAATGGAAAAAATACGGCAAGCCATCGGTACTGGGCATTGTTACCGGCATGGTAGCTGGCTTGGGTACCATTACCCCAGCATCTGGCTATGTGGGCCCAGCGGCTGGTTTGGTGATTGGTTTGCTTGCGGGTGTGGTGTGCTTCTACTGCACAAACCTTATCAAACAGAAGTGGAAAATCGACGACTCATTAGACGTATTTCCCGTACACGGTGTTGGCGGTATTTTGGGGACTTTCCTGGCCGGTGTTTTCTGTTCACCCGATCTTGGCTTATTCAGCGGCTACGGCTTTGGTGGTGATAACACCTCTATCAGCGAGCAGCTAACAGTGCAATTGATCGGCATTGTTGCGGTATTCGCCTATACGGCCGTGGTGTCCTGGCTGCTATTAAAAGTCGTATCAGTGCTTACAAATGGTTTACGAGTGAGCGAAGAAGTCGAGCAAAAAGGTTTGGATATTTCCAGCCACGAAGAGCGTGGTTACAACCTGTAATACGCAATCTGCCGCCCGGGTTCTCTGGGCGGCAATCACGTTCTTTCATCACATCAACCTTTTATCTACAGCACGATAGCAGTTCACATTCCAACCTCAGTGTGTAAAAATCATGTGAAATGTTACCGATAACGTTAACGCTTTCTTGTTCAAGGAATACTTATGAAAACGAATTTGTTTGCCCTGTCTGCATTAAGCTTGAGTCTACTGTCACCTGCGGCGTTGGCCATGGATGCAAGCTTTGCAAAAGACGGCGTAGTGGTTAACGGGGCAGCCGATGATGCTGTGTGGGAAACTTCACAGTGGTACCCGCTAGAGCATTTGATGGTGGGCACTATGCCCTCCAAAGAGGATTTTTCTGGCCGTTTTAAACTGGCATGGGATGAAGGTAAGCTATATTTGTTGGTGGAAATGCTCGATGACGTGTTGATAGATACACATCCTGATCCCAAAGATAAGTACTGGGACGATGATGCTCTGGAAGTCTTTATCGATGAAGATGCGTCTGGCGGCAATCATCAGTACAGTTACAATGCGTTTGCTTATCATATTGCATTAGACGGCAATGCAGCAGACTTCGGCGACAAAGGCGATAACGACGGCGTGGTGTTGTTAAACGACCACGTGACGAGTGTGTTACATCGCGCAGAAGCAGCGCCGTATACCATTACCTGGGAAGTGGCTATCGACATTTACGACGATTCCTTTACCACGGCGAAACCGGGTAAACCTGTTACGCTTAGCGAAGGCAAAGTAATGGGGTTCATGTTGGCTTACTGTGATAACGACGGTAGTCAAGAACGCGAACATTTCGTCGGCTCACACGAAATCACGCCAGTAGATGGCAGTAAAAATTTGGGTTATATCGATGCGTCGGTATTTGGAAAAATCACCTTGAAAAAATAGTCCTGAATGACAGGATATGCATTCGCATCCTGCGAATACAACAAGGCCGCCAGAAGTTTACTTCAGGCGGCTTTTTAGTTGTTGGGCAACAACGGCAGATTCCTCGGCCACCGTTTTCTGAACATCAGAAAATGGGTGCTGCGCCAGTTCGCACATCAGTGCAGGAATATCATTCAGCGGCAACACGTGTGACGGGTGGTCGTTGAGCACGGCATTTAGTGGCAAGTAAGGCGCGTAAGCGTCTTCCGGTGATTGTGCCACGGTGATGCCACCCTGTGCAGATGTTTCCCGCAGGCCAGCAACACCATCATCAAGGTTCCCAGTAAGCAGAATACAGATAGCCCGTTCAGTGTATTCTTTTGCCGCCGACTTAAACAAAAAGTCGATAGACGGACGCCAGTAAGAGAAGTCAGGCTCTTCATAAAAGCGGATGCGATTGTCCTCTACGCCAATGTGCAGGTTGTCTGGGGGCAGGTAAATGTGACCACCGCGAACGACCTCACCGTCTTGTGCATTTTTCACGGTAAGCTGGGTTTTCGCCTGAAATACCATTTGCATATCGCCGCCTTTCTTGTCGCTGTCTTTAATTCGGTGCAGCAATAAAAAGACAGGGGCAGGAAAATCATCGGGTAGTTTTTCCACCAGAGAGATAAACGCTTTTACACCGCCAAGAGAGGCACCGATAAAATAAACCGGGCCTGGCTCAGGGTACCTAATCTTCGTTTTTGGTGTTTCTTCCATTCAGGTATCTTAAAAGAATTTCATGTAAGTTGGTTATTTCTACGGGCTTAGGCAGAAAATCGCTCATACCGGCTTTTAGGCAGCGTGCAATTATGTCTTGATGAACGTGGGCCGAGACTGCGATTACGTCTGTTTTGCTCGCAATATCGGGTTTCTCTGTAGTCAGCACTTCAAAGAATTCGAAGCCATCCATGACGTCCATTTGCAAGTCTAGTAAAATGACATCGTAGTGCTGCTTCTCTACCTGTTCTAACGCTTGCTTACCGTTTTCAGCCACATCGTAGGTCAGGCCGAGTTCTTCCAGATACGTAGTAAGAATAAAGACGTTAGCATCGTTATCTTCCACAACTAAAACGCGGCTATTGTCGGCGGTGGCTAACTTACTAATTTGCTTGTCAGACTGGGGGCGTTTTTCCATAACAGCTTTGGGCGTTTGCAATGGCAGTGTAATAGTAAAGGTAGTACCCGCGTTCTCTTTACTGGAAACAGAGATCGTACCGGCCATCAGCGCCACTAACTCTTTAACAATCGACAGACCTAATCCTGACCCGCCAAAGCGTCGCGCAATACTGGAATTCGCCTGGGTAAATTTCTCGAAAATCTGCTGCAGGTTTTCTTCTGACATACCGATGCCAGTATCAGTAACTTTGACCAGCAGGCGATATACACCACTATCCCAATGTCCACTAAGAGACACTTTGACACTTCCCGACTCGGTAAATTTAATCGCATTGGAAAGCAGGTTGGTGACAATTTGTTGTATTCGCAACGGATCGCCGATAAATGCATCGGGTAGATCTTCACTGAAGTTCGCTGAGATTTTGCGGTCTTCTCTTTCGTTATCAACTGCGTAAAGCTCAATTAAGTCTTCAACTAAATCTTTCGGAGAAAACTCCGTGTGTTCAAGAGATAGTTGGCCCGATTCCAACTTGGCAAAATCGAGCAGATCATTGAGCAAATCTTTTAGTTTGCGGGTAGCGTTGTCGAGGATCTTAAGTAATTGCTCTCGCTTCGAATCGTCGTCAACGCTAAGGCCGAACACCTCGTTCACACCGACAATTGCATTTAGCGGGGTGCGAATTTCATGACTGACATTGGCCAGGAACTCCGTTTTTGCCAGGTTAGCACGTTGCGCCTGTTCACGTTTTTCGTTGAGTTCGTGTTGATGATTAACCAGCACGGTGTTATCAATAAAGCTAAAAATAGCGCCTTCAACTTTGTTGTTAGTTGAAAAGTAAGGAGTAACCTGAAGGCTGTAGTATACGTTTTCGCCTTCCAGAGGAACGGTTAACTCTTTACCGGAATCAGTTACGCCATCGACTAAATCACGCACTTTAATGCCGTCGAACCGCTCGCGGATGCGCTCGTTAAAATTGTCCAAATCGGAATTTAACTTAAACGTTGCTTTGGCAGCTTGGTTGGCTCGTACAACCGTGTAGTTGCTATCAAGATAAACCAACGGGAAAGCCAGAGAGTTTTTAATGTTGACCAACTCATTGGTCACTTGCTCAAGCGACGTGGTTTTGTCGTTGAGCTGGTCGTTCATTGTTACCAGTTCTTCATTGGTAGATTGGAGTTCTTCATTCGTGGTTTCCAGTTCTTCATTGGAAGATTGCAACTCTTCATTCGACGATTGCAGCTCTTCGTTCATCGACTGCAATTCTTCGTTTGATGTTTCGAGTTCTTCCACCACGGTTTGAATATGCTCACGAGCCATGGATAGCTCGTCTTCAAGCTCTTTTATCCGCGCAGCACTCTCGTCAAGAATAACCGCATCCGATTCATTGATAGCTTCAGCTGAGCGTTCGAAACAGACCAGCAGAAACTTTTCATCCTGCTCTTCAATCTGAACCGGCAGCACCTTCATTTTAACCTGATACTTCTTGCCATCAATCGTCATGCGGCGCAGTTGACTTTCAGACTGCTTTTTCGTGCGGGTGACTTTGTAAACCAGTGGTCGAATTTCGTGTCTGAACATTTCCAGCACGATTTCACTCAGGTTAAACGACGGCTTTCCTTTCGGAAACTTGATGTAGTTGGTGCTATTGCCATAAGTATGTTCTACATCCAGGTTATCGTTTATCAGAATGCAGGCATCGCCAAGCTGTTCTACCAGGGCGTCGGGTAGTTGCGGTGGTTGGCTGGTATCCGTAGTTCTTGCCGGCATTTCAGTTAGTCTAACCGACGCCTTTCCACTTAAATGAAAGCGTTGCGGGTTATAGGAAGACACGCTTCGTTTTTGAAAAATCTTTTCCTGTGAATTAACAGCACGGAAAATATCCGTAACCTGAGAGGTACTTTCAGATTTGCCCAGAAATAAGTGTCCACGGTCTCGCAAGGAGTAGTGGAATATACGATACACTTTTTTCTGCAATTCCTGATCGAAGTAGATAAGCAGGTTGCGGCAGGTAATGAGGTCGATACGCAGGAACGGTGGATCGTCAATGATATTGTGACCGGAGAACAAGATAATACGCTTGATCTCATCAATCACTTCATACGCATTGCCTTTCTTGCGAAAGTACTTCTCTTTGAACTGCTGCGGTACATCTGCCATGGATGCTTCGCTATAAATACCGCGGCGAGCAACGGTGAGCGCATCGGTGTCTACGTCAGATGCGAAAATCTGATGCTCTTCGCTGCTCAGTTTCTCCACGCCACCGAGAGCCTCACACAGCATAATCGCTAAACTGTAGGCTTCTTCACCGGTTGCGCAGCCTACCACCCACAATCGAATAGGATCGCCATTACTCTTACTGTCTTTAATCGACTCCAGCACTGGCGCAAGTTGGCTGAAAGTATTGGGGTCGCGGAAGAAGTTAGTAACGGAAATCAGAATATCTTTGTACAGCAGGCGCACCTCTTCGCTATCGTCACGAATCAAATCGACGTACTCTGAGAAGCTGTCGACCTTCCGCGCCAGCATTCTACGTTCGATGCGTCGTTGCAATGTGGCTTTTTTATAATGCTTGAAAGACACACCACATTGCTTTCTGACAATACTAATGAGTTCGAGAAATTTATCCTGAACCCCTTCACCTTCGATTTTGATTTGCAAATCTCGGGGCAGTTTTGTGCTGAGGTCGTGAAGATGAACGCCGATATCTGACGGATTCAGTACAAAATCAACGCAATCGGTGTCTAGTGCTGCGCGCGGCATGCCATCGTATCCGGCAGAGGTAGGATCTTGTGCGTAAGTTACGCCACCTGACGCTCTGATCACTTTAATTCCGTGTGCGCCATCAGAACCGGTTCCAGATAATACAACACCGATGGCATGTTCCCGCTTTTCTTCAGCAAGTGACACAAATAAGGTGTTAACGGAAGGCTTCGCAAAGTTGGCGGAATCCAACTCAGAGAGATAAATCTTTTTCCCTTTAACCCGAACATCATACTTTGGTGGCGTGATGTAAATCGTGTTCGGTTGCGCCTCAATACCATTGGTAATGGTTTGCACTTTCAGGCGTGTTTCTCGCTGAACCAACTCAGTAAGCTTACTTTCATGTTTAGGTGAGAGGTGCTGTGCCACAATGTAAATCATATTTGCATCGTTTGGCAGCTGCTCACAGAGGGTTTGGATAGGTTCGAGTCCGCCCGCAGAAGCACCGATCCCCACCCAGTAATAAGCTTGTTCAGCAGAACTTGTAGTCATCTAAATGTCATATTCAACAAGAAAATATGAATCTAATACTATCATTTAGTCTAACGAGATCCATCATTAACGACCGAGTGCATGACAAACTGCTGACTCACTTTTTTGCTAGGCATTCATACAAAAAATGATATCGAAGATTCTGTATTTGATTATCGATGTGGCGTAACTAAATCATACAGATCGGCAATCGTGCTGTTTACCTTCTGACTGGTTTCGAGAACAGCACCATGTGCATTGACTGCGCTTACACTAAACAGCACATTCTCTAGCGGGTACTGGATTGTTAGTCCAGTGGTATTGGTGCGACTGAGCGTACGAGTTTTCAGTAATGCAAAGGTGTCGCCTACTGCCACGCCGTCGGCAGCCCCCATACCTATCACCAGGTTATCTTCAAGTTTGTCTGCAACTTGCGTAACCGAAGGCTCACACGTAATGATATTGGCGATATCCGTTACTGCCGCATTTACCGTATTCAACACAATTCTGCCGTAGTCCTTGCGCCAGAACAGGCTGTTGTTGGTATCTACTTGTTGGCCTTCAGGGTAATTCCAGTCGGCTTCTGAATGGTAGCTCTCCTGGAAAAGCAGTGAGCTTCGATAAGCATCCACCACATACACGTCTAGGGTGAAGTTTCTTCTGAGCGCGCTTTCGTCGTCATCCGTTATATCAAACTGCTCGAACAAGCTGATATCACGTATATAACCGAAGACAACAAACTGACGACCCTGGGTTTGTGCAAGATAGGAGGCTTTATCATAAATGATTTGTGGAGTCAGAGAGTTGAACGCCGCTCTTGAAGCAAACGCTTTATCCAGTAGTTGCACGTTCATAGCCTGTTGCTGCCGCAGTAATTGCTGCTCGAAGCGCTTGCTGATTTGGTTGCCAAAGTCGTAAATATCGCCGTACGCTGCCTGCCGGGGTCGCAAAAGCTGAAGTTGGGTAACCAATACCGAGCGATGATATTTATCGCTTTCACAAGAGAATAGTGGCGTGATGTTTACTCTAACTACCACATGCAATGTGCCGTCAGCTATTGTCTCATCAATAATTTCTACCCGCTGTATACGACCCGTAGAGTGAATTTCAGCTTTGCTGCTTACCAGTAGTCCGTTAAGCACCACATCTTCTGCGGTGATCACACTGCCAGATTTAAACGAGGCATCAGCAATAGCATTTTTTATCGCAACTAACCTAACGTCATCTAATGGTGCATCTTTTACCATCAGAGAGGCTTCTCCCTGTACCCATTCGGCGCGGGAAATAAACGACATAGCAGAGAGAACAAAAAGTATGGCTAAAGGAAAACCACGAAACATAAGATTACCCGAAAATGGAGAAGAGTTTGCTAAGCAAGCTGCGCTTCTGATTATCTTGAAGCTCCCCTTTTCCGCTGTACTCAATTAATGCGTTCCCGACTTTGGCGGAACTGACGGTATTGTTTACATCAATATCGCGAATCCTTACTTCGCCGGAAAAGCGAATGAATTCCTTACCCTGATTCATCGTGATCCACTTTTCACCGGCCACCACCAGATTATCGTTAGGCAACATCTCAACCACATAAACGGTAATTTGTCCTTCCAGCGAATTCGACTGGCTGGTATTGGCTGAGCTGTTAAATTCGCCACTTTGCTGGTGGTCCATGTTCAAGTCATCATCGCTGATGTGTATCGGGCCGGCATTCACGGTTAGCGGTTGAATCTGAAAACGGGTGTTTTTGTCTTCGTTGTAATCGACTGATTTCTGGGATGAAGTCTGCTCATCGAGAGAGATCAGGATCATGTCTCCTACACTGAAATTGTGATGCAGTTCATACAAACCCGCTGCATGAGCGGGGTCGAAGAGCGAACCGGTAGGTACGCTTACCACTGAAACTTTCTCGCTGCGGGGCGGACGAAAGGCCGCCTCACCCGGAGAAGCCTCTCGCTCGCGGGTATCGACAGAGCGTTGCGATACATTTGGATTCGTTGGGCTACTTGCAATAACTTGCGCTTCTTCCGAAGGCGTTTGGCTGCATGCCGCAATGTGTAAAGAAATGAAAAGAATCAAAATTTGGCATCGTAATTTCATAGCTGCGTCGCTCGGTGTCAGATTTCTGACAATAAATATCGTTAATTATAGGGAGAAAGTGCCGCCGTCCTTTGCGAACCCGAATTGAATACTAACTGAGGTTTTGGCTTTCAGCACTGCTGTAGCTTATTGATTTTCAGTACCTTTACAGAGTTTACAATGCCCGCTGGGTAGGGGGATTTATGCAAATTTTAGAGACGATGAGCGGTTACTTCACGAACACCGTTGATGTGGGCGACACTGTGGACAGTACCCAATCGACGCGTGATTCAACACTGATCACTGCGACGGAGACGGCAGATGGTTTTACGGCAATGTTATCTACCCTTACGTTGGGAGATACCAATACCAGTGCGCAGTCAGACGAACTGGTCTCTGGCATTCAATCGGCGTTTATGCGTTCTTTGGGTCTCGGTGGGGGCGCTGATGAAGCGCTGAACTTACTGACTTCTGATGAAGGCTTAGCCAAACTTCAGGGCTCTCTTTTGTCAGTGCTGAAAACCGATTTACTTAAGTCAGCGGTTTCTGCTTCGTCGGGTGATGCACAAGGCGTGACTGAAGAGGTGGTTGAAACGGAATCGGCAGACAGCGAAAACATGGCGTCATCTGACTGGGCCACCTTTGTAGATAGCGCGTTTGGTGAAGATGGTGTCGACTGGAATGATGGATTCGATGCCGTTAATCTGCTGCATCATATTCCCTTGGTGTCCGACTTTTATCAGAATGTGTCTTCGAGTCATATTAGTGCCGCATCCGATTTAGCAGGTAGCTTTCTGTACGGCGGCCCTGCAGGGTTGGCTTATTCGGCGGTGAATCTGGGTGTAAAGGAAATGACCGGAGATTCCATCACAAATCATTTATGGTCGGCTGGCCATGACTGGTTGTTCAGCGAAGAAACCACAGGGACAGATGAGAGTGTGACAGAAGGTGTGGTTGGTGAACACGGTGAGGCAGTAGCGCAGTCGGCATACCAGTTCGCGAAGCGGAAATTCGATGCAGATTAAGCGGCAACAACGTGCCGCTTCTGCATAACTTGGGTAACGTTATTCCGCACCACTGACAATTTGCACTTGCGCGAGATCGGTATCGCCCTTGATCACTTTATAAATAGCATCCTGAACCAGTGTACGCATGCCGTCTTTCATCGCCTGATCTTTCATGTCAGATACACTGCCTTCTTTATATACCAGACTGCGTAGTTCCGGTGTCATGCCCAGTAGTTCGTGTACACCGGTCCGGCCGCGATAACCTGTACCACCACAATCATCGCAGCCCTCCGCTTTGTGCAGCATAAGCGGCGTTGGAAGGTTCAGTTCTGTAAGGTAGTCTTCACCATATTGACGTTTGATAAACGCCACGTCGCTCTCTGATGCTGGGTACTCTTTCTTACAGCTCTTACACAATGTGCGAATTAGTCGCTGCGCTAGAATACCCACACAAGCATCTGAGAAGTTTACCGGGTCCAGACCTAAATCCAGCAGACGGGTGATGGTTTCTGGTGCAGAGTTGGTGTGCAGAGTCGATAACACAAGGTGACCAGTAAGTGACGCTTCGATACCGGCATGTGCGGTTTCTTTGTCACGCATTTCACCAATGAGGATGATGTCCGGGTCGGCCCGCAGGAACGCCCGTAGTGCCGCCGCGAAGGTAAAACCAATCTTCGGACTTACCTGCACCTGCTGTAAACCGGCCTGAGTAATTTCCACCGGGTCTTCGGCAGTCCAGATTTTCTTCTCCGGCGTGTTCAGATAGCCCAATACCGCGTGGAGCGTGGTGGTTTTACCTGAACCGGTAGGTCCTACAACCAATAGAATGCCGTGAGGCTTACGAATCATACTTTCAAGGCGCTGCATGTTCGATGGCGCAAGGTTCATTTTATCGATGGGCATAGCACCACCGGAAGCCAGGATTCGCATTACTACGCCTTCACCAGCAACGGTAGGAATGGTGGCAACCCGCACTTCAACGAGCTGACCATTCATGCGGAATGACAGCTTACCGTCTTGTGGCACCCGTTTTTCTGCAATATTCAGGTTCGATAGAATTTTAATACGAGCGATTACCGCACTGTGGTGAGATTGCGGAATTTGACTCATATCTCGACACACGCCATCCACACGCATTCTCACGCGGGTAGGGCCCCCTTTTTCGGGGTCAATGTGGATATCCGACGCGTTTAGCCGCTTTGCATCGTGCAGAACCCGGCTCACCAGACGCACCACGGCTGGCGCGTCGTCAGACATTTCATCAACCTGGTCGTCACTGTCTTCATCGCCGGCACTGATCTCGTCGAGAATCTCGCTCATCTCGCCGGGGGCGCCACCGCCGCTACCTTCGCCAAGGTATTGCATAACTTGATTAGGCAACGCGACGGCGATTTCGTAGGTATCTATACCCAGCGCACTCTCTATTTCCATAAGCAGCGCAGCGTTGTTCGGCTCTGCCATTAATACAGTTGGGCGTTCGTGCGCATCGGCAATCACGGCAACAAGATTACGCTTCAGATAAGAGAGGTTTAACTTACTGTTGTTTTGATACAGGTGATACTTTTCCGGCAGGTACGGAATATAAGGGACCTGATAATGCACAGAAAGCGTATTACCGAGATCATTCTCGCGGATGCTGTGTTCAGACATCAATCGCTGCACGAGAGCACGGTGATCGTTGGCGCTTTCTATTAACTCTGCCAGCGCTGTGGATGAAATTAGGTTTTTATGCAGCAACAGGTCGAAGGGGTTGTTAGTACCACCTAGCTCATATCGAAACTTATTTCCCAGCAGTTCCGTGAGGTTTTGAGCGACGGTGAGGTCGGTATCGTTGAACGGTCCTGTTTCCTTATTAATAAGCTGCATAACGCCAAGCAGAACGCCGGCATTCAAAATGGGCACACACAGAATATTATTGGTACGGAAATTTGTGCTCTTATCGAATTTGTCGGCGAAACGAAGACGGGGATGAATACTGGCTAATTCTTCAGTGTCGTAAGGGTTAGCAACGATCACAGGTCGTTGAGCAAGCGCGACATAACCTGCAATGGACATTGGCGAAATGGGAACCTTAATTTCCTGTGTGGCCTTTCCAGTTTTAAAGCGAGCAACCAAATCCTGGTGTTGCCGACGACGCATAAAAATACTCATACGCTGCGTATCGAACAAATCAAGAATGATGGATTCAATTTCGCTATAGGCATCAAGTAAGGAAGAGTGCTTCTCAAGGATGCTGTTGATTTTATCAAATGCCAACTGCTGACTACTGTTTCCGAGCATAAATAAAGGTTCTATTATTAAGACAAACCGACAATACGAGACATACCGGGCGAAAAAACGTGGTAGTGCCCGAAACTAATGCATTTCACAATACCCCTTTATGGTTAAACCAGCAACTGACCGACGAGGCAGAAACTGCGATTTACCTGATACCGACAATGACTTACGTATAAATAACGCAGTACAACCTACCCACTGAATAAAAATAGATCAATTTTTACAATTCGTGGTTGCTTTGATTCATTAGTTCTGTATAATTCGCGCCCACTTGCCATGTACAACTTGTACAAAAGGCATGGTTTCGGCCGCAGCTACACTGCTTTTAGGGTAGATGCCGAAGCTACAACACCAGTAAACCGGTAACGTAGCGGGCGTGTCAGAAACAAAGAACAAGATTCCAATTGGGAATCACTGGTTTATACGCACATCTTTTCATCCCATATATAAGAGGGAGTGAGAAGATGATTTTTTTGTTCTTTCGATTGGAGCTTAATCGATGCCAAATCAAAGAATTCGTATTCGTCTTAAAGCGTTTGATCACAAGTTGATCGATCAGTCTACGGCTGAAATCGTAGAAACGGCGAAACGTACTGGTGCTCAGGTAAGCGGTCCTATTCCTCTGCCTACTCGCAAAGAACGCTATACAGTTCTGGTTTCTCCGCACGTTAACAAAGACGCGCGTGACCAATACGAAATCCGTACTCACAAGCGTTTGGTAGACATCATCGAGCCAACTGATAAAACAGTTGACGCGCTGATGCGTTTGGACTTGGCTGCTGGCGTTGATGTTCAAATCAGCCTGGGCTAATAAGAGAGGGTATTAACAATGGCGATTGGTCTAGTCGGTCGTAAAGTGGGTATGACTCGCATCTTCACTGAAGATGGCACGTCTATCCCTGTGACTGTTATCGAAGCGACCCCAAACCGCGTTACTCAGGTTCGTTCTGAGGAAACTGACGGTTATCGCGCTCTTCAGGTTACTACTGGTACTAAGAAAGCGAACCGCGTAAACAAAGCTGAAGCAGGTCACTTTGCTAAAGCTGGCGTTGAAGCTGGCCGCACTCTGGTAGAATTCCGCCTGGAAGACAACGAAGGTGCTGAAATTGAAGTTGGCAGTGAAATCACTGTAGAAATCTTCAACGACACCAAGAAAATTGATGTAACTGGTACTTCTAAAGGTAAAGGTTTCCAAGGTGCAATCAAACGTTGGAACTTCAGTTCACAACGTATGACTCACGGTAACTCTTTGTCTCACCGTGCTCCTGGTTCAATTGGTCAAAACCAATCTCCAGGTAAAGTTTTCAAAGGCAAGAAAATGGCTGGCCAGCTTGGTAACAAGCAAGTCACCACGCAGTCTCTGGAAGTTGTACGTGTAGACGTAGAAAACAGCCTGATCCTGGTTAAAGGTGCCGTACCTGGCGCAACTGGCAGCGATGTAGTCGTAAAGCCAGCTGTTAAAGCGTAACGTCTGGGGAGTTAAGTGATGGAATTAACATTGAAAGACGCGCAAAGCGCTCTTGAAGTATCCGAAGCGACCTTTGGACGTGAGTTTAACGAAGCTCTGGTACACCAGGTAGTTGTTGCTTACGGCAATGCTGCCCGTCAGGGTTCTAAAGCTCAGAAGACTCGTTCTGAAGTTCGCGGTGGTGGTAAGAAGCCATGGCGTCAAAAAGGTACTGGCCGTGCACGTGCTGGTACAATCCGCAGCCCAATCTGGGTTGGTGGTGGCCGCGCATTCGCTGCGAAGCCTCGTGACTTTGAGCAAAAAGTTAACAAGAAAATGTATCGTGGTGCTATCAAAAGCATCCTGTCTGAACTGATTCGTCAAGACCGTCTGGTTGTTGTTGAAAAGTTCGGCATCGATGAGCCTAAAACTAAGGCACTGGTAGCTAAGCTGGGTGAATTAGAACTGTCTGACGTTCTGATCGTTACTCCAGAAGTAGACGAGAACCTGTTCCTGTCTGCTCGCAACCTGTACAAAGTTGATGTACGTGATGTTGCTGGTATCGACCCTGTTAGCCTGATCGCATTTGAAAAAGTGCTGATTACTGCGGATGCAGTGAAACAACTTGAGGAGGCGTTAGCATGAAAGAAGAACGTCTACTGAAGGTGCTTAAGGCACCACACGTTTCAGAAAAGTCTACTATGGCTGCTGAAGCGAGCAACACGGTTGTATTCAAAGTAGCTAAAGACGCGAACAAAGCTGAAATCAAAGCAGCAGTTGAAAAACTGTTTGAAGTTGAAGTCGCTGACGTACGCACTGTGAACGTTAAGGGTAAAACCAAGCGTCACGGCATGTCTTTCGGTAAGCGTAGCGACTGGAAAAAAGCGTATGTATCGCTTAAAGAAGGTCAGGACATCGACTTTGTCGGTGGCGCTGAATAAGAAGGGGATTAGAAATGCCATTAATGAAAGCTAAGCCAACTTCTGCCGGTCGTCGTCACGTTGTTCAGGTTGTTAACCCTGATCTGCACAAAGGTGCGCCTCACGCGCCTCTGTTAGACAAGAACAGCAAATCTGGTGGCCGCAACAACAATGGTCGTATTACCGTACGTCACCACGGTGGTGGTCACAAGCAACACTACCGTATCGTTGACTTCAAGCGTAACAAAGACGGCGTACCTGCCAAAATTGAACGTTTAGAATACGATCCAAACCGCTCTGCAAACATTGCTCTGGTACTGTATGCAGACGGTGAGCGTAAGTACATCCTGGCACCTAAAGGTCTGAAAGCAGGTGATGCGATTCAGTCTGGTTCAGATGCAGCGATTAAAGCAGGTAATGCCCTGCCTATGCGCAACATCCCAGTAGGTACCACTGTACACGCTATCGAAATGAAGCCTGGCAAAGGCGCGCAAATCGCTCGCTCTGCTGGTCAATACGCTCAGATCCTGGCACGTGAAGGTAACTACGTTACTCTGCGTCTGCGTTCAGGTGAAATGCGTAAAGTATTGTCTGACTGCCGTGCAACAATCGGTGAAGTTGGCAATGCAGAACACATGCTGCGTTCACTGGGTAAAGCCGGTGCGAGCCGCTGGCGTGGTATTCGTCCTACAGTCCGTGGTGTTGTAATGAACCCGGTAGATCACCCGCACGGTGGTGGTGAAGGACGTACGTCTGGTGGTCGTCACCCAGTGACTCCATGGGGTGTTCCTACCAAAGGTAAGAAAACCCGTAGCAACAAGCGTACTGATAAGCTTATCGTACGTCGTCGTAACAAGTAATAGCGAGGATTCACCATGCCACGTTCTCTCAAGAAAGGTCCATTTATTGACCTTCACTTGCTGAAGAAGGTAGAGGCTGCAGTGGAAAAGAACGACCGTAAACCAATTAAAACCTGGTCACGTCGTTCTATGATCATCCCAGATATGATTGGGTTGACCATTGCGGTCCATAACGGTCGCCAACATGTACCTGTCATCGTAAGTGACGAAATGGTCGGCCACAAGTTGGGCGAATTTGCGCCAACGCGTACTTACCGCGGCCATGTCGCGGACAAGAAAAGCAAACGTTAAGGGGTAGGAAATGGAAGCATTAGCTAAACATCGCTTTGCCCGCACGTCGGCTCAAAAAGCACGCTTGGTTGCGGATCAAATTCGCGGCCTGAACGTTGAAAAAGCTCTTGAAGTTTTAGCGTACAGCCCGAAGAAAAGCGCAGCATTAGTTAAGAAAGTACTGGAGTCTGCTATTGCTAACGCAGAGCATAATGAAGGTGCTGACATCGACGAGCTGAAAGTTGCGAAAATCTTCGTTGACGAAGGTCCAACGATGAAACGTATCAAACCACGTGCTAAAGGCCGTGCTGATCGTATCTTTAAGCGCAGCAGCCACATCACTGTAGTTGTAGCGGATAACTAGGAGTAGAAAATGGGACAGAAGGTACATCCTACAGGTATACGCCTGGGTATCAGCAAACCATGGACTTCGACCTGGTACGCTAATACTGCAGACTATGCAGACAACCTGTATAACGATCATCAGGTACGTCAGTATCTGACTAAGCAGCTGAAAAACGCTTCACTTTCTAAAATCGTGATCGAGCGTCCTGCTAAGAGCATCCGTGTGACTATTCACACTGCTCGTCCAGGCGTTGTTATCGGTAAGAAAGGTGAAGACGTAGAAAAACTGCGTAATCACGTATCTAAGTTGGCCGGTGTGCCTGCTCAGATCAACATTGCAGAAGTACGCAAGCCAGAGCTGGATGCACAGTTAGTAGCTGACAGCATCTCTAGCCAGCTGGAGCGTCGTGTAATGTTCCGTCGCGCTATGAAGCGTGCGGTACAAAATGCAATGCGCCTTGGTGCCAAAGGTATCAAAGTTGAAGTTAGCGGCCGTCTGGGCGGTGCAGAGATTGCACGTTCTGAGTGGTACCGTGAAGGTCGCGTTCCTCTGCACACTTTCCGTGCGGACATCGATTATGCGACTTCTGAAGCTTTAACTACCTACGGTATCATTGGTACTAAAGTTTGGATCTTCAAAGGTGAGGTTCTGGGCGGTCTGCCTACAAACCAGGAGCCGGCTGCGCCAGCTCAACCTAAGAAGAAAGGCCGCAACGCTAAGCGAGAGGGCTAAATCATGTTACAACCAAAACGCATGAAATTTCGTAAAATGCATAAAGGTCGTAACCGTGGTCTTGCTATTGCTGGTGGCAAAGTAAGCTTCGGCACTTATGGCCTGAAAGCAGTTGGCCGTGGTCGTATGACTGCGCGCCAAATCGAAGCAGCGCGTCGTGCTATGACTCGTCACGTTAAGCGTCAAGGTAAAATCTGGATTCGGGTTTTCCCTGACAAACCAATTACTGAGAAGCCTCTTGAAGTGCGTCAAGGTAAAGGTAAAGGTAACGTTGAGTACTGGGTATGCCAAATTCAACCTGGCCGTGTTCTGTATGAGATGGAAGGTGTTCCTGAGTCTCTGGCACGCGAAGCGTTTGAACTGGCAGCGGCAAAACTGCCATTTAAAACAACCTTTGTAACTCGGACGGTGATGTAATGAAAGCGACTGAACTGAAAGATAAAAGCGTAGAAGAGCTGAACGCAGAGTTGTTAAACCTGCTACGCGAACAGTTCAACTTGCGCATGCAGCATTCAACTGGTCAGCTTGAAAAAACAGACCAGCTGAAGAAAGTGCGTCGTAACATCGCGCGTGTTAAAACCATTCTGACTCAAAAGGCTGATGCGTAATGACTGAGCAAAATGTTCGTACAGTACAAGGTCGTGTGGTTAGCAACAAAGGTGATAAGTCTATCACTGTTGTTGTTGAGCGTTTCGTTAAACACCCTATCTACGGGAAGTTCATCAAGCGTTCTACTAAGCTTCACGCACACGACGAAAGCAACACTGCTAACGAAGGCGATACCGTGACTATTCGCGAGTGCCGCCCTGTTTCCAAGACTAAGACTTGGACTCTGGTAAGCGTTGTAGAAAAAGCTAGCATGTAATTGCTGTTTTTATCTTGAAAAAGCCCGGTTTATCCGGGCTTTTTTGTACCTGAAATTTAGTGTTTCTTACTCATCCGTTAATAATTGCTTACATACACAATTCACTTCGTATACGAAATAGCGGTATGCTGTCGTTCACAAGGCGGTGTACGGTTATTGCTCCGTCTAATTACATCAAAAAATCACGTAACGATTAGATAAACCCAAACATCAACGATAATTCTAATAAACAAAGGGAAACAAGCATGAAATCTTCTGTAAAAGCCAGTTTTGGTTTTGCATTAAGTATAGTGGCTACCGCCATGATGGGTTGTTCGCCAGCGAATGAAGCCCCGAAAGAACAGTCAGAAGTTGTCGGCGAGGTGCAGGCAGAACAAACAGAAACCGAACGTCTGAATGCGTGGTTTGAAGAGCAATATGAAGAAGGGCTGAAAAAGTCTCCTCTTGCGTTAACTATGCAGGGTAGAAAGGAACGTTACGGTGAGCTGGATCAGATGTCTGAGCAAGCCTCCAACGAACGTTTTGCAGATATGGAAGCTGCAGTTAAGGAAATGAAAGAAACTTTCGACTACGACAAGCTGGATGACGACGCCAAGATTTCCTGGAATGTATTCCTGTTCGGATACGAGCAGCAAAAAGCGATGAAGCCGTTCGAACGTCGTGAATATACATTTAACCAGATGTTCGGCATGCATTCCCAGCTTCCGACTGTGTTGATTAACTACCACAAAGTCAGCAGCGAGCAAGATCTTAAAGACTACGTGAGCCGTTTAGGTGAAGCTGGCCGTGCAGTGAATCAACTGATTGATCGTGCTCGAGTGGCAGCTGATCAAGGCGTTAAAGCACCGTACTTCGCTTATGAAGGGGTAATACAACAGAGCAAAGGCATTATCTCAGGCAAGCCGTTCGATGATTCAGAAAATGACAATGCGCTTTACGGCGACTTCAAGGCAAAAGCCGAAGCGCTGGTCGAGCAGGGTACCCTGACACAAGAGCAGGCCGACGAGTACATTGAAGAAGCCGCTACCATGCTCACCTCCAAGGTAGGACCTGCCTACCAGACCCTGATTGACTGGTTTGAAGACGATTTGCCAAACCTCGACAAAGAAGCAAAAGGTGTTTGGGCACTACCAGACGGTGAGGCCTATTACAATGTGATGCTCGCCCAATCTACCACGACAGACATGACCGCAGATGAGATCCATGAGTTGGGTCTGAAAGAAGTTTCGCGTATCCGTGCTGAAATGGAAAAGGTGAAAGGCGAGCTGGGTTTCGATGGCACATTGCGCGAAATGTTCGATTACCTTCGCGAAGATAAATCTGACGAGCGCCTTTACTATGCAAATACCGATGAGGGTCGCGAAGCCTATCTGGAAGATGCCCGCAAATACATCAACGATATGAAGGAAATTCTGCCTGACTATTTTGGTCGTTTGCCAAAAGCTGATCTGGTCGTGAAGCGGGTTGAAGCATTTCGTGAGCAGCCAGGCGCCGCACAACATTACTATCCAAGTTCACCGGATGGTTCTAATCCGGGTGTATATTATGTACATCTAATTGATATGACCATGATGCCTAAAAGTGAGATGGAAGCGATTGCCTATCATGAAGGTGTACCGGGACACCACATGCAAATCGCCATTGCGCAGGAACTGGAAGATATACCTACATTCCGTACTCAACAGTTCTTTACCAGCTACGTCGAAGGTTGGGCACTTTATTCAGAGCGTTTAGCTAAAGAGATGGGCATGTATAAAGAACCGATTAACGATTTCGGTCGTCTGCATTCCGAAATGTGGCGTGCAATTCGTCTCGTTCTGGATACCGGCATTCACGCGAAGAAGTGGACCGAAGCGCAGTCTATTGAATATTTCATCAATAACACGCCAATCTCTGAAGGCCAGGCCAAATCGGAAGTACGTCGGTACTTTGTAATGCCAGGACAGGCTACCGCTTATAAGATTGGTATGCTGAAAATTCTGGAATTAAGAGAAAAGGCGAAAACCGAGCTTGGCGAGAAATTCGATATCAAGGCGTTCCACGATCTGGTACTCGGTGGCGGTGCAGTGCCGCTAAGTACGCTGGAGCTTATGGTTAACGACTGGATAGCCTCGCAAAAGTAAGCAAAGTAAGCGTGATTTCGTATTTATGAAAAAGGCACATCAGCATTGATGTGCCTTTTGTACTTATAGGCAAATAAAAGGTTCAGGATGCCCGTTTAATGACGCGTTCGCATTTCTCTCGCCACTCATCATCGAGTACCTCGATACCGACATAATCTTTCGCTTTCTCAGGTTGGCCTTTGTCGTATACCGCCGTCATGAGTGCAGCAATACTCACTGTGTGTTGCGGGCGTGAGACTAATGCTACGGCGTCCCCCACTTGCAAAACACCGGTTTCAAGCACTCGATAGTACCAGCCTGTAATGCCATTAAGCCCAACGAAGCGATCCAGGTTCTTAATCTCATAGCGATGGGATATTTTATTGCACGGTGCCCGAGGAGCGCTAACCTGCAGTAGCACGTTACCCATTTTATATACATCACCAACATGCACGTTGTTGTCGTCCATACCGGCCACAATCATATTCTCACCGATCGTTCCAACGGTGAAGGCTTTTTCAGGAAATGCCTCAGTTAATGCCTGATAACCTTTATGGCTAAATTGATGCAGTACCTTTTCAGGGCCACCGTGTAGTTTTTTGTTTCCTTGTTCATCTTCATCTGTTCCATCGATATTAACGTGAAGCTGTTGAACTGCTTGTTTCTGAATGGCGCTAGGTGCACCACGAGGGCCGAAGGGAACTGGTTTGGCAGCAAAAAGCGCTTCAAGGTGCATATCTGAATGCATGGCGATGTCCTGTGGTAATTGGTAGGTGACTAATGTAAAAAAAACCAAGACGCATTTAAACCATTTCATCTGGCGATGCGACTAATGAAATATCAGGATCAAAAAACACCGCGCTTAGCGATGAAATAAAAAAAGTAAAAGCGTAAACGCTCAAGGAACGCATGGAACTATCACACGCCACAGTCACAGATATGACACCTGACACTTTAAGAGTGCGGGAAAGTGCACTTTTGCGTGCTGCAGTTAATGGTGACCGCAATGCATATCGAGAAATTTACGACAATCATATCAACCGTGTTTATGGGTTGTGTTTTCGGTTAACCGGCGAACGCGGAATGGCCGAAGATGCTGCTCAGGAAGTGTTTATTCAAGTCTGGCGCACATTATCGAATTTCGATGAGCGAAGCCAATTTTCTACCTGGCTACACAGTGTGGCGGCGAACGTGACAATCAGTTATATGCGTCGGCAGAAAAACTGGTTGCAGCGCATGTTCGACATCGAAAGCGTCACATTGGCAGAACCCGAGACGTCTGGTTGTAGCAGTGAGGTCGATCTCGAAAAATATATTCTTCGATTACCGGAGCGAGCTCGAGTGGTGTTTGTATTACATGCCGTCGAAGGATATCGGCACGAAGACATTGCCACTATGTTGAAAATTGCATCGGGTACGAGTAAAGCACAGTACCACCGAGCGCGTCAGCTGCTCGAAGATTGGATGGGAGCAGACTAATGGCTGAGCATAACGACAAGCTAACAGTAGCGCTGGCGAAGCTAGATAAAGAAAAAGTCCCTGAGAAGGATTTGTGGGCAGGGATTGCGCATAGCATTAATGACAACATCCCTGCCACTCCCGTTAAGCAAGGGAGAAGCGTGGCAATGCCTATTGCTGCTTCCTTTATATTAATTGCTGCAGTGTTGTTTGTTACCAGAATGGATCCACTTTCAGAGCCATCATCACAAGGTATGCACGGTGATGCACTGGTGCAGGCCATCAGTCAGCAGCATGAAGAGCAAAAATTGTCGCTGTTAACCCGTTTTAGAGAGAAAGCTGCAGTGACGGATGATTGGCAGCAGCAACTTAATGAACTGGATGAGGCGGCTGCGGCGGTAAAACGCGCGTTGGCCGAAGATCCAGATAATACCGCCTTGCTGGGCATGCTCCAGCATATATACCAACAACAGTTATTGCTGATTGAGCGAGTGCACGCGCCCAAGTGGCAGCAAATTTGAACTTAAGGAATGATATATGATTCGCACTAAACCTTCGCACTCAACGGTCACCGCACTGGTATCAGCAAGCCTGCTTTTTGTAACATTGGCGGCTCACGCCAAAGAAAAAGTTGATAAACGCCTGGAGACTTCTGCATCTCCCCACGTAGAGATTGAGCACGTGTCCGGTAAGGCGAAAATTATTGGTTGGGATAAAAATGAAGTCTACGTTTCCGGCGAGCTTGGCGATCGCACAGAAGAATTTATTTTCGAGAAAGACGGTAATGACATTACCATTCAGGTAGAAACCAACCATCGTAAAATCAACTGGAAAGAGAAAGATTATGACGATGGTGATGATCTGACTATTTATGTGCCTATAGAATCTGGTGTGTCTTACACGGCTGTGAACGCAGGCGTAAGTGTAGAATCTCTTACCGACAGTGTTCAATTGGAAGTGGTGAACGGCGATATTGATGCCAAAGACATAGCCGGTCGAATGAAATTAGAAACCGTAAATGGTGACATTTCGCTTAATGCAATACGTGGCTTACTTCAAATTGAAACCGTTAATGGTGACGTGAAAGGCGAACACGAAGGTGACGAACTCACAAAAGTGATGACGGTGAATGGCAATGTGAAGCTTAAAACATCGAGTCCAGTCGTTGAGTTTGAATCAGTGAATGGTGATGCGGAATTAGAATTGGCTCTGATAAAATCGCTGTCATTGACTACCGTAAATGGTGAGATCGAAACATCAATGACCCTCGACAGCAAAGCGGATGTGGAAGCTTCCTCCGTAGGGGGCACCATCGCTTTCACCATGCAGAAAGAGGTGTCAGCGCGCTTCGAGTTGGAAGCCCATGCCGGAGGCGATATTGTTAATAAGATTACCAACGACAAACAGAAGTCAGCAAAATATGGCCCGAGTAAATGGCTTGAGTTTTCGGTAAATCAAGGTTCAGCAGGGGTGGAAATGTCTACCGTGCACGGCGAGCTCATTGTTAAAACTAAGTAGCAAGCCAGATAAGTATCCAATATCAAAATAGATAAAAGGGCAGAAAATCATCAGGTTTTCTGCTCTTTTTTGTAAACATCTGAACCTCTCTTCGCGCAAGCAGACCAACTATCCAATAAGCACGACAAGCTCCCTAAGCTGCTTATTTAAAGCAGCCTTTTTGACCCCATTTATGTTTGGTAATAAAAATAAGGAGAAATTGATGTCAGCGCGACACAGAAGCGCAAAGGGAACTTCCCCACTTATCTGGTTCGGCGTACTTTTTCTTACCGCTTGTGCGGCCATTACCAGTTGTGCAGTAAAAGAGCCTGCTAGCGTAGAAGGAACTTGGGTTATTACCTCCTCGGTGGCTCCGGGGATCAGTGCCATGGAGCCTAAAGACACTAAAACTATGTTAGGCCAATCTTTTCAATACTCAACCGACAATGTAGTGCTTGGTCAAACACAATGTGGGCAAACACAATGGCACGAGAAAAAGCTATCAGAGAAAGACTTTCAAACTGAATATAAAGTGTCTTTTGCGCAACTCGGCATTGTAGCGAATAAAATTTCCCGTTTCGACGTTGAATGTCACGGGGAAAATGTACCGGGTCAATCTGTACTGGTTGCCAGTAAAGAACGTGCTTTCACCCTATGGGACGGCGTTTTTTTTCAAATGGAGAAAACCGAAGCCGTAGTGCAATAATGGCTGTGTTAAATCTGAGAAAGCCAATCATCGTTTGTTATTGGAACGACAAGTTATTAGCTTGATAGCCTAAACACATTGCAATTCGTGCTGATTCACGGACAATATCCTCTTCGAAATTTTGGAAGTGAATATTGTGAAAGTCGTTCCAACCTCAAAAGATAAAAATATCGAAAAGCTGAAAGTACCGCCGCACAGCATCGAAGCCGAGCAGGCCGTGCTGGGAAGTATGCTTATCGATCGTGAGAGTTGGGACAAAGTGGCCGAAGTGGTCACCGATACAGATTTTTATAATCACTCTCATCAGGTCATCTTCAAAGTTATTCTTCATCTTTTAGGTCAAAGTCAACCGGTGGACTTGATCACCGTGTCTGAAGCCCTTGAGCACCGAAACGAGCTCGAAGATGCAGGTGGTTTTGCCTATCTTGCCGAATTGGCAAAGAACACCCCAAGCTCTGCCAACGTGGTTTCCTATGCGAAAATCGTTAGTGAACGCGCAATTACCCGCGAGTTAATTGGCGTAGCTCACGAAATTGCCGAAGTGGGGTACAACCCGGAAGGTCGCGACAGTGCCGACATTCTGGACATGGCAGAGAGTAAGGTTTTTGAAATCGCAGAGAAACGAACAGGGGAGAATGAAGGCCCCCGGGATGTTGACTCGGTGCTTGATAAAACCATCAAGCGACTGGAATCGTTGATTGAAACCAGCAAGGAAGTAACCGGTGTTACCACAGGTTTCAGCGACCTTGATAAGAAAACCAGTGGTTTACAACCTTCCGACCTGATCATCGTGGCTGCCCGTCCGTCGATGGGTAAAACAACCTTTGCTATGAACCTGTGCGAAAACGCCATGATGGCTGAGACAAAGCCCGTGTTGGTTTTCAGTCTGGAGATGCCGTCTGAGCAGATCATGATGCGTATGCTGGCATCACTAAGTCGTGTAGACCAAACTCGCATTCGTACAGCTCAACTTGATGATCAGGAGTGGGCCCGAGTCTCTAACACCATGGCCATGCTGAAAGACAAAGATAACCTGTTTATTGATGATTCTTCCGGCCTGACTCCGATGGATGTGCGCTCGCGGGCACGAAAGCTAGCCCGGGAACGTGGTGGCATTAGTCTTATTATGGTGGATTACCTTCAATTGATGCGGGTGCCGTCGTTAAGTGATAACCGTACATTGGAAATCGCCGAAATTTCGCGCTCATTAAAAGCATTGGCGAAAGAACTTGAAGTACCCGTGGTTGCGCTGTCGCAGCTTAACCGTAGTTTGGAGCAACGGGCAGACAAGCGCCCGGTGAACTCGGACCTTCGTGAATCGGGCTCCATCGAGCAGGATGCCGACTTGATCATGTTCATTTACCGTGACGAGGTTTATCACGAAAACAGTGAATACAAGGGTATTGCAGAAATCATCATTGGTAAGCAGCGTAATGGTCCTATTGGTACAAGCCGTCTTACTTTCCAAGGTCAGTTTTCACGCTTTGACAACTATGCTGGGCCCGCTTTCGACGACGAATACTAACGCTTACACTAACGAGTCAATCGATAAATCTACAGACACAAAAAAAGGCGCCAGATGGCGCCTTTTTAATTATGTCATATTGTCGAATTAACGCTTTTCAGGTACTTCAACAATCGCTGTAACGCGGATAGAGATACGACGGTTTACGCGGTTAGCTTCTGGAGAAGTACCTTCCATCAGCAGTTCACTTTCACCGAAACCTTCTGTGCTAAGACGTGCAGGGTCGATATCGTATTCATTTACCAGTACGTCTTTAAACGCTTCAGCACGACGCTCAGACAGTTCCATGTTGTACGCATCAGTACCTGGAGCAGATGCGTGACCCTCGATCACAGCTTCTGTTTTGCCGTAGCGCTTGAAGAAAGCAACAAAGTCTTCGATGTCGGCAGAGTGTGGCTCAGACACTTCAGCACTTTCGTTCGCGAACAGAACACGCAGGTTGTGCGTTACTTCTTTTTCGTCAAACACAGTACAACCGTCTGCGTCTACTTTGTCGTTCATTGGTGTGTCAGGGCACATGTCTTTGCTGTCTACAACGCCATCGCTGTCGCTGTCAGCTTCAGTCACTACTGCACAACCTGTTGAATCAACTTCGGTACCAGCTGGTGTGTTAGGACACTGGTCAACACTGTTCAGCACGCCATCGCTGTCGCTGTCACCGTCTACAACAGGCGTAGGCTCGTTGTAGTTAGACGTTGTCGCGTTACCGAATGGGAATGTCAGACCAACTTTAACGCTGTAGTCGTAGTAAGAATCGTCGATGTCGCGATAAGCAGCAATTTCAGTAGAAAGCTTCAGCTTTTCACCGATTGCCCAGTGCTTACCCAAACCCAGGTTAACCAGGTTGTGATCTTCATCGAATTCCTGACGCTTAAGACCACCGAAAATGTACCACCAATCATTAGGCATGAAGTACATCGCGTCTACGCCGAACATAAAGCCAGAAGCGCTGTCTTTATTGCTCAAAACTTCCATATAGTCGAGTTCTAATGCAGTAAATTCACCGCGAACAGCCCAGCTTTCATCAAAACGCCAGCCCATTTCCATACCAACGCCTTTGCCATCTTCCAGATAATCAGGTGCTGGTTTGTCTACGTCAGCATTATAATACATACCGTAAATGCCAAACCATTTATCGTATGATTGAGTTGATGCTTCCTGTGCAGATACATGAGCAGAGGCTGCTAATGCAAAAGCCAGTGCAGACAGTTTAAAAGTTTTGTTCATTTTCACATCCTGTATAACGTTGAGTGATTGATAAATCAATTGGATGAAAGGGTCTTAGCATACGGCGTGCCAACTACAACATTTCGTATATAAGAATTTTCTGGATTTTATCGCCAAAGGCCGTGTAAAGTCGCTAGAATGCGCCGACTGCCACCATTATTGCGATGTTCGCCCATAATGAGGCCTTGCCAGATGCCTAGCTGTAATTTTCCATCCTTTACCGGAACTGTTACCTCGCAACCCAACAAGCTAGACTTAATGTGAGCGGGCATATCATCCATACCTTCATAGGTATGTGTAAAAAATTCCGACGTTTCCAATACAGTATGGTTAAACCAGCTTTCTAGATCACTTCTTACCGACGGATCTGCGTTTTCATTAATGGTGAGACTGGCACTGGTGTGCTGAAGCCACAAGTGAAGTTGCCCAATCTTTACGTTTGCTAACTCACTGATTGCACTTTCGATGTGGCCTGTGATGAGGTGGAAACCCCGTCGAAACGGGGGGAGGGTAATTTCTTGCTGATGCCAGTTACTTGTCAAAACATATTTCCATGTGAGCTAGTCCTTCGTCACACATAAATGGCATGATGAGTTTGGAGCCATCGACCTGGTGACTGATAGTGTGTTGCTTTCCAGATACTACGATTGGTGTGGCCATGCCAAACTCGAAGCCTTTCTCTGCCAGGTCTCGCTTTGCGTTGCCACAAATCATGTTTGTGACTTCCCCAACCATATCGCCAACTTCCGCGTCGAGCTTCGCAGGACGTTCACCTACCATACGCTCCATAATGGTCAGCGCCAGTTCCTCATCAAAGGTAATCGACATTGACCCTTTTATCTGTGGGCCCACCATTCCAATTAAGCCGGAGACATCACCTTGCGCTATATCACTTTGTTTACGCTTGGGTTTTCCAGGCTTTAATTTGGTTTGCGCCATGGTTTCCATCACGTTTAGTAAACCATTGATGAAAGGATTAACAAACTCAACATTCATGGTGTTCTTCCTCTGGCTCAGAGTTTTCTGCATCCTGACAGTCTGCACAAAGTCCGTGAGCTTCTATTGTTTGTTTGGAAACTTTGAAACCATATTTACTCGCCTGGTTTTCAAGGGTTTCCTGTAAGCCTTCCGACTGAATTTCTGCTACATCGCCACAACTGTCGCAAATAAGGAACTGTACCGGATGGTGGCAGCCAAAATGATGACAGGCCACAAATGCATTAGTGGATTCCAGTCGGTGTATAAATCCAAATTCTAGTAAAAAATCCAGAGCACGATAGACAGTTGCCGGTTTCGCGCCGGATTCTGTCTCTTTTAATGTGTCCAGCAACTCATACGCCCCCATCGGACCATGTTTACCAAGTAAAATCTCGTAAACTTTTTCGCGTAAAGGGGTGAATCTGGCGCCACGCTGTTCGCAATAAGCACGGGCTTTATTAATCAGGGTAGTACTATTCATGACTTTTTACCGACAAATGTCTTTATTATTTATGACATGACAACCCGTGACTGGTTCGGGTTCCTGCCAATGCAGCTGATTTCTATTCTCAGTATAACATTGCGGTGAACCTTAACAATGACAGAGGTGTTTCCGCAATCGTAACAACTATAAAAATACCGGGAAAATCACTATCATGAGCGCCGTGTTTTTGAAATGCCGCATTAAATAGCAACGCAAGTTTAGGACTTTTTAAGGTGAATGAATGATTAAGCCAGTGACAGAGAATCGCCTCGCTACTACACAGGCGTTATGGATTATATTCAGCCGTGACATGTTGCTGGTGAGAAAATCTGATGATGCTTTATTTCAGGGGTACTGGAGTGATATTAGTCTACTCGCCCACCATCAAAGTAGTATTGTAGAATTACCCGCACTATCGGAACATCACGACCTCGCGCATCCCGTTTTTCTGCTCGATCTAGGAGCTGAGCACGTAGAACATGAGTTGTGGGAATTTACTACAATGCGTAGCGTGATGGCTGAAGGTTCAGAGGCACTGTTCAATGTACTGTCGAGAGCTTGGCAATACGTACATTTTCTTCGCACCCATCGCTACTGCGGCCAGTGCGGCGCGCAGATGGAACAGGTTGATTGGGAAATGGCGATGCAATGTCATCAGTGCAAACATCGGGCTTATCCTCGTGTCTCGCCTTGTATCATTGTGGGAATTTATCGCGAAAACCAGATTTTGCTGGCTAAGGGCGTTCGTCACAAAGAGAGTGGTATGTACTCTACGCTCGCCGGCTTCGTGGAAAGCGGCGAAAGTCTCGAACAAGCCGTTCATCGGGAAGTCGAGGAAGAAGTGGGCGTCAAAATTAAGAATCTTTCATACTTCAATAGTCAGCCTTGGCCATTTCCGCATTCCTTAATGATGGGATTTCTGGCGGAATATGACTCTGGCGATATTGTTCCGCAGCCCGGCGAAATTGATGATGCGCAATGGTTTGATATCGATAATCTACCAAAGATTCCACCTAAACTGTCGATAGCTGGCAAGCTTATAGAGGCGATGATCCAAAGAGACATGGGGAAAGAATAATAAAAAAGCCTCGCTAGGCGAGGCTTCAGGAAGGTTTTAATCGGTCCCTTAAGGGCTTCTTCATTTTTTCTTACTATTATATAAGTCTTCGTGAGAAGCAAGACTAAAGTCTTATGCATTCGTATGCAAAGCGAGTCTTTAGCACAATTTTGGGTAACAGTTGATTTGACTCCGACGCAAGCGGGCGAAATATTGTTATACTCCCCACCAGATTATGATTAAGTTGTAGAGGATTTGCATGTCGGCTAATAGCCCATCTATCGAGCGCCCAGCGCTGAAGAATGACAGATTTTTACGCGCGCTACTCAAGCAGCCTGTAGACGTTACTCCTGTTTGGATGATGCGTCAGGCTGGTCGATACTTGCCAGAATATAAAGCCACCCGTGCGGAAGCCGGTGATTTTATGTCGTTGTGTAAGAACGCCGAATTAGCCTGTGAAGTAACGTTACAACCTCTGCGTCGTTTTCCTCTTGATGCCGCTATTCTGTTTTCTGACATTCTCACGATTCCTGATGCCATGGGATTGGGTTTGTATTTTGAAGCGGGCGAAGGCCCTCGCTTTAAAAATCCAATACAGAGTAAAGCGGATATCGATAAAATTGGTATTCCTGATCCGGAAGGTGAGCTGCAATATGTGATGAATGCCGTGCGCACTATTCGCCGCGAATTGAAAGGCGAAGTGCCACTGATTGGTTTCTCGGGAAGTCCGTGGACACTGGCAACTTACATGGTTGAAGGTGGTTCAAGTAAGGCCTTCACCAAAATTAAGAAAATGGCGTTTGCTGAACCTGCACTGCTACATGCATTATTGGAAAAGCTCGCTGATTCTGTCACCAGTTATCTGAACGCGCAAATTGCTGCTGGCGCACAGTCGGTGATGATTTTTGACACCTGGGGTGGTGTATTGTCACCTCGGGATTACAAATTATTTTCTCTGCAGTATATGGCGCGTATCGTTGAAGGGCTTAATCGCGAAAGTGAAGGCCGTCGAGTGCCGGTTACCTTGTTCACCAAAAACGGCGGCATGTGGCTTGAAGCTATTGCTGATACTGGCTGTGATGCTGTGGGTTTAGATTGGACTATCGATATTGCTGATGCCAAAGCCCGCGTCGGTGACAAAGTCGCTCTGCAGGGCAACATGGATCCTTCCATGCTATATGCTCAACCTGAACGAATTGAGCAAGAAGTTGCAGACATCCTTGCCGGATTCGGCGAAGGGACAGGCCATGTATTTAACCTTGGTCATGGCATACATCTCGATGTACCACCCGAGCACGCCGGCGTGTTTGTTGACGCAGTGCATAAGCTAAGTCGCCAATATCACAAGTAATTGTTACTGAGCGTAAAATTGCGGGAAGGTAGGCGCTAATTACGCGTCTCTTGGTAAGCCTTTCTGAATGACTCTGATCAAACGCTGCTTCTGACGATTGTCGTCATGGGCAGCGTTTTTGTTTTTCTGCCGCTCTATGGCCCAGTCGATGTGTTCCTGAACCAGTTCGCTTACCTGACCACTTCTGCTTTCAAGGGCTGAAAGGATAGACTCATCGGCAGCGGCATTTCCCATCGCAACTGCAATGTTGCGTAACCAGCGTGCGTGACCAATACGTCGAATTGGTGAGCCTTCCGTGTTTTTCAGAAACGTCGTTTCATCCCAATTAAACAGGTTAATCAGCGTTTCACCATGCAGTTGGCTTCGAGGGAAGAAGTCTTTCTCTTCAGTGATGTTGCCATAGCGGTTCCACGGGCATACCAGCTGGCAGTCATCACAGCCGTATATTCGATTTCCCATCAAGGGGCGTAACGCTTCTGGTATTGGCCCATCATTCTCGATGGTGAGATATGAAATGCACTTTCTGGCATCGACAGTGTAGGGGGCGACGATGGCCTGGGTAGGGCAAATCGTCAGACATGCCGTGCAACTGCCGCAACCTTCTTCTACGGGCTTATCTACCGGTAATGGCAGGTTGATAAACAGTTCGCCGAGAAAAAACCAGGAGCCCGCTTCTTTGTTTAGTGTGAGGGAGTGTTTGCCTGTCCAACCAATACCGGCTTTCTCGGCTATAGCATGTTCGAGCACCGGCGCGGAATCTACAAACGGGCGATACTCAGTGTGAGCCAATTCAGCTTTAATTTTCTCGCCCAGTTGTTTTAGTCGGTTTCGAAGTACTTTGTGGTAATCCCTTCCCAGGGCATAACGGCTAATGTAACCAATTTTGTCATCAGAAAGGTGGCGAGCAAACGACGCGTCAGGCGGGAGATAGTCCATACGTACACTAATAACCCGCACTGTACCAGGCACCAGTTCTGCCGGGCGTGCACGCTTTACACCATGGGCTGCCATGTATTCCATATCGCCATGATAGCCGTTTCCCAGCCATTCAAGCAGCTTATCTTCGTGCTGACTAAGATCAACATCGCTGATACCGACCTGCTGAAAACCTAGCGCGCGGCCCCAAGCCTTGATATCGTTTGTTAATCTATTGAGATCGATTGATTGCAACGCGGACATGAAACCATGCTAGACACTAAACTCGCGACAAGCTTATCACACAAACTCTTTCGCGCAGAACAAGTAAGAGAACACGAACGTAAAGCAGCGGAAGATTCCGGCTGCGATTTATCTACGCTGATGGAGCGTGCCGGTACTTCAGTATTCCGTCAGTGTCAGAGCCTGCTCCCGAATACCGATGTTTTTTTGGTCGTAGTTGGGCAAGGAAATAATGCGGGTGACGGTTATATTGCCGCTTTAAAAGCTAAAGATGCGGGTAAACAGGTGCATGTCTGCGCCGTAGAGCCTCATCGAATTCTCGAAGGCGATGCTGGTGAAGCGCAGCGTCGTTGGTTAGATGCTGGCGGTAAAATTGAAGTGTTCTGCGAAGAGCTCCTGGCAAAAGCAGGGCTAATCGTAGATGCCATGTTGGGTACCGGCATTACTAGTTATATTCGCAATGAGTTTGCCGATATCATCGACGCCATCAATGCCAGCGATACCCCTGTTGTGAGTATTGATGTGCCGTCAGGTCTGGATGCCAACACTGGGCAGTCTTTGGGGCGTTGTATCGAAGCTGATGTTACGGTTACGTTTGTAGGCATTAAGCCCGGTTTAACCACCGGTGCCGGAAAACAGTCCTGCGGCAAACTGGTTTACGATGATCTTGGTATTGGTAAAGCCTTTGCAGAATTAGCGCGATCATCGGCCAGTTTGCTGGATATCGAACAGTTCCGTGGTATGGGGCCACGTGCTGTACACAGCCACAAGGGAACATACGGTCGTTTGCTCTGTGTTGGTGGAAATAAAGGCACTGCCGGTGCTATACGATTAAGCAGTGAAGCGGCTCTTCGCAGTGGTGCGGGCATGGTGCGGGTCTTTACGCATGAAACTTCTACCATACAAGTAAGCGCTGGTCGTCCAGAGTTAATGGTTACTGACAGCGATCTTGAAGATGCGCTGAAGTGGGCAACCTGTGTGGTGATTGGACCCGGGCTCGGACAAGACGATTGGGCTGAATCGGTATTCACCACGGTAATGAAGCACTGTCAGACGCATCCTAAGCCCATGGTACTGGATGCGGATGCACTGAATTTGCTTAATCGTGCGGCAACGGCGTACACCATTAACGACTGTATTTTAACCCCTCACGCTGGCGAGGCGGCCCGCTTGCTGGGTGTGTCGGTAGATGATGTAGAAGCAGAACGATTCAACTATGCACGTCAGTGCGCTCAGCGTTATCACGCAACGTGTGTGCTGAAAGGTGCAGGTACCATCATTGATAACGAGAGAAAGACCTGGGTGAGTAAACATGGGAACCCTGGTATGGCAACGGCTGGCAGCGGTGACGTATTAAGCGGTATTTTGGGGGCATTGTTGGCGCAAGGACTGTCTCGTGATATTGCGGCTAAATACGGTGTCACAGTGCATGCGAAAGCGGGTGATGATCTGGCTGACTTGTATGGTCAGCGTGGTATGATTGCCAGCGATTTATTCGATGCCGTGCGCATGCTCATCAACCAGTAGTGAATGTTAAACTGAACTTATGCCTTATCCAGAACTCTCCTTTACGTCTTCATCACCCGAAGAAACCGCATTTGTCGCTGAAACGTTGGCGGACTCGGTCAGTCAGCAGCAGCTAGCGACCGGCTTGGTTGTCTATCTGGAGGGCGATTTGGGTGCGGGTAAGACAACGTTCAGTCGTTACTTTATTCAACGGTTAGGCCATTCAGGTAACGTTAAGAGTCCCACTTATACACTGGTTGAACCGTATGAGCTGAAAGACGTATCGGTGTATCATTTCGACTTATACCGGCTAGCTGATCCTGAGGAACTGGAGTTCATGGGTATACGGGATTACTTTCGTGAAAAGGCGGTTTGTTTAATTGAATGGCCGCAAAAAGGGGCTGAATTCTTGGCTTCTGCGGATTTAGTGATTAGTATTAACTCACATAATGATGGACGAATATTATCGGTTACTGCCCGTTCAGAGGCAGGCAAAGCCATTATTGATGTACTAGGTAGCTGACTCTTTAAATAAAATAACAAAGTCAGTAAGGGTAAATTTCAGGGTTAATTATGTTGCGCGTAATCATACTCACAATCTGTGTGTGGTGTCTGGCGAGCGCTGCTTGGGCACAAAATCAGATAAGTAGCGTTAGGGCTGCGCCTTCTGGCGACAGAACCCGTTTGGTACTTGATCTGAAAAGTGCGCCTGAATATACCTATTTTTCACTCGAAAGCCCTTATCGGTTGGTTATTGATTTAGCTGATACTGGCAATAACAGCGATTTATCCAAGGCGGATATCAGCGGCGATCTCGTTCGCCGGGTTCGCCATTCCACACCAAAAAATGAGAATGCCGCTCGCATCGTCGTCGAGTTATCTCGCAAGGCTGCACCCTCCGTTTTTCCTGTTGAACCTGATGGACCCTATGGTCACCGCTTAGTTGTCGATCTTATTGACTCAAAGCCAACCTATACTCAAACCCCCAGTGTCGTGCTCGATAGCAAGAACAATAGTCGCGATCGCGACATTATCATTGCCATCGACGCTGGACACGGTGGGAATGATCCTGGTTCTATTGGCCGTGCTGGCACGTATGAAAAGCACATTACGCTAAGCATCGCCAAATATCTTGAAGATATGGTAAATGCCCAGTCGGGAATGCGTGCCATCATGACGCGAACAGGCGATTACTATGTGGGACTGAATAAACGCCCTGAAATTGCCCGTAAAAGTAAAGCCGATCTGCTTATCTCAATTCACGCTGATGCGTTTACTACCGCTGGACCGCGTGGCGGTTCGGTGTGGGTGTTGTCTATGCGCCGGGCTGATACTGAATTAGGTCGCTGGCTAGAAAGAACGGAGCAACATTCAGAGTTATTGGGTGGAGCCGCTGAAGTCATTTCCGATAATGCCAGTGAGCGTTATCTGGCTGAAACGATTCTTGGGCTGTCTATGGACCACTCGATGGCGTCGAGTTACGACCTGAGTCAGAAAGTGATTAAGGAGCTTAAGGGCGTCACTCGCATGCACAAGTCTTCGCCGCAGGCTGCAAGCCTTGCTGTACTGACTGCACCAGATATTCCCTCTATCCTGGTTGAAACGGGTTTTATCAGCAATCCGCAGGAAGAAAAAAACCTGAACTGGAGTGATTACCGGAAGCGTCTGGCATCATCCATGTTCAATGCTATTAAAACCTATTTCCGCCAGGTGCCGCCCGACGGCACCCTCTGGGCAGCAGAAAAGTCGCGGAATCTCATTCATAAAGTCAGACGGGGTGAGTCTTTATCCTTGCTGGCCCAGCGCTACAATGTCAAAATCAGCACTATCAAAGCCGCTAATAACTTAAATAGCGATACCGTTCAGATTGGTCAGGAACTGACCATACCGCGAACCTGAAAGTAACCAGTTACAGGATTTCCCTTGCCTATACAGCTACTCCCACCACAGTTGGCTAACCAGATTGCGGCTGGCGAGGTGGTAGAAAGACCTGCCTCCGTTGTTAAAGAACTGGTTGAAAACAGTTTGGACGCCGGTGCAACCCGTATTGAACTGGATATTGAAAAAGGCGGTCACAAGCGCATTCGTTTACGTGACAACGGCAACGGTATTATTAAAGATGAGCTAGCGCTCGCATTAAGCCGCCATGCAACCAGCAAAATTGCCACGCTGGACGATTTGGAAAGTATTTTATCGCTTGGTTTTCGTGGCGAAGCGCTTGCCAGTATCAGTTCGGTTAGTCGCTTGATACTCACCTCTAAGCCAGAAGCGCAAGAGCAGGCCTGGCAGGCACACTGCGAGGGGCGGGACATGGCTGTGAGTCTTAATCCGGTAGCGCACCCGCCAGGTACCACAATTGATGTTGCAGACTTGTTCTACAACACCCCGGCCAGACGAAAATTTCTGCGTACCGAGAAAACTGAGTATCAGCATATTGAAGATGTTATCCGTCGGATTGCACTCAGTCATCCTGCGGTGTCGTTTATTCTTAAACACAACGGCAAAGTGACTAAGCGTTATCAGACATCATCTTCAGACCATCTTACCCAGCGCATTGCTGCGGTGATGGGGCAGAAGTTTCTGACCAATGCGATACATGTGAAAACAGATTATCACGGTATGCATCTGGAGGCATGGCTGGGCAATGAAGCCATGTTGCGAAGCAGTACGGATGGGCAGTTCAGTTTTGTAAATGGTCGCGGTATGCGGGATAAACTTATCTTGCACGCAATTCGTCAGGCATATGAGAGTGTGTGGGGCGTATTAGAACAACCCTCATTCGTGGTTTACCTCACTGTTGATCCCAGCGATGTAGACGTCAACGTACATCCTGCGAAACACGAAGTGCGTTTCCAGCAAAGTAGGTTGGTACATGATTTTATATGTAAAACCGTGGCTGATGCGCTTTGCGACGGTGATGAGAAAACGCAAACGCGTTTCGACGAGCCCGAACACGACTATATTCGCCCTTTAACACCCGTTACCTCAACGTCGCCGGTTCCGGCGTTTGAGCAGCGTCAGGCGGGGTCGCCAAGCTCGCCGTCTGGGGTTGGCGGGTCATTTCGTCAGCCTACCGGTGGCGGGAGCAGCAGTGGGCGCTATCCGCCAACACAATCAGGGTCGTCGAAGCCCTCCATCGCCGATTACAGCGAGAGCTATACGGCCTTGCTGACATCGCAGGCAAATATTGGTGACACAGTAAACTTGCAATATCTTCAAATAAATGAATATATAAGAATTTACTGTCATAAAAACAGCTGTTTGCTATTGTCTATAAACGCTATAATTGGCCCTTGGGTCGAGCAAAATATTATCGCGGCTGGCGCCTCACAACCGCTACTCATGCCTGTCTCCGTCGCTGACGATGGTGCTATTAGCCAGGACACGGTGGAATTACTTCGGGAAGGCTTTTTTGAAGTAAATTTGGTTGCGGGGAAGTATCGTTTGCAGCAGGTGCCGGCAGGTTGCAGGCATTTCCCATGGGTTAACTGGTTTCCGCAAATACTCGCATCAAAACAGGAAACGCTAGGTGGTGTGCTAAAATCCGTGAGTAATACCGACACCTTGCCTAGCGACATCATTGCTGCGGTTTGGCATGATTTTGACCAAAATGCGGAAGCAGAGAAAATTGTCACGCTGGAAGCCCATGGACGCAGGCAGTCCATAGATAGCCTGATTGAGAAATGGCCTGAATGAAAAGTAAAGACGATATGAAGCCTGTCGTAACAATTATGGGCCCGACCGCTTCCGGTAAAACCAGTCTGGCTCTAGCGTTGTCACAGCAAACACCCTGTGAAATTATTAGCGTTGATTCTGCACTGGTGTATCGCGGTATGGATATCGGAACCGCGAAGCCGACAGCTGAAGAGCAAACCATCGCGCCGCATTGGCTTATCGATATAATCGACCCCAATGAAAGCTATTCTGTAGCAGAATTTCACAGTGATGTGGGAACACTGATAAACGACATTCACCAACGCGGCAAATTGCCTGTTTTGGTGGGTGGTACGATGATGTACTTTAATGCCTTGATAAATGGTATTTCGCCCTTACCTAGTTCAAACGATGAGGTAAGAGCGCGTATTGCCCAGGAAGCCGAGGCCTATGGATGGAACGCCTTACACGACGAATTGACTCGTGTAGACCCTGTAAGCGCAGCTCGTATTCATCCAAATGACCCACAGCGCCTGACCCGCGCTCTGGAAGTATATCGGTCTACCGGGCGTAATCTGACAGACTGGCAAGCAACTAAAGGTGAGCCTTGTCCGTTTAATGTCACGCAATTTGCCATTGCGCCGGAAGACAGAGCGGTTTTACACGGTCGTATTGAACAACGATTCGATATGATGCTGGAAGACGGCTTTCTAGACGAGGTCAGAAGTTTATTTGCCCGGGGTGATCTACACGAAGATTTACCCTCTATACGATCCGTAGGATACCGTCAGGCGTGGCAGTATTTGCAAGGGCAACTTGATTACGCGGAAATGCGTGAACGAGGGATAATAGCAACACGTCAGCTTGCTAAGCGTCAGCTAACCTGGTTAAGAGGCTGGCCTGAAGTCGAATGGCTTGACACGTTTGCTAACGATAACTTAACTAGAATTATGTCAAAAATCACACTTTAACTGTTGGAGTGTGTTATACATTAAGCGCGGTGACAACTGTATAGTTTGTCATGGAAATAATAAAAACTAAGGAAATCAAATGGCTAAAGGGCAATCACTACAAGACCCATTCTTGAATGCGTTAAGAAAGGAGCGTATTCCCGTTTCCATCTACTTGGTAAACGGTATCAAACTTCAGGGGCAGGTTGAATCTTTCGACCAGTTCGTGATTTTGCTGAAAAACACAGTAAGCCAGATGGTATATAAGCATGCCATTTCTACTGTTGTGCCTTCTCGAGCTATCACTATGCCCAGTTCAACCCAAGGGGACTCTGACAATAGTAAAAGTGAATAATACAAAAGGTACATTGCTTGTTTGACCGTTATGAAGCCGGTGAACAGGCTGTTCTTGTTCATGTAAATTTTGCTGACGAAAGCAGTAAAGAAGATCTCGCTGAGCTTGAATTGCTCGTATCTTCTGCTGGAGTGAATGCGGTAGACGTACTTACGACGTCGCGCAGTGCACCCCACGCCAAGTATTTCGTTGGTTCAGGTAAAGCCGAAGAGATTGCTGCTTCTGTGAAAGCGCATGATGCGAATGTAGTGATTTTCAATCATGCGTTGTCGCCGTCTCAGGAACGGAATCTCGAAGCTATCTGTAAATGCCGGGTACTAGACCGTACTGGCTTGATCCTCGATATCTTTGCGCAACGTGCGCGAACCCATGAGGGTAAATTACAGGTAGAGCTGGCGCAGTTACGGCATATTTCAACCCGACTCATACGCGGATGGACACACTTAGAGCGCCAGAAAGGCGGGATAGGTCTGCGTGGACCGGGTGAAACACAGCTCGAAACTGACCGCCGGCTCTTACGTGCCAGAATTAAAGCCATCCTGCGCAGGCTGGAGAAAGTCCAGAAGCAGCGGGAGCAAGGCCGTCGTTCGCGCAAGCGCGCCGAAATTCCAACCGTCTCTCTCGTTGGCTATACCAATGCCGGCAAATCAACTATGTTCAATACCATAACGGATTCTCACGTTTATGCAGCCGATCAGCTGTTTGCAACGCTTGATCCTACACTGCGTAAAATTGAACTTAAGGACGTGGGACCGGCTATTCTTGCTGACACAGTAGGGTTTATTCGTCACCTGCCTCACGATTTAGTTGCTGCGTTTAAAGCTACGCTGCAGGAGACGCAGGAAGCCGATTTACTCCTACATGTGGTAGATGTTGCGGAAGCTAACTATCGTGAAACGATGGATGAGGTGAACGCGGTTCTTGAAGAAATTGATGCAGATGACATTCAACAATTAATAATCTGTAATAAGATTGATAAACTTGATGAAATTTCTTCGCGTATAGATAGAAATGAGGACGGTGTGCCTACCCGGGTATGGGTATCGGCACAAACCGGCGAAGGACTCGATTTATTGAGCCAAGCGCTGACCGACTGTCTCGGTCAAAGCATGGTGAGCTATACATTACGAATTCCGCCTGCACAGAGCAAATTACGTGGTGTATTGTACGATTTAAATTGTATTGCCAATGAAGCTTACGATTCTGACGGTGACTGGGTAGTAGACATTAAAATGCCTGCTGCTGATTGGAACCGTTTAGAGAAACGATTGGACCAGGGGCTATCCCATTTTGTGGACCATCATTGACAAACGCTTAAATTAACGACAGTTTTCAGATAAATAACCAATTATGGAGTATCAGCATGGCTTGGAATGAGCCGGGTGGCAAAAATAATGACCCGTGGAAAAACCGCGGCGGTCGAGATCAAGGGCCCCCGGATTTGGACGATGTGTTCAAAAACCTGTTTGGTAAGTTCGGTAAAATGGGCGGCGGCAGCGGTGGTTCTGGTAAAAGTCTTGGTACAGTAGGTGCCGGAATTTTAATTGGACTGTTGGTCGTTATCTGGGTCGTCAGTGGTTTCTATACTATCCGCGAATCAGAACGTGGTGTCGTGCTTCGCTTTGGCGAATATTATAAGCAAGTCGACCCTGGCCTGCGTTGGAAGCCAACCTTTATCGATTCTGTTATTCCGGTAGACGTAACTTCTATTCGTGATCAGGCGTCTAGCGGTTCTATGCTGACTGAAGACGAAAACGTCGTTCGCGTTCAAATGGAAATGCAGTATCGGGTTGTCGACCCGTACCGTTGGACCTTTGCTGTAACGAGCCCTGAAATGAGTTTGAGTCAGGCCTTAGACAGTGCAATTCGTTACGTTGTTGGTCACTCTCAGATGGACGATGTACTTACAGATGGTCGTGAAGTTACTCGTCAGCGAGTGTGGGAAGAGTTGCAGTCTATCCTTCAACCCTATGATCTGGGTGTCACGATTACTGACATGAACTTCCGCGATGCGCGTCCACCTGAAGAAGTAAAAGATGCATTTGATGATGCTATTGCCGCGCAGGAAGATGAACAACGTTTCATTCGTGAAGCTGAAGCTTATGCCCGTGAAATTGAGCCTCGCGCCCGTGGTCAGGTTAATCGCATGAACGAAGAAGCACAGGCATACAAAGAGCGTGTGATCCTAGAAGCGCAGGGTGAAGTGGCACGATTTGCTGAGCTTCTGCCTCAGTACGAATCCGCGCCAACGGTTACCCGAGAGCGTATTTATCTGGAAACCATGGAAGAAGTGCTTGGTAAAACAAGCAAAGTGTTGGTCGACACCAAAGGTGGCAACAACATGATGTATTTACCACTGGATAAAATGATGGAACAGCGTTCGTCGTCAACTTCATCTCCAGCAAGAAGTTCAACAGCACCTTATCAGTCTTTACCGATGTCGTCTTCGGACAACAGCGGCAGACCTTCAACGGTAAACTCTGGTATTCGTGATAGCCGTTTTGGAAGTGGGGGAGAATAACACATGAAGAATCTATTGATTGCAGCCGTGGTGCTGGTGGTTATTCTGTTTTCGGGCGCCGTTTTCGTGGTTAGCGAAGGTGAACGCGCTATTGTAATCCAGTTTGGTAAGGTTCAACGTGATGATGCTACCGGCGACACCAGAGTGTTTGAGCCGGGTCTGCACTTTAAATTCCCGTTCATCGACTCTGTGCGACGTCTTGATGCGCGTATTCAGACGTTGGACGATGTGCCTGATCGTTTCGTAACATCAGAGAAGAAAGACCTGATTGTAGACTCTTACGTGAAGTGGAAAATTGCCGATTTTGCTCAGTATTATCTGTCAACGCAAGGCGGGAATAAACTTCAGGCGGAAGCGCTGTTAAAGCAAAAAGTGAATAACGGCCTGCGTTCAGAGTTTGGTGCTCGCACCATCGCACAAATCGTGTCGGGTGAGCGCTCAGCGCTGATGAATCAAGCAATGGAACAGGCTAGTCAGTCCTCAAAAGAGCTGGGTATCGAAATTGTTGACGTGCGTGTAAAGCAGATCAACCTGCCGAACGAAGTCAGCAACGCGATTTTCCAACGTATGCGAGCTGAACGCGCAGCGGTTGCCCGTGAACACCGTTCTGAAGGTCAGGAGCAAGCCGAGGTCATCCGTGCCGATATCGACGCCAAAGTAACGGTTATGCTGGCAGACGCCGAGCGTAATGCCCGTCAGGTTCGTGGTGAAGGTGACGCATTGGCAGCTCAAATTTACGCAACGTCATATTCTAAGAACCCTGAGTTCTACAGCTTCCTGCGCAGTATGGATGCATACCGCAAGAGCTTCAGCAGCAAAGACGATATCATGGTGCTGGAACCGGATGGTGAGTTCTTCAAATACCTGAATAACGCCAAAGGTAAATAACTTCCTAAGCCCGCGAAATGCGGGCTTTTTTTAATTCTCCCGTATCCTCTGCTTTACGCTTTATCGGTTAATGATAAAGTATAGAAAATGAGCCACTTCATAGCCTTTTGCTGCGAACTGGCTGTTTTTTCGTTATACTCTCGCCAAAATTAAGCAGATTAATCTGCAGATTATAAAACGACAGAGGTTATATTTTGAGCTCCAGACAGTCTGATACTTCTTCTTTTGAGGAAGAAGCAAAGAGTGGATGGTTTGCGCGATTTTTAGCTACCGTAGAGTGGCTGGGGAATCTGTTGCCGCACCCGGTAACGTTGTTCGCCTTACTATCTATTTTCATCGTTATTCTTAGTGGCATTCTTGGTTATTTCGATATTGCCGTTGCTGATCCTCGCCCGGTAGGAGCTAAAGGTCGCGAAGCCGACGGCATGATTGAAGTTATCTCATTGGTCAACGCCGAAGGCTTGCAAAAAATTGTGACGCATCTGGTAACGAACTTCACCGGTTTTGCGCCATTGGGCACAGTACTTGTGGCGCTGCTCGGTGTATCTGTTGCCGAGCATTCCGGCATGCTTTCCGCGCTGATGCGATCGATTGTAATGGGCGCGCCACGTTTATTGGTTACGTTCGCCGTTGTGTTCGCGGGCATTCTTTCAAATACGGCTTCTGAGCTTGGCTACGTGGTACTTATTCCGCTGGCTGCAATGATCTTTCATTCGCTTGGACGGCACCCCTTTGCAGGCCTTGCCGCAGCGTTTGCCGGCGTATCTGCTGGATACAGTGCTAACCTGTTATTGGGTACTATTGATCCGCTGCTTTCTGGAATAACCGAAGCCGCTGCTCACATGATTGACCCGGAGTATATAGTCGGACCAGAGGTGAACTGGTACTTCATGTTCATCAGTACCTTCATTATTGCCATCATGGGCACATACGTGACAGATCGTATTGTTGAGCCCCGACTTGGCAAATACAACGAAGAGCATGCGTCCGATGATCTTGAATCGGCGTCGATGTCAGCGGTAACAGATACCGAGCGCCGTGGTTTAAAAATGGCGGGCCTGTCGTTTGTTGTGCTGTGTGCAATTTTAGCGCTCACCATCGTGCCAGAAGGTGGCCCTTTACGTAATCCGGAAACCGGCGGCGTAACAGGCTCTCCATTCCTCAAAGGCATCGTGGCATTTATTTTTATCACCTTTGCGGTTCCCGGTTTTGTGTATGGCCGTGTGGTTGGCACCATGCGAAACGACAAAGATGTGATTAATGCCATGTCGAAAAGTATGGGCGCCATGGGTCTGTATATCACGCTGGTTTTCTTTGCTGCTCAGTTCGTGGCTTTCTTTAAGTGGACAAATCTCGGTACCTTCATGGCAGTAAAGGGCGCTGCGTTCCTGCAGGCTGCGGGACTGGACGGTCCGTCGGTGTTTATTCTGTTCATTCTGATGTGTGGTCTGGTTAACTTGTCGCTGGGTAGTGCATCGGCGCAATGGGCTGTAACGGCACCAATATTTATTCCTATGCTGATGTTGCTGGGCTATGCGCCGGAAGTTATTCAGACGGCTTATCGAATTGGCGATTCAGTGACTAACGTTATCTCACCGATGATGAGTTACTTTGGCCTTATTCTGGCTATGGCCGCCAAATACCGAAAGGATATTGGCATGGGGACACTCATTGCCATGATGCTGCCGTACTCCATGGTATTCATTGTCGGTTGGACAATACTGTTCTACATCTGGGTATTCTTACTCGGTATGCCGGTAGGGCCCGGCGCGGCAACTTACTACCAGCCGTAATCCAAGCGCTAAAATTGATTATACAAGAACGACCGGTAAGTCTGACTTACCGGTTTTTTTATTTCAAAGGCGTCCAGTGAGATTAAATAATCGTAACAATCGAGCAAAATGATGGATCAAAAGCACTGGTTAATCAGTATACTTACCAGTGATTCAAAATCGTTGGTCATGATTTCAGGTAAAGCAGCATGAAATACAAAAGTTCCACTCATTTCACACATGGTCAGCCAGATAAGCTGGGTGTGTTAATTACTAATTTGGGCACGCCTGAAGCGCCAACCAAACAGGCGCTGAAGCCTTACCTGAAGGAATTTTTGTCAGACCCACGGGTTGTGGAAGTACCAAGACTTTTGTGGTGGTGCATTCTCAATGGCGTAATTTTGAATATTCGCCCAAAACGCTCCGCTCATGCTTACTCCACGGTATGGACCGAAGACGGCTCGCCGCTCATGGCGATTACAAAGGCGCAGCATGCCGCTTTGGCAGATAAATGCAGGCAGCAATACGGCGACGATGTGGTGATAGATTTTGCCATGCGTTACGGCGAACCATCTATTGCCAATGCCATTCAGCGACTGTTGGATCAAGGCGTTCGCAAGTTGGTGGTGCTGCCGTTGTACCCCCAGTATTGCGCGTCCACCACGGCGTCGACGTTCGATGCCGTTGCTGCCGATTTCACCAAGCGTCGATGGATGCCAGAGCTGCGCTTCATTACAAACTACAACGATAACCCGGCTTATATCGAAGCCTTAGCTAACAGTGTTAGAAAGCACTGGGAAGAAAATGGCAAAGCGGATTTACTGCTGATGTCCTACCACGGGATCCCTAAACGATACCTCATCAACGGCGACCCCTATCATTGCGAGTGTTACAAAACGTCAAGGCTGTTGGCCGAAGCGCTGGAACTAAAATCTGATCAATACATGACAACTTTTCAATCCCGTTTTGGTCGAGAAGAGTGGTTGCAACCGTATACAGATGAAACGATGAAATCTCTACCGGGTAAAGGTATTCGCTCGGTACAGGTTCTGTGTCCGGGGTTCTCTGCAGATTGCCTTGAAACAATTGAGGAAATCGGCGTTGAAAACAAGACGTATTTCATGGAAGCCGGAGGGAAACGATTTGAATATATCCCTGCGCTGAATGACGACCCGGCACACGTTGATATGTTGTTTGCACTCATCAATGACAATCTACACGGTTGGCGCATTGATAAAGAAACGCGCAAACGGCAAGCACTGGCTAAAGCACTAGGCGCAAGCGACTAATATGACATCACAGACCAAAGCACCGAAAGAACTCCTTAAAGCACAGAAATGGGCGAACATGCTGGATACAGCGATTAAGCTGCCAGTGATTAATTTTCGGGTGGGTCTGGATTCTATTGTTGGTCTGATTCCCGGTGTGGGTGATGCGCTGATGTTATTTGCTGGCTTCCGGATTATCAGAATGGGCCAAAAACTTGGCATGCCCAGCGACCAGATCAAAGTAATGGTACGCAATAGCGTAATTGATTTTGGTCTCGGCTTCATTCCATTTATCGGTGATGTCGCCGACTTCTTCTACAAATCAAACAGAAAGAATGTTCAGATCATGGAGCGTTGGTGGATTGAAAATAACAAGGCCGCTGTCGATGCGTCTGCGCGTGAACAGTTCCGTGATTGGGAAGAGAAATTCGATAGCTAGCCCGCTAAAGCGCTTTGCTGGAATAAATTTCCAGCGTTTCCAGTGGAATAATATCCAGCGCCTTATGATGCGTTGCTTCAAGATTCACTCTGGGTGCGACGCCTGCATGGTAGGCTTCCAGCCAACGTGCCGCACAAAGACACCATCGGTCCCCCGGAGTTAATCCGGGAAACATCATATCTGGCCGGGGCGTAATCAAATCATTGCCGCGCTCTGCCGAATAAGCGAGGAAAGGCTCGTCGACGATAGCACAAACACTGTGATTACCAATGTCAGCATCAGGTACATAACAAAACCCTTCACGGGTGAAGCCTGTATTGCCACAACAAAGCTGCAGTGGACGCCCATATACATTTTTTTCATTTGCCATAATGAGTGCGCCTGAATAAATTCAATAACGTATATACGGTACAGGAAATCAACGCATTGTCACACCGCTAACGCAGTGTCTGGAGAAACAGTATGTTAGATAAAAGTCAGCTCAGTGCCCCAATCGGCGGCGAAAACGTAGACGCGCAGGAAATTGCCCGCTTCGACGCGCTGGCTGATGCATGGTGGGACCCAGCCGGAAAATACAAAACAGCACTGTCATTTAATGCCGCCCGGGTAGAATTTATTGTTGGCGCCATTCAAAAGCATTTTAAACCGAGCGGCATTGCAGACAGTCTATTGGCTGATTTATCAATTCTTGATGTCGGCAGTGGGGGAGGCCTTATCTGCGAGCCTCTGGCCAAACGAGGCGCATCGGTAACGGGCATTGATGCCAGCGCAACTAGCGTGGAAGTAGCGAAAAGGCACGCGCTCAAAGAGAACTTAGCTGTAGAGTATCATCATTGCCTTTCTGGCGAATGGGCTGCAAAGGGTCATCGTTATGATGTGGTAATAAACGCTGAAGTGGTGGAGCATGTGCCGGATCAGGCAATGCTGATAAAGGAATGTGCCGATATGGTGAAGCCGGGAGGATTACTCATTCTGGCTACCCTTAATCGAACACTTCTCAGTTATGTCATCGCAATCGTCGGCGCAGAATACGTGATGCGTTATCTGCCGGTTGGTACGCACAGTTGGACTAAGTTCGTCAAACCCGATGAACTTGATTGCTGGGTGGGAGCCGAGCTGTCCCGGAAATATCAAAGTGGCTTTAAACTGAATCCGCTTAGCGGAAATTGGCGCACCTCGCCGTCTATGCAAGTGAACTACTTGTGTGGCTATACGAAAAGTGAACGTGCAGACTGAGTATGAATAGCATGCCTGCACGGATATAAAAACCTACCATTCTCCTGTCACAAACCGCCGATAAACTCGGTGTGTGACGAATGCCTTTCAGCAATAGTTGGATAACTGTTGAACAGTACCATCCTTTCACTAAATTACTGTTATACTGGCAACAAAATAAATTAAGTAAGAGAGTACATGAGCGACGATCCCCATTTCCAGCGAGAGAAAGAGAAATACGAAAAACCGGTAGCAAGCCGGGAATATCTGATGTCAGTGATGAAAGAACAGGGCAAACCTTTGTCTTTCCTCGACATTTGCTCGCTGGTAGATGCAATGGATGAAGACAGCCGAATTGGAATTCAGCGCCGTCTGCGTGCTATGGAACGTCAGGGGCAAGTTCAGTTCACTAAGCAGAAAAAATATGCACTGCAAAATCGGGATGAACTGATTAAGGGCCGCATTATTGGCCATCGCGACGGATATGGTTTCCTGCGCCCTGAAGATAACAGCGGCGATTTGTTTATCAGCGCCGGACAAATGAACTTGTTTATGCACGACGACGTGGTCGAAGCCAGAGAAAGTGGCACCGATCGTCGTGGCCGCAAAGAAGCGTATATCACTCAGGTTATTGAGCCGAGAAGCGAACCTATAGTTGGGCGTTACTTTGTCGAAAACGGTGTTGCCGTGGTCATGCCCGATGACAGTCGCCTGCAACACGAAATCATGATTCCCCCAGAAGCCACGAAAGGCGCTCGTATGGGGCAGGTTGTGGTGGTGGAAATTACCCAGCGCCCACGACGTCGGGTGAGTCCGGTAGGTAAGATTGTTGAAGTACTCGGTGAGCACATGGCGCCGGGTATGGAAATTGAAATGGCGCTGCGTACTTTCGATATTCCTCACGTATGGCCAACTGCGGTAGAGCGCTATGTGAAACGGTTTACCGAAGAAGTGCCAGAGGAAGCCAAAGAAGGGCGGATTGATTTACGTCAGTTGCCGTTAGTCACTATCGACGGTGAAGATGCCCGGGACTTTGATGATGCGGTTTTCTGCGAGCCTCTGGATGAGGGGGGGTGGCAGCTTTGGGTTGCTATTGCCGATGTCAGTAGCTATGTGAAATTGGGGACAGCATTGGATAAAGAAGCGCAGAACCGGGGTAACTCGGTGTACTTCCCTGATCAGGTTATTCCCATGCTACCGGAAGTGCTGTCAAACGGCCTATGTTCGCTTAATCCAGAAATAGACCGCTTATGTATGGTCTGTGAGATGACTATCACAGAGCAGGGTAAACTCGACAGCTATCAGTTCTATGAAGCGGTAATGAACTCCCATGCCCGCCTGACTTATAACAAAGTCTGGCAAATCCTTGAGGGCGATAAAGAGTTGAACCAGCGTTATGCCGAACAAGTACCACACCTTCGAAATTTGCATGACTTGTACCGTGCATTGAAGCGTTCACGTGCTCATCGTGGTGCTATTGAATTTGAGACGCAGGAAAGTAAGTTCGTTTTTAACGCCCAGCGCAAAATCGAGAATGTAGTGCCTGTAGTACGCAACGACGCACACATGATGATTGAAGAATGCATGATCATGGCAAACGTCAGTGCCGCAAAATTCCTTGAGAAGCATCAGATGCCAGCGCTATATCGGGTTCATGATAAACCGGATGCCGACAGGCTAACGACGTTTACGTCTTACCTCAAAGAAATTGGTATTCCTCATCGTATCACCGAAGATGCACGACCTGCCGACTTTACCGACGTGGTGACAAAGACCAAAGCGCGTCCAGACCAAGAGCTAATTCAAACCATGCTGCTTCGCTCGATGAAGCAAGCGGTGTACGACTGCGACAATGTCGGGCATTTTGGTTTGGCGTTAGAGGCTTATGCACATTTTACATCGCCAATCCGTCGCTACCCCGACTTGGTTGTGCATCGCGCGATTAAAGCTATCCTCAAAAAGCAGAAGCAAAAAGTCACCGGCCCGAAAGCCTACTCCGTTGAAGAAGTTGAACAATTGGGCGAGCAGTGCTCAATGACGGAGCGTCGCGCTGATGACGCCACGCGAGATGTCGCAGACTGGCTAAAATGCGAATTCATGCAGGATCATGTGGGCTCAAGCTTTGAGGGCGTAGTGGCATCGGTCACAAATTTTGGCATGTTCGTACGTATCAGTGAGTACCATATCGATGGTTTAGTTCACATCACCTCTCTGGATGACGACTATTATCGCTACGATGATGTGAAGCAAACGCTGGTAGGCGACTCCGGTGCACGTCAGTTCCGTCTCGGCGATACGCTGATGGTAAAAGTTGCGGCAGTCAATCTGGACGAAAGAAAGATTGATTTAATTCTTGATGCGTCTATGCTGCGCGGCCGCGGTGGCCGTAAAGTACAGGTCAGAAAGGCAGAACCTAAATCTTCAGAAGGCCGTCGCGAAGGCAGCAAACGCGACGGTAAAGCCGAAAGTGCAGGTAAGCCAGGTAAAAGCCGGAAGCCGCGTAACGGTAGCAAGAATGGACGTCAGTCAGAGCGCAGTAAACCTGCCGGACGGGCGCCGAAAAAAACACGTAGCAAATCGACTAAAGGTAAAAAGAAATAAATGGCGCAGCAAGAATGGTTGTACGGCCTGCATGCAATGCAGTCGGTATTAGAACATGAACCAGAGCGAGTTCTGGAAGTACTGGTGCTGAAAGGTCGTGACGACGAACGATTGAAAAACATCATTAATCAGGCGCGCCGCTTTGGTATTAGCGTGCAGTTTTGTCAGCGTAAAGTGTTAGACGATAAAGTCAGTGGCGAGCAACACCAAGGCGTCGTCGCTCGGGCAAAGCCGGCCAGAGTGCTTGATGAAGCCGATTTAGATGCTGTTTTAAACAAACAGAGCGAACCTTTTCTTTTGGTACTTGATGGTGTCACCGACCCACACAATATCGGTGCATGCTTGCGTACTGCCGATGCCGCGGGAGTTCACGCGGTTATCGTACCTAAAGATAAGTCTGCCGGACTTAGCGCGACTGCCCGCAAAGTGGCATGTGGAGCGGCCGAATCTGTTCCATTGATTCAGGTTACCAATCTCTCCCGTACTCTCAAGCATCTGCAGGATAAAGGGGTTTGGGTTATCGGAACCGCGGGTGAGGCCGAACAGCTCATCTATCAGGTTGACCTGAAAGGGCCAACGGCACTGGTCATGGGCGCAGAAGGTAAAGGCATGCGTCGCCTTACTCGAGAACATTGCGACCAGTTGGTGAAACTTCCTATGGCAGGTGCGGTTTCATCTTTGAATGTGTCGGTCGCCACAGGTGTTTGTCTGTATGAGATTGTCAGGCAGCGTCAGGGCTAAGTCATCTTAATAACGCTATATAGAAGCCGGTTTAACGCCGGCTTCTCTTTATCTAAAGGGTAATTCGATTATCCAACCCCAGTATTCTGTAAATAGTGCAAAGATCACGTAAATCACTGAACAGTGCCGATTTTTATTGGACTTAGGGAAGTATGATATGCACGTTCCGAAAACCATTTGAACGTGAACAACTACCTTCTGCTAAGGATTTACTAATTTATGCTATTTCGACTTATCAAGCCGTCTATCAAGTTGTTGACGGTATTTGCATTGCTTGCTGGTCTTTCCGCCTGTGGAGGCTCAAGCGATGACAGTTCAGATTATACCTATGCGTATATTCAGTTTTACAATGCCTCTCCCAACGGTGCAACAGTAACAATGCGTGAAGTCGATGGCGACTCATTTGGCTATGCGCCATTCGGTGATTCGACAACTCTGGTATCGACTGATGCAGGTGAATACGACCTGGAATTTATTCGCACAGATTCGGATGATCAGGAAGTTCTCCTGCACGAAATGACAGTTACGCTACGAAAAGGATATAAAACCTTAATCGTCCTTAGTGGTGACTTTGAACAAGGTGAATACATTGAATACCAGTTCGAAAGAACGTCAATGGAAGACCATTTTCGTTTATTCGTGAACAATGAATTGGTAGGGCAGGAGGATTACGACTTCTATCTAGCGGAAGATGGCGACCCGTTTGAGGCTGCTAATTTGTTGGGTACCGTAAGTTATCAGGAACTGACTGAAATGACTTACTGGGACGGCGATGACGATAGTGATGATTTCGACTCTGGTGATTATACTATCTATCTTACATCACCAGGTGAGACAGAAGTCCTGTTCGAATCTCAAACTATTTCATTCAGCTACGATACCGAATACGTGTTGGTACTTCGTGACGTGAGTGGCGCGATCCGCACAGGTTTGTCAGTCGATATGGTGCTAAATTCATCTTACGTCACCAATATTGCAGACGTAGATGCCGACTCGCAATATCGTATTTATAACAGCACGGACTACGATGCCCCTCTTACGGTTACGTTTGGTGGGAATGACGGCGAAGAAGACACGGAATTTACTTTGTCTGCCGGTGAAATTTCTGAGTTCACAGAAATTAATTATGGTGATTATCGCGTTACCGTTACCACCAGTGACGGCGAAGCGACTGCGCTGACAAACAAGCTTATCACTCTTAATCAAGGCGAAAGTAAGGCGATAATGATTTATGAGGCCAATGAAAAACTTGAAGCCGCTACGTTTGTAGAAAGTGGTTTGCCGCAATCCTATGACAAGACGGTAAATATTATTAATCTTGTAAGTGATTTCGATAACGTTGATTTTTATCTGGTTCGTAATGACGAAACCATTGATACGGCTGACTACTATTTGATGAACCTGGAGCTTGGTGAAAGCAACAGTATCGTTCTGCCATCAGATTATTATGAAATCATTGCTGTGTATGAAGATGATAACGATGAGCAGGTGCTGCTTGATAGAACCGCACTGTATGGATTTACGGAAGAAGAAAACTACATTGTTACTATCGAGCCTGCGGATACTGCAACAGGCTATGAAATAAATGTGTTGTATTAATTAATACGACATAGCGACGGCGTTCTTACGCTGCAACGCACAAAAGCGGCAGGTGATACGGAAGTAGCACCTGCCGTTTTTTTGTGTGCTATCTTAAGCCATCAATACAACTTCACACTTCTCCAGCGATGCAAATAATTAAAGCGTTACACGGTATATCAGCTGATGTAACGATTTCGACAGAAGAAAAATTACAACGCTTACTGAAACTAGGTCTTGATGCGCTTAGTTTGGACATCGGACTCGTTAGTCATATCGATGGCGATGTGTATACGGTAATTTCAGCAGTTTCTCCCGGAGACGCTATCGAGAAAGGGGCAACCTTTGCTCTCGGTGACACTTACTGTCGTGACACACTCGCTGCAGATAAAATTGTTAGTTACAGCGATGCTGCTGAAGAAGTTGGGGTCGCTCATCCCGGCTACCGCAATTTTGCCTTGCAGAGTTATATCGGCATGCCGTTTATGGTGAACGGTGAGCGATACGGTACCGTGAACTTTTCGAGTCTGGATAAACGTGGCCAGCCTTTCACCACCGAGGAGCAGGATTATATTATGCTCCTCGCCGAGTGGGTTGGCACTGAGCTTACCCGACAGCAGCAAATGCTCGCCATTTTCGAACAGCAGAAGGCGCTTGAACATCAGCACCGGCTGCACCTTCAGATGTCGAAGCTTGCAAAGGTGGGTACGTGGGAAATGAATCAGACAACAGAAGAGGTAAGCTTGTCGGATTCATTAAGAAAACTATTTGAAATCCCAGAAGACGCAACACTGAATTTCGACGTAGTCCGGTCGACTATTTATCAAAAGAAAGATCTGGAAACGTTTCGGGTATTGATGGCGCATTCGAAAGAGACTGGAGAAGCATGGTCTTTTGAGTTTGAGGCCATAACACTGAAAGGAAGACGATTCTGGGCACAATCCCAGGGTGTTGCAGACACATCCGACCCAGAAAATATTCGTTACTACGGCGCAACCCAGGATGTCACTGAACATATGCTTGTTAAAAAGCAGCTTGAAGAGCGCCGCCATGTTGCTGAAAACGCTTTAGCTTCTCGCAGTCAGTTTTTAGCTAACATGAGCCATGAAATTCGTACACCCATCAACGGTATTGTGGGTATGTTGGACGCACTAACATCCACACCGTTAAATGATAAGCAGCAAGAGTTCTGTCGTTTAGCCACACAAAGCGCTGCAGGCTTACTTCAGATAGTCAATGATGTGCTCGACTTTTCAAAGATAGATGCAGGTGAACTGGAACTGGAACAAATACCGATAGATATCGGCCGTATTGCTGAGGAGCAGGTTCGCCTATTTCAATTAGCGGCCCACAAAAAAGGCTTAATGCTAAAACTCGACCTGCAAAAAACAGAACACTTTGGCGTTAAAGGCGATCCCACCCGAATAAGGCAAATATTCACTAACTTAATCAGCAACGCGATAAAGTTTACAGAGCAAGGGAACATCCTGGTAAAACTACGTTCAAAGTTGCAAAACAACGGGCGCAAGCTAATACAAATCATGGTGCAAGATGATGGTATTGGCATAAAACCTGAACATCAGGCTTCGATATTTTCACCTTTCCGCCAAAGTGACAGTGAAACGACACGTCGTTATGGCGGCACCGGTCTTGGTTTATCTATTGTGGCGCAAATCGCTGAACATATGAACGGCGGGATCAGAGTTAACAGTGAATTCGGCAAAGGCTCAACATTCATTGTCGCGCTTTCTCTTGATATTACCGAAAGCAGCGAAGCTGAAAACCCCAACCATGAAGCGGCATCTGTCATCACCGATGAGATGGCAGGCAAGCATGTGCTGGTGGTTGAAGACAATGAGATAAATCAACTTGTCGTAGCTGAACAACTGAAGCAGTTTGGCATTACGTGTGACATTGCCAGCCATGGGGCTGAAGCACTGGAAAGCGTGGTTAGGAAAATAGCCGCAGACGACATGTACGCACTCATTTTAATGGATTGCCAAATGCCCGTAATGGATGGCTATGAAGCTGCGACGCAAATCAGGCAGCTTGGCAGGGCAGCACAAATAGTACCGATAATCGCACTGACAGCAAATGTGCTGGTGGGTGAGCGAGAAAAGTGTTTACTCGCCGGAATGAATGATTATTTGTCTAAGCCAATTGATAAAGCCGTTTTTTCCCGTTGTTTGCATCGCTATTTACTTGCGTAGCATAGTGATGCAGTTCTGATAAACAAAGCAGAATAGCAGAGTTGAGAAGAATGTCGGATCGTTTAAATTTAATTCAAATTCGCACTATCACTTGCTAATCTTTTCTGTTATAGTTTCGCGCCCTTTTTATGGGGGTATGTACATAAAAGCGGCAATATCTGCTGCTTTTATCAGCGCAAACGACTCGAGAGAGTCTTAATTATCGAGCGGAGCACTAACATGATCCAAATGCAAACTAACCTGGACGTTGCAGACAACAGCGGCGCTCGCAGGGTTCAGTGTATTAAGGTTCTTGGTGGCTCGCATCGCCGTTATGCAGGTATCGGTGACATCATCAAAGTTACTGTTAAGGAAGCAATTCCTCGCGGTAAAGTTAAAAAAGGTGACGTACTGAACGCAGTGGTGGTGCGTACTAGAAAAGGCGTTCGTCGTGCAGATGGTTCTACCATCCGTTTTGACGCTAACGCGGCTGTATTGTTAAACAACAATAAGCAACCTATTGGTACGCGTATCTTTGGTCCGGTTACACGTGAGCTGAGAAGTGACAACTTCATGAAAATCATCTCACTGGCCCCAGAGGTACTATAAGGAGTCACGATAATGGCTAGAAAAATTCGTCGTGATGATGAAGTAGTCGTATTAGCGGGTAAAGATAAAGGCAAACAAGGCAAAGTCCTGAAAGTGCTGGTATCTGAAGACCGTGTAGTTGTAGAAGGTGCAAACCTTGTCAAGAAACACCAGAAGCCAAACCCACACATGGGCGTAGCTGGCGGTATTGTTGAAAAAGAAGCATCTCTGCACGTTTCTAATGTTGCGGTAGTTAACCCTGCGACGGGTAAAGCTGACCGTATTGGTTTCCGTACTGAAGACGGTAAGAAAGTTCGTTTCTTTAAGTCTAACGGTGAACTTGTTTAATTAATTGGAGAGTACGATGGCGAAACTGCATGATTTCTATAAAGAAACGGTAGTAGCTGACCTTGCAAAGCAGTTCAGTTACCAAAGCGTCATGCAAGTCCCTCGGATTGAAAAAATCACCCTGAACATGGGTCTGGGTGAAGCCGTAGCTGACAAGAAAGTTCTGGAAAATGCGACTGCCGATATGGCAGCTATCGCTGGCCAGAAACCAATTGTTACAGTTGCGCGTAAATCTGTTGCGGGTTTTAAAATCCGTGAAGGTTATCCGATTGGCTGTAAAGTAACCCTGCGTGGCGAGCGTATGTGGGAATTCTTAGAGCGTTTGATTTCAATCGCAATTCCTCGTGTACGTGACTTCCGTGGCTTGAGCGCTAAGTCGTTCGACGGTCGTGGAAACTACAGCATGGGCGTTCGTGAACAAATCATCTTCCCTGAAATCGATTTCGATAAAGTGGATAAAGTACGCGGTATGGATATCACTATCACTACCAGTGCAAAAACTGATGATGAAGCACGTGCTCTGTTGACCGCGTTCAACTTCCCATTCAAAAAATAAGGGGTGTAGGGTTATGGCAAAAGAATCAATGAAGGCTCGTGAAGTAAAGCGTGCAAAGCTTGTTGCTAAGTATGCTGAAAAACGTGCCGCACTTAAAGCGATTATCAGCGATGTTAACGCCTCTGAAGAAGAGCGTTGGGATGCTGTTCTGAAGCTACAACAACTGCCACGTGACAGTGCTAAATCTCGTCAGCAAAACCGCTGCCGCGTAACTGGCCGTCCACACGGTTTCCTGCGTAAGTTCGGTCTGAGCCGTATCAAACTGCGTGAAGCAGCGATGCGCGGTGAAGTCCCTGGCCTGAAAAAAGCCAGCTGGTAAGGAGTAGCTAAAATGAGCATGCAAGATCCTATCGCGGATATGTTTACCCGCATCCGTAACGGCCAGATGGCACAGAAAGTTGCTGTGACTATGCCTTCTTCTAAACTGCGCGTAGCTATTGCTGGCGTACTGAAGGCTGAAGGTTACATCACTGACTTCGCTGTTTCTGGTGACGTTAAGCCTACTCTTGAAGTTACTCTGAAGTACTTCGAAGGTAAGCAAGTAATCGACACTATTGAACGTGTAAGCCGTCCTGGTCTGCGCATCTATAAGAAAAAAGATGAGCTGCCAAAAGTAATGGGTGGTTTAGGCGTTGCTATCGTGTCAACTTCTAAAGGTGTGATGACTGACCGTGCTGCGCGTAAAGCAGGCATGGGCGGTGAGATCATCGGTTATGTAGCGTAATCGGAGGAGTTGAAATGTCACGAGTAGCAAAAGCCCCGGTAAACGTAGCATCAGGCGTTGAAGTTAAAATCAATGGCCAGGAAGTTACTGTTAAGGGCACTAAAGGCACACTGACTAAAGTATTCAACGAAGCTGTTGAAGTAGTACAAGATGAGAACCAACTGAAAGCTCTGCCTCGTGAAGGTTTTGCTGATGCATGGGCTCAAGCTGGTACTGTTCGCGCATTGTTGAACTCAATGGTTCAGGGCGTATCTGAAGGTTTTGAGAAAAAACTGCAACTGTTAGGTGTTGGTTATCGTGCACAAGCACAAGGTAACAAACTGAACCTGACTCTGGGTTTCTCTCACCCTGTAGCATACGAAATGCCTGAAGGCATCACAGTTGAAACGCCTACCCAAACTGAAATCCTCGTTAAAGGCGCGGATAAGCAGGTTGTAGGTCAGGTTGCGGCAAACATCCGCGCGTACCGTCCACCAGAGCCTTACAAAGGTAAAGGTGTTCGCTATGCAGACGAGAATGTTCGTCGTAAAGAAGCTAAGAAAAAGTAGGTGGGTGATACGATGGATAAGAAAACATCACGTTTACGTCGCGCAACTCGCGCACGTGCTAAGATCCGTGAATTGGCCGCGCATCGCCTGGTAATTAACCGTACACCTCGCCACATCTATGCCCAGTTAATCGCTCCTAGCGGTGCTGAGGTACTGGCGGCGGCTTCTACCGTTGAAAAAGGTCTGGCAGCAGATCTGAAAGCAACCGGTAATGCGGAAGCAGCTGCGGCAGTGGGTAAAGCTATCGCCGAGCGTGCAATCGAAAAAGGCATCAAAGTTGTTGCTTTCGATCGCAGCGGTTTTAAATACCACGGTCGCGTAAAAGCATTAGCTGATGCAGCTCGCGAAGCTGGTCTTCAGTTCTAGGAGTGAAGAATAATGGCTAAACAAGAAGTTCAAAACGGTGATATGCTGGAAAAATTGATCGCTGTAAACCGCGTTTCTAAAGTGGTTAAAGGTGGTCGTATTTTCAGTTTCACTGCACTGACTGTAGTTGGTGACGGCAATGGCCGTGTTGGTTTTGGTTACGGTAAAGCACGTGAAGTGCCAGCTGCTATCCAAAAAGCGATGGAAAAAGCACGTCGCAACATGGTTACTGTAGACCTGAACGGTCACACATTGCAGCACCCTATTAAAGGTCGTCACTCTGGCTCTAAAGTTTACATGCAGCCAGCATCTGAAGGTACCGGTATCATTGCCGGTGGTGCGATGCGTGCAGTACTTGAAGTAGCTGGTGTACAGAACGTACTTTCAAAATGCTACGGCTCTACAAACCCAATCAACGTTGTTCGTGCAACAGTTAACGCGCTGACTGAGATGAACTCTCCAGCGGGTATTGCTGCAAAACGTGGATTGTCTGTAGAAGAAATTTTGGGGTAATCAGACATGGCAACGATTAAAGTAAAGCAAACTAAAAGTGCGATTGGCCGTCTGCCAAAGCACAAAGCTACGCTTAAAGGCTTAGGTCTTCGTAAAATCAACCATGTCCGTGAACTGGAAGATACCCCAGCAGTACGTGGCATGATCAACCGTGTATATTACATGGTTGAGATCGTGGAGGAGTAAGACATGCGTTTAAACACAATTTCTCCTGCAGAAGGTTCAAAACCAACCGCTAAGCGTGTAGGTCGTGGTATTGGTTCAGGTCTGGGTAAAACCGGTGGCCGTGGTCACAAAGGCCAAACCAGCCGTTCAGGCGGTACCATCAGACAGGGCTTTGAAGGTGGTCAAATGCCTATTCAGCGCCGTCTGCCTAAGTTTGGTTTCACCTCTCGTAAGAGCTTTGTTACTGATCAAGTAACTCTGACTGAAATCGCTAAGGTTGAAGGTGATACGGTTTCTCTGGAAACTTTGAAAGCAGCTGGTCTTATTAAGAAAGACGTACTGTTCGTTAAAGTTGTAAAGAGCGGCGAAGTATCTAAAGCTGTTACAGTTAGCGGGTTGAAGGTTACAAAAGGCGCTCTTGAAGCGATTGAAGCCGCCGGCGGTAAAGTAGAGGAATAAGCTAGATGGCTAAACCAGGATTGGATTCAGGCGCGAAAAGCGGCTTGAGTGAGCTGAAGTCAAGATTGTTGTTCGTACTCGGTGCGATTGTCGTGTTCAGACTGGGCTCTTATGTGCCGCTTCCTGGCATCGACGCAGCAGTACTTGCTGAGTTGTTTGAGCAACAAAAAGGTACCATCGTAGAAATGTTTAACATGTTCTCCGGTGGTGCGCTTGAGCGTGCATCCGTTCTGGCTTTGGGCATTATGCCTTACATTACTGCATCGATTATCATGCAGTTGCTCACGGTGGTTCACCCACCGATGATGGAGCTTAAAAAGGAAGGCGAAGCTGGTCGTAAGAAAATTAGTCAGTACACGCGTTATTTAACGCTGGTACTGGCTACATTCCAATCTATTGGTATTGCGACTAACCTGCCTAACCTGATTAATGGTTTGGTTATAAACCCTGGCTTCGGATTCTACTTTACAGCGGTAGTTAGCTTAGTCACTGGAACGATGTTCCTGATGTGGTTAGGTGAGCAAATTACCGAAAGAGGTATTGGTAACGGTATCTCTATATTGATTTTTGCTGGTATTGTTGCCGGTCTGCCAACAGCGATTGGTCAGACAGCGGAACAAGCAAGACAGGGCGACATTAACTTGTTGTTCCTGATGCTGATTGGCGTAATCGTCATCGGTCTGATTTACCTGGTAGTGTTTGTTGAACGAGCGCAGCGTCGTATCGTTGTAAACTATGCGAAGCGTCAGCAGGGCCGTAAGGTGTTTGCAGCGCAGAGCACGCACTTACCATTAAAGGTAAACATGGCGGGTGTTATTCCACCAATCTTCGCATCCAGTATCATTCTGTTTCCATCTACCATTGCTGGTTGGTTTGGTCAGAATGAATCTACAGCTTGGTTGCAGGACATCGCATTAATGCTTTCTCCTGGTCAGCCGCTGTACGTGATGTTGTACGCAACTGCGATTATCTTCTTCTGCTTCTTCTATACTGCGTTGGTTTTCAACCCACGTGAAACTGCAGATAACCTGAAGAAATCTGGTGCGTTTATTCCTGGTATCCGTCCAGGTGAGCAAACATCGCGTTATATCGATAAGGTAATGACTCGTCTGACTTTGGCTGGCGCACTTTACATAACCTTTATTTGTTTAGTGCCTGAATTCATGTTGATCGCGTGGAATGTGCCGTTCTACTTCGGTGGTACGTCGCTTCTGATTATCGTGGTTGTCATCATGGACTTTATGGCACAGGTGCAGACACATCTGATGTCTAGTCAGTATGAGTCTGTTCTGAAGAAAGCTAATCTGAAAGGCTACGGTCGATAAGATTAGTGCACTACGGAGTGATGTAATGAAAGTTCGTGCATCAGTAAAGAAGATTTGCCGTAACTGCAAAATCATCAAGCGCAACGGTGTTGTGCGAGTAATTTGCAGCTCTGACCCTAAGCATAAGCAGCGTCAAGGCTAATCGAAAAAGCGGTTAAAATTCGAAATGTAAGCTGAACCTCATACTGGGTTCAGCTTGCTCTATTTCGTTTATATAAACCTTATGTTGCAATTTTGTCGTCGGGTAAGTATCCTATCGGGCTTTTTAGGTCGTCGACATTAAAATATAGAGGAGTGCTGTTAATGGCCCGTATCGCTGGCATTAACATTCCTGAACACAAGCACACCGTTATCGCTCTTCAGGCGATTTTCGGTATTGGCGCAACTCGTGCAAAAGAGATCTGTGCTAACGCTGGTGTTGCAGAATCAACAAAAGTAAAAGAGCTTGACGAAGCGACTGTAGAGAAGCTTCGTGAAGAAGTGGCTAAGTTCACCGTTGAAGGTGATCTGCGCCGTGAAGTATCTATGAGCATCAAACGTTTGATGGACCTGGGTTGCTTCCGTGGTATCCGCCACCGTCGTAGCTTGCCTCTACGTGGTCAGCGCACTAAAACTAATGCGCGTACCCGTAAAGGTCCTCGTAAGCCAATTAAGAAGTAAGCGGGGGAATTAGTTATGGCAAAAGCACCTACTCGTACTACGCGTAAACGCGCTAAGCGTCAGGTTGCAGACGGTATGGCTCATATCCATGCGTCTTTCAACAACACAATTGTGACTATCACTGACCGTCAAGGCAATGCATTAGCATGGGCGACATCAGGTGGTTCTGGTTTCCGTGGTTCACGTAAATCTACCCCTTTTGCTGCACAGGTTGCTGCTGAACGTGCTGGCGTAGCCGCACAAGACTACGGTCTGAAAAACCTTGAAGTTTTCGTTAAAGGTCCAGGTCCAGGCCGTGAGTCTGCGATCCGTGCACTTAACGCAACTGGTTACAAGATCACAAACATTACCGATGTGACTCCTATTCCTCACAACGGTTGTCGTCCACCGAAAAAACGTCGCGTTTAATCGCCGGACAGTTGGAGAAAGAACATGGCAAGATATTTGGGTCCTAAACTCAAACTTAGCCGTCGCGAAGGAACTGACCTGTTCCTGAAAAGCGGCGTTCGCGCAATCGATTCTAAATGTAAAATCGATACAGCGCCTGGTCAGCACGGTGCCCGTCGTGGCCGTCTGTCTGACTACGGTGTTCAGCTGCGTGAAAAGCAAAAAGTTCGTCGTATGTACGGCGTTCTGGAAAAACAATTCCGTAACTACTATAAAGAAGCTGCCCGTCTGAAAGGCAACACTGGTGAAAACCTGTTGCAACTGCTTGAGCAGCGTCTGGATAACGTAGTATATCGTATGGGATTCGCCAGCACTCGTGCAGAAGCACGCCAGCTGGTTAGCCACAAGGCGATCATGGTAAATGGTCAAGTTGTGAACATTCCATCGTTTAACGTTTCTGCCGAAGACGTGGTTTCTGTTCGTGAAAAGGCTAAGAAGCAAGCGCGTATCGTTGCTGCTTTGGAACTGGCTGACCAACGTGAGAAGCCAACCTGGATTGAAGTAGACAACAGCAAAATGGAAGGCACTTTCAAGCGCATTCCAGAAAGAACTGACCTGTCTGCTGAAATTAACGAACAGTTGATCGTCGAACTTTACTCTAAGTAAAGCTAACTAAAGAGGAAGCATTGTGGGTTCTGTGACTGAATTCCTGAAACCGAGATTAGTTGAGATCGAAAACGTTTCTCCTACTCGTGCCAAAGTAACTTTGGAACCACTAGAGCGCGGCTTTGGCCACACTCTGGGTAACGCCCTTCGCCGCATCTTGCTGTCATCCATGCCTGGATGTGCGGTAACTGAAGTGGAAATCGATGGCGTTTTACACGAGTACAGCACCAAAGAAGGTGTTCAAGAAGACGTAATCGAGATTCTGCTGAATCTGAAAGGTTTAGCGGTTCGCCTGGAAGGTAAAACTGAGGCAACCCTGACATTAGTGAAATCTGGCGCTGGCCCTGTTGTTGCTGGTGATATTCAGCATGACGGTGATGTAGAAATCGTTAACCCTGACCATGTTATCTGTACTTTAACTGGCGAAGCTGACATCAGCATGCGCATTAAAGTAGAAACTGCTCGTGGTTACGTGCCTGCTGCTACTCGTCGCTCCTCCGAAGAAGATGATCGTCCAATTGGTCGTTTGTTAGTTGATGCTTCATACAGCCCGGTTGAACGTATTGCTTATTCTGTTGAGTCTGCACGTGTTGAACAACGCACAGACTTAGACAAACTGATCATTGATATGGAAACCAACGGTACATTGGATCCTGAAGAAGCGATCCGCCGCGCAGCCACTATTCTGGCTGAGCAATTAGATGCCTTTGTTGACCTGCGTGATGTTTCTGAACCTGTTCAGAAAGAAGAGAAGCCGGAATTCGATCCGATTCTCCTGCGCCCAGTTGATGATCTGGAACTGACAGTACGTTCTGCTAACTGTTTGAAAGCAGAAGCTATCCAGTATATTGGTGACCTGGTTCAGCGTACTGAGGTTGAGTTACTTAAAACGCCTAACCTTGGTAAGAAATCGCTAACTGAAATCAAAGATGTTCTAGCATCTCGTGGACTTTCTCTGGGCATGCGCCTGGAAAACTGGCCACCAGAGAGCATCGCTGAAAAAGATTAATCAGGTTTTTATCAAACTGATTTGTAGAGAAGGATAAAACTATGCGCCATCGTAAGAGTGGTCGTCAGTTGAATCGCAACAGCAGCCATCGTCAAGCTATGTTCAAAAACATGGCCGGCTCACTGGTCAAGCACGAAGTGATCAAAACGACGTTACCAAAAGCGAAAGAATTACGTCGCGTAATCGAGCCTTTAATCACACTGGCAAAACAAGACAGCGTTGCAAACCGCCGTCTGGCTATGGCTCGCACAGGTGATAAAGAGGTTGTAGGTAAACTGTTCAACGAGCTTGGTCCTCGTTACGAAGCTCGCCCAGGCGGTTACACTCGCATTCTTAAATGCGGTTTCCGCGCAGGCGACAACGCCCCAATGGCGTTCGTTGAGCTGGTAGACCGTCCTGAAGTTGAAGCTGAAGAAGCTGAAGCGACAGAAGAGTAAGAGATTACTTCATCGATTTATCGATATTAAAAAACCCCGCGAAAGCGGGGTTTTTTGTTTCTATCAATTTAGTTCCATGGAAGTTTTTACTGGCAAGGCAAAAGTATAGTAAGATAAAACAACCTTTAAGGTTAGTGTTGTCCAAGAAATAGAATATCATCATTCTCTCGAAGAGTGCTAACTAGGCATAATTATATAAGATGCTTCTTTATTTAAATAGCTATCTTTGATACACAATTCATTATTGATACCAAGGCTAAGTACTGAGTTATCAACATAAAAAAACTTCTTCTGATATCCTAACTACTCGAGTGGGATGAAACTGATTAATCATAGATATAGAAAATATAAAACGTAGGTTGAACGCAATGAGTTCAGAAGCAAATACTAAGGACATGAGCAAGTTACAGTCCGAAATAAAACAGTTAAACACGAAATTGACCGATACCTTAAGGAAGCTACTGGATAGAACTAGGTTATTTGATAATGTTAGTCTTGATTTGCAGGAAAAGAAGTTCGAGTGTTTAAGCCTAAAATCAGAGCTAGACAGCCTTGCTTTAAAAAATGATCAGTTTGAAAAAACTTCTAATGAGTTAGAAACCGCAAAGGCTGAATTACTAGCTGCTAGCAAAGAACTAGAGCTAAGTAATGAGAAGATTGCTAATACTACCTCTCAACTAGAAAAATTAAATATTGAGTACAATAAGCTAAGAAACGACTATGACAAGTTAAACTTTGATTACGTTGATTTGCAAAAAGAACAGATCAAAAAGAACGATGAAGCTGATTCAATAAGAGGTAATCTTTCACTAGTAATTGAGCAGCTCTTGATCTTCCAAACACGATATAAGGAACAGAAGAGAGAGCTGTTTCTAGCAAAAAAAGAATGCCGTCAGATGAAAGATAGCCTTAAAAAATCTAAAACCCTGATCGCTAAATTAGAAAAAAATTCTATCGAATTGTCTAGTTTAAAAAAACAAAGTAAAAATTTACAGTTAGAATTGAAGAACTCTCGCTCGATGTACGATGATGTGATAAATCTGATACTCTCGGCCAAAAAAGAAAAAAAAAGAAGTCTGTCAACACACCTGAGTAATATAGTTATTCCTTCTAAAAGAAGGTTTGCGTCGTTGATAAATATACTTGAAAATACTAATTACTTTAATGTTAACTTTTACCTGAGAAACAATCCGGATGTTGCTCTTAGTGACTTCTCTGCCGCGGAACACTTTTTGTTATATGGTGCGGATGAGATGCGCAATCCTAGTGAAAATTTTAATTGTAAAGAATATTTGGATATGTATCCAGATGTGGCTTCTTCCAAATTAAACCCACTAATTCATTATCTTCTATTTGGTAAAGAAGAAGGTCGTAAACCTTTGAGAAAAATCTAGATCCTTATGATATTTTTCAAAATAAAAGTATACTGTTCAGAAGTAAGTTTAAATAATAAAAAACAGATATTGGAGGCTTCCGTCGATGTATAGTGTAAAAATGGAAGGCCCGGTTTGGGATCAAGATACTTTATTTAATCTCAAAGATGATAGATTTCAAGAAATAAATCTACCTGAAGAAGACTTATGTAATCAGAAGTATGACCTTAACGGAAATAAATTAAAAAAAGTTTTGCTAATATTATCATCACCACGGTCTGGTAGCACTGCTTTATGTGATTATTTATATAAAAACAACCACTGCATTGCGCATGAATATTTCCAACCATTCCAATACATGCCTGTGCTAGCGAAAAGATGGAACTCTGAAGTTGAAGGTTACTTGGAGCCTCAGAAATATTTCAGAGCACTGTGTTCACACAGAGTTAATGAAAATGGGGTTTTAGGCATTAATTTGCACGGCTCTCACTTGAATGTTTTTTCTTATTTTATGTCATTTATTAATGACGAAATTGATACAAATGCAATTATCTTAAAAAGAAAAGACAGGATATTACAAGCCGTTTCTTACTACATCGCGTCGGAAACGCAAAATTGGAGTTCTCATTTTAGGTCTGAGAAATCTGTGCCGAAGTATTCTTTCGACTTAATTACCCAGAAGCTTGAGTCTATTCTCACACAAGAACTTAACGTTGATAACTTTGCATCAAAATCTAATTTTCCAGTCAGAACAGTTTATTATGAAGATTTATGTGCTTCTAAGGTTGATTTTGATAAAAGCTTTGAGGTTCAAACTGGAATTAGTCAAATAGATTTAAAAGAAGCTTCTTTGCAAAGGCAATCTCAGTCTATTAACGATATTTACGCCCAGCGTTATCGAACTGAATTGGGTATTTAGTTATCAGCGATATATATATCGCCAAATTTTTTACAAGAGAGACGTTTGTGGCAATTATGAGTGAAATTTCACGTATTGAATTTAATAAAGCTAAAGAGCTATTGACAAAGCTAAAGTTTGGGGGGGCTGCTCAAGCATTTAAAGAAGCATCGAGTGTCGGTCATGATAAGGAATTGTGTGTATATAATGCAGTCTTATCATATTTATTAAACGGCAATAATGACCTCGCAGATGCAGAAATGTACAGGGGGCTAGAGAAATTTCCAACTAGCGTTCTCCTCAATGCTCTTTACGACACCACACAGCAAAGCTTTTTGAGTAACCATGATGGGCCAAGGCTATCTATAATAGTCCCCGTATATAACTCTGGAGCTTACCTTGAAGAATGTCTCTCTAGTATTATTTGCCAAACTTTTGTTGATTTTGAGTTACTCATAGTCAATGACGGCTCTTCAGACAACTCAGCTGCTATTATTGCAAGTTTTATGGAAAAGGATAATAGAATTAGGTTAATTTCTAATCCTTCACCTAGTGGTAATCCAGGAAGCCCAAGAAACCAAGCTCTCAATATTGCCACAGGTTCATATATAGGGTTTGTTGATAGTGACGATTGGATTGAGCCTGATTATTACGAAAAGCTTATGAACGAGGCGGACGCAGTGAAGGCTGATATTGTTTTCTGCTCCGGGTTTATAAACCAGCATGGTTCTGAAGAGCGAAAGAGAAAATATTCTAATAAGTGTCTTTCTAATCTTGGTACACCACTTTATAAGTACCATGAAAGCTTTATGATTTGGGACAAAGTTTTTAGTTCTAGGATTATTAAAGCATTTAATCTTCGTTTAGGAGAAACTAAAGCCGCAGTAGATGTGCCATTTATCATACAGGCTTACTATTACGCTCACAAAACCAGTGTTATTACAGATGCTGATGGTTATCACTACCGAAGAGAAAGTACTTCCTCTGTCACCGTCAATTATCGAAAATCTTCGGACTGTCATTTTGAAATTGCTGCCTTCGAAAATGTTAGCCGGTGGGAAAAAACCGAAAACGTGGCTATAGAATACTCTAAGCAAATTCAATATCGAAAGGTAAATAGTTTCATATATACCTTAAGCGTAATAGCACCGAAGATGTTTGATGCTTTTTATAAAAAGGTAAAAGATATTTTTACTGATATCGACGAGGACATCGTCTATCTTTTTTCCAAGGAGACTGGGAAAGAGCATGTTCTGAAAAAATTTAGGCACGTAATAAAAAAAGATGCTAATAGCTATAAAACTGCCTATCGCAAAGATATAAAGAAGTCATCTAAGAAGGCTGACATAAAAAAGAAACCGACTCCAATTATCGATTTGTGTTCTTTCGATGTAAAAGGCTCGAATAAAGGCATTATGTTTTTCCCGGATTGGTCTGCTAAAAATCCATATCAAAAATTACTATATGCGGGTATTGCTGATAACTTTAATGTCAATGTTAAAGGGTTTAAGGAATCATACCTGACGAAAGAGTTGTTAGAGCAGGGGAAAGAAGAATTCGATTGCATACATCTCCATTGGTTACATGTTCATATAGATTTTTCACGAGATGATGGAGCCAATCAGTTCATAGATACAATCAACTATGCAAAGTTGCTTGGTTATAAAATTCTTTATACAGCGCATAATATTATCTCTCATGACTCAGATAATACCGCGTTAGAGTTAAAACTTCGACAAGAAGTCATAGGATTATTTGATCATATTCTTGTTCACGGCCAACTTGCAAAAACTAGGATCATAAACGAGATAGGTGCTGATCCTGCCTGTGTATCTATTGTCCCACACGGTTCATACGAAGGGTACTATCCAAATTTTAGTGATAAAGAAATCGCTAGGAAACAATTTTCTTTACCTTCAGATGATTTTGTTTATTTATTTTTCGGAAATATAAAAGGCTATAAAGGTGTCGATAAGCTTTTAGAGGCTTACGATATGGTGTACAAGAAACACCCTAATAGTAAGTTAATTATAGCTGGCCGAATATTCGATTCAGATGCCGGTGAACTCATTGCTAAATATTCCGCCACTAATCCAACCATCATTTGTAAGCCTGGATTCATAGAAGAGAATGATGTTCAATACTATTTTAATTGTGCGGATGTAGTTGTATTACCGTATAAGAAAATCCTTACTTCCGGTGCAGCTACACTTAGCTTCGCGTTCAAAAAAAGAGTTATCGCGCCAAAAACCGGCTTGTTACCGGAACTTATCGAAGATGGAAAGCAAGGGTTCCTTTTCGATGATTTTTCTCATATGGAATCGTTGATGCTGGATGTCCAAAAGATTCCTGATCTGCAAGATCCATCTACAGATTTTGATGAGCTAAATAAGAATTTGCTTTGGAGCAACATTACAGGTAAGGAGCCTTTCAACAAGTTGTTCAGCGACAGCAGTGATAAAAACAAATTGGAACCAGTTTCCAAAGAAAATCTGTATGCGCTTATACGAATTCTTGGTAATGATTTGCCTGAAAGACACGCACCAGATCAAACCTTCCGAAATTTAGAATTCACTTTAAAACATGAAACAGATTTTAATGGATGTATTAAAATTTGGATTCTCAACAGGATTATTGATGCTGATAAGAGTCTTAAACTGAAAGCACTCTTGGAAGAGTATGGAAAGGAATATGTCGAGATACCTTATGATCCAGCTGAATTGGTTGGCGAGCCATTTTGTTTTGAAGATCTTCCTGTTGATGAGTTCATTTTTACCCCTGAGTTTGAAGCGCTTTCCGAGCGAAATAAGGTAATTGTTGAAACTGCGATACTGAAACATAAAAATAATTACATTATGAATAATAATGGGGCGCGGAATAAAGCACTGGAAATTGGTAAAATAAAAGCCAAATGGGTATTCCCTTGGGATGGTAATTGTTTCCTCACAGATAAGGCTTGGGGATCTATAGTCGCATCTTTACAAAATCGTGAAGATGCGAAGTACCATATCGTCCCGATGGATAGGGTTTTGTCAAATCAGGATTTGTTAAGTAGCTACTATTCGCCTAAACCTCACGAAGAACCACAAGTTATATTTCGCGCAGATGCCAAAAAAACATTTGATGAAAATCTGATGTACGGATTAAAGCCTAAAGTTGACTTGCTTAAACGGCTCGGAGTTCCTGGTGTGTGGGATCAGTGGAAGAATTTGTACCCTTGGAAGAAACATCTTATTGAATTTGACAGCGCTACTTATAATTATGCGTGGAGTGGCTGGACGGCAAGACTATTCTCGGGAAGCCAAGGTCAAGAATTAGACTCCCATGAGAGAGCTGTAAACCGGGAAAAAGGGATAGTCAGTTATATCAAGACCCACGATAAGGAAGAAATATTCAAGTGTTTTGATAAGGATCGCCTTGCCTACTACAACGAAGAACTTTTGTTGAATCTGCAAGATAATAATTCGTTGTATCCGGCGCTGAGTTCATCCTTGTCTATCTTAAAGGAAAATGCCTCGAGTTTTTTACAAAATAACTCTTATTCTGTTGTTACTAAAACTACGATTCCCCCAAGCGGCGATGTTCATGATTACTGGCATCCTGCACCTTATGCCTGGCCTAATCCTGATACAGCTGACGGACTTCCATATATCTACAAAGACGGGCAAAGGGTTCCCGGGACAAGGATGTATGAAGAGGCGAGCGTAAAGTATGACCGAACTTCATTACAAAAATTGTTTGATGAAACCACAACATTAGCATTAGCTGGCCTCATTTTCTCTATTGAAGAATATACTATAAAGGCATATGAGCATGTGAAAACATGGTTCATCGATAGCGAGACAGCTATGAACCCTAATTTTAATTTTGCACAAGTAGTCATGGGTAAGAATGAAAATAAGGGCACAGCATCAGGACTGATTGAAATGAAAGATCTGTATTTCTTTCTTGATGCAATCAGGCTTGTTAAACAAAGTAACTTCTGGACTGAAGATGATAGTGATGCTATCAACGCGTGGTTCACGAATTATTATAAGTGGCTAAATGATAGTCAGCAGGGTCAGCAAGAGCTTCGTGCTAAAAATAACCACGGTAACGCATATGATCTACAGACTTTTTCTATTGCTTCTTTCCTCGGCATGGAAGACGAGATGTATGAAATCTATAAAAGGTCTTCCAGTCGTATAAAGTCACATGTACTTCCTAATGGTTTACAGCCGCATGAGATGACGCGTACGACAACGGCGCACTATACAGCATTTAACTTACATTTATGGTTAGGGCTGGATACGCTTATAAAGAATACAATCGGAGCCTCGTTTTTGACGACTAAGCAGCACTATGGAGATGAACAGATAGTGGCTCTTGAAAAAGCTGCTGAATGGGTATTATCGCATGGTGTACTTGCTGAGTGGCCTTATAAGCAAATCGACCATTTTGATAAGAGCAGATACGACCATATTTATAATACCCTAATTTGCTCCGGTAACAGCGCGATGAAGAGATATAGTTCCTTCTACAAAGATCTAGCTAACGCTAAGGATCTTTACTTTCCACATGATGGTATTGCGCCTTATTGGAAACTTGGATTAGATTTTTAATAGCTTAATAATAAGATTTTTATTTTCATGAAAAAAAGAATATACCTTCACGTAGGGCTTCCAAAAACTGCCACAACATGGCTGCAAAAAACAGTGTTTCCAAATTTAAATTTAAAACTAGTATTATGGCAAGAGGAGCAGTATCAACCAGTTATAAAAAGTTTGCAGGCTTTTTATAGAGGAAATAGTTTCGACTCAAAATCTATATCAAAGAAGCTACTCGCTTTGCTCAACGATGATCCAAAAGTTAATACGTTACTCATTTCAAATGAAAATATATCGGTAAAGATCATAGACTTCTGGAATTTAGAAGCTGTAAATTATATTGATCTTATTGATCGTAGTAACATTTTAAGAAATGAGTTAGCTCTTCATGATGTACATTTATCAATTATATTTGTTTCAAGAGAACAACCTGAATGGCTAGCTTCAAGATATGCCGAGTCAGCGAAACGGCATGAGCATTTCTCTCAAAGCCATTTTGAGGAACTAGTCAAAACTGAAGAGTTCAAAGCGTGTGTAAGAGACAGTATTTTATTTTTTAGTGGTATCGAGAAGCACATAACTGCACATAAAATTCATAATTGGTTTCACTTTCTGCGGTATGAGGATTTTAAGTCAGATCCATCGGCCTTTCTGAATAAATTTACCGATATACTTGGTACTCCACTGACCTACGAAGAGAGTCTTCGGCTTCTTGGTCGTACTTCAGAAAGATTAAACGATTTAAAAGTTGATACAAATAGGTGGAGTTTAAAAGATAAGAAAGGTAAACCAAGTGACAAACAAATAGTTCTGAATGACAGTTTGAAATTGTATATCTCTAAACTTTTCGAAGAATCTTCATTACCTAATCCGCATCAAGAAAATAAACGAGTAATACTTGTTTTGTCTGTAGGACAGCGTCCTTGGTTGGCTTCTGTTCGTCGAACTTGGGAATCTTATGCAAAAAAATGTTCTGCAGATCTTATAATCGAAAAAGAATTGCCATATTTTAATGAATTCGAGTTGCCATCCCTTCCTGACAAACCTGGACGCCCGCATAAAAGAGCATATGCGGCAAAAGCTTACTTACCTTGGAAATATCTTACAAGCGGATACGACCAAGTATTAATGTTGGATGATACTTGTTGCATAAGCAAAGATGCTGATAGCATTTTTGATATAGCTCCCGATGATTCTGTGGTTTTAACTCCAACTGGTGTAGATCATGCAGTGGATTCATTTAGCTTTATAGTCGAAGAATCAAAAAAATCAGGCTTACCCAAACTGAAGAATTTCAATTCTGCCGACTATGGGAATACTGGTGTTGTACTTTACAACAAATGTGCAATCGAAGCTTTGGAGCCGGATAGAATTATAAAAGCTAGTAGGTTGCTATTTAACCGTAGGCCCCATCAAACTTTGTTTTATTATTTAATGAATCGCGGAAATGTTCCTATAAAAATGATATCCGGGTCCTTTAACAAAGTACCTGGTACAGAGATTGGAATGGAACTTTCTGAGAGAAAGAAGCTGAAAGAAATTGGAGACATGTTCGATACAGATATTCAGATATATCATGTTACTGGTTTAACAGATAACAGGCGTGACTTGATTGAAGATATAGTGAAGCGACAAGGCTTTTAACTCTCTAGATAAAGCCCGTATCTTTCTACGGGCTTGTCAATTTTTAAATATCTAATAAAGTAGATAATAACTTATATAAATGTTCCTTTCTGATAAATAAGCTGTCAAGTATGTGGTGGTCTGTTTTAGCAGGAATGAAAATTTGAGCCACCGTGCCTTTTGTCTCCTTGCTTTCGATAACTTCATTAATATCAAAATATTTAAATTTTCCTAAAGCCATTGATTTAATCGTTTTATTAAAATATATATGGTTATTATATCTTTCCAAATTTGAAGGAAATTTTTCCTCTAATATTTTCTGATATTTACTTATACTTCCTTTATCTTCTATATTCTCTGTTATTATTCTCTTTGTATACTGAATAGCCTTCTTTCTACTGTTAGTTAGCACAGATAAGTTAATTCCTTTTATGCAGACAGTATCGGGTGAAACCCCAAGTTCAGTAATTAAATTGTTAATTGTAAAAATATATTTCTCACATAAATCAAAGATATAATGAAATTCACTTATGTCTTGATTTTTAATGATTTTTTTGTAGTAAATTCCAAGTTCAATGTCTACTTGTCCTAAAGCAAAACATACGTAGTCTGGTTTATAGCTATGGAATTCCTCTAATAATTTTTGTTGAACATCTAAAGTACTCTTCCTCTTACCAAAACCGTTTATTGTAGCGCCATGGAGCAAAACCACCTTTATATCAATACCTTTCAAAGACTCGTGTATATCTAGTAACTCATTAGTTATCTTGAAATAGACGGAGTGACTATCTCCTAATACAAGTATTTTCATATGTCTGACCTATACAATGCTAATCGTATTACACGACCTTCGTGTTTTTTTGCTATTTGCGTGATGAAATCTAGGTTTAATTTGTCTTTTTTATTCAGCATGATAATTAAGCGCAGTTTATTGGGGGAGTCGCCCGCGAGTTAATAATTTAGGTCTGTTTCACTTTCAGAGTAGTTTAATTATATCAAAATTTATGATTAGACCTGAAAGTTGAGATGATAAAATTTAAAATTCCATTTTCTAAGCGGGTTGCCAGCATTTAATTTTAATTCGTGCCGAAATAATTTCACAGATTTTACCTTATATACGTGACACAACCGATATTTGGCATATCACCTATGGAATCTGTTCTTTCAGTCCATGGCTTAAATGGCCCTGTGTAGTTTAAAACGCAAGTCTTCCTCAGCAGTTCTTTGTAAACTTTATCTGACGCCAATCTCAAGAAACTCTCCTGAAAGTTAAAAGCACTCGAAACCATGCCGATATGGCCGCGCTTGTCTCCGAGATACTCACTAAGAAAATCACAGCTTACCAGCATCATGCATGAGTTAATTATCTTGATATGTTTGCCGTCGAACTGGCCGTCTTTCATTTGCAATAACTGTGAGTCAGTATCCCTTTGTCTTAAAGACTGCTGAAATTGTGGTCTTGTTACTAGGGGCTTATCGGGCAATGCCTCGAAAAGAGCCTGTATTGGATTGTTCACGATCATGTTTACGTCGAGAAATAGCAATTTACTCGTTTCTTGTTTTCTAAATATCGACCATTTCAAAAATGTACCTCTGTTCCAATCCGCCTGTTCTGGCCTTTTAACATTTTCCTTCCCCAGAGTGCAAAGTGTATCTTTTCGTTTTCCGTCTATCAGTGAAACCTTATCTGCGACAAGTTGCACAAAGCTATCTGAAAGCAGTTTTTCATCATCGGTATAGATAATAATAGGGTTATCAGAAAGTACGCCGCTACGGGCCATACTGCCGAGCATTACTTTAGAACAACTTAAATAGCCACTGTTGAATCGCTCCGGTAAATTCGGAGGCGGATTTGTTTGAGTCATGCTGCCGTATCTTCGGCTAATTGTCGATAATAGTTTTCCTCATATTTTAGTGGCGGGATATCACCGATAGAACTCAACAATCTTCTGTTGTTGAACCAATCAACCCAATCCAATGTGGCTAGTTTAACTTGCTCCAACCCTTTCCAAGGGCCGTCTTTGTGGATGACTTCTGTTTTGTATAAACCGTTTATGGTTTCAGCCAGGGCATTGTCATAAGAATCCCCAACACTGCCAACGGAGGCGCTGAAGCCAGCCTCATATAGTCTCTCTGAGTACCGGATAGAAACATATAGGCTGCCACGGTTGCTATGATGGATAACGCATTTCGGTTTCCCTCGTGCCCACAAAGCTTGCTCTAGCGCATCAAGAATCAGTTGGGTTTGCATGGTTTTCATGACACGCCATCCAACGAGTTTTCGCGAAAACACGTCAATGACGAAGGCCACGTAGACAAAGCCAGACCATGTGGCCACGTAAGTGATATCCGCAACCCACAGCTGATTTGGCCGTTGCGCTGTGAACTCCCGATTGACGAGATCCAATGGTTTAGCCGCACTCTCATCTGGGAGCGTCGTAATACAACGGCACCCTCGACGCACGCCTTGAATTCTCAAGACCTTCATCAGCCTCGCAACGGTACAGCGAGCCACAGTAAAGCCTTCTCGCTTCAATTGCTTCCAGACTTTCCTGACACCATAACATTAGCGGTTCTGTTGCCAGACTCGCATGATTTCAGGCTTTAAAGCTTCATCCATATGATAACGCTGGCATCGCTGTGCCGGCGCAGCATCCAGGGCTTTACAGCGATAATACGTTGATAGTGCGATCCGTAACACACGACAGATCGGCTCGACACCATGCAACACTTGATGCTTATCAATAAACTGGACTATTTCTTGGGTTTGTGCGCGTGGGTCACCCCATCGAGCTCCGCCTGCGCAAAAATGCGGCTGCCTTTTTGAGGATCTCGTTGGCTTGTTTAAGCTCTCGGTTCTCCCTTTCAAGCTATTGTATCTTTGCGCTGGCATCAGAAGTCACACCAGGCCTTTTACCTGAGTCTACTTCCATTTTATTAACCCACGCCCTTAACGTCTCAGGCGTGCAACCGATTTTAGATGAAACTGACACTAAAGCTGCCCATTTAGAAGGATGCTCATGTTCTGAGGTCGAAACCATGCGAACTGCTCGCTCGCGGACTTCTGGGGAATACGATACTCTTTTGTTCATAGGCTAATTCTCTCAAGATAATTATCCTCCGACAAATCCGGATTGATTCAGTACTGCCGCCGCGCTCTGCTTCAAGTTGCCTAAACCACTTGTGCATAGTATTTTCATGTACACCTACTGCGCGACCAACTTCAGCCATACTGTAACCCTGTTCAACTACCAGGCTAGCTGAGTCATCTTTGAATTCCGGACTTATTGATCGTCTTTGTCTTTTCATTGAACACCTCGATATTAAGTGTAATGCTACCACTTAAAATAATGTTCGGGTTTAGTCTGCCACTACAATTTAGTGTAAGGTGTGTTTTAAGACGGTTTAGTTGGTTTATTTCAGCAGTAATAAAGGAATGTGTATGTTTAATAGCTCAAGGATTGGGACTTTAACGAAGGCTAGCGCATTAGGTAGCTTTCTGATTGTAATCCTAACCGCTTGTAGTGGTGGCAGTGAAAATGAAGACACTTCACCATCTCAATTCTCAGTCGACGCAACTTATACCTCAAAACTATCGGAACCCACAATTTCCGACGAAATTACCGTTACAGGTGTTAATGCTAGTACCAGCATATCTATAAGTAATGGTGAGTATCAGATTAATGGTGGTGAGTGGGGGAGTTCAACAGGTTCCGTTTCAATCAACGACGTAGTTCGGGTGAAACTGACATCGCCTGATACCTATATATCAAGAAATGTTGATGGTGAACCCATTGACTCTTTCTCCGAAGCTATAGTTACAATCGGTGGCGTTAGTGCAGATTACAGAGTATACGCAGCTCAATACAGTGAAAGCGATATCACCCCCGAATCGTTAGAAAATCAGGAGTTGGACGAAGTCATTCCAGGCGATGTTATCAGTACTTCCGAAATTATTGTAAGTGGCGTTGATATTCCTGTTTGGGTAGTCATTGAAGAGGGCCTGATTTCAGTAAACGGCAACAGCTTCCAGAGCGGGTTGGTTGAGGTTGAAGAGGGCGATTCTGTTGCTTTTCAGGTCTCAGCAAGGGATGAATATGAATCGACCAATGGTGTCGCCTTTAAAATTGGTAGCCAGTTTGGATTAATCCGTTATACCACGTTTGCAGAATCTGATATGCCGGGGTTTGTAGTCATCAAGTCAAACTGTCATCAGGGCTATTGTTTTGAATATAGGGCTACCAGAGTCAATGTCTGGGCGATAAACGGGGAGGATGCAGATTCAGAATATTATTTGCCGGAAGATGGCACTGATTTACGTATTCCCGTCGAGCTGGGCGAAACCATAAGTTTCACTGTTTATGAGTTGGCTGAAGGAGAAGAACTGATTACATCCTATGTATCAGTTCCAGAAGGTCAATACCGTCCTTTCAGAGCCAGGCTACCGATTACTGATCCCAGTCTGTGCAAGAATCTAACCCTCAAGCTTGCTAACAGTCTGGGTAGTATATTTCGTCTTTCATCAGAGGCATTCACCTTTTTTGATGCGCCGAACAAAATTCTATCTACATCTATAGCCGGGGATGAAGCTGAGCTTTTAATTGCAACCTGCCTTAGTGACGAATTAGTTGTCAGAAACTACTCAAGAGAAGTGGATAGCTCGGGCAGATCATTCGACAAGCTTGTTGGTTACAGTTCAGTCAATGTTGCTGACTTGCAGGAAGGAGACACTAGAACTGCTGATCTAGCTGTACCTCTTTCATTGGAACTAAATTTAAATGAATATGTAAATGAAGTAGTTGTAAACAGCCAATCTTTAGAAAGACCTGCTTATCAAATAGAAAGCTATAGTAACGTTAACTTAGTATCTGAACCAAATAACGAGTTTAATATTTCGGCCTTGAACTTACCCGAAGCGGCTAATTGGATATCCGCTAGTAGCGGTGAAGGTTCTCTGCCGGAGAGATTCGTCCGAACTGTACATCAGCAAGTAGACAACACCGTTACTAAAATTTACGCAGAGTTAATGCCTTTGTCTGTAGAAATTGATACTACAGAGGGAAACTTCGACGGTAGTAGAATTGATTATATTTTGACAGGCGGAACCCCCGATTTTATTGAGCTGTCCATACATACCTATCATGAGGTGTTGAGTGGTTTTGAAGCTTCTCACCATTTAATTTTTGCGCCTTATAACGGGGGCGTCGTTGAAGTACCTGACGCACATGGATTGCACCTGGAGACGGATACTGAGGTTACTCTCGAACTAAATGCTATAGATTTTCCGGGCATAGATGGGTATGAGCAAGCTATTAGCAAACCTGTTGTCGAAGTTGAGCGGTACTTTGAAGCGAGCGACGCGGTAACTTTTGATTATCGGTAACCGAATGCTGTTGATTTGCTAAGGTAATGAATTGTTAGTCATGTAATGCAACTTCTTGTACGCTATCTAACGGTATGAGAAAACCAATTAAATATCCTAGTGAACGATTCATGAATGCGTTCAAGGGGGCAATTAAACGTTGCGGTTGATGCAGTTTGGACAAATGATTTTGCGTCTGCTATTTCGCAAACCATAAGGAAGGAAATGCTTAGTAGTAATCATATTATCGTGACTCGCTATAGTCTTAAGTCTAAGACCATGCTGAGTGGCGCGACACAGGACATTATTAAAGACGAGGAAACGCGCAGAAACTGGTTGGAACATCGAAATAATCTGTTTGAGCGATACTGCCTGCCCTCAATTGTGAATCAAACTATCAGACCTGCACTTTGGATCCTGCTCATGGACGAATCTGATGAATGGGTCAGCAAAAACGTAGGTCTGGAGAAGTATGAGTGGATTCGACCACTTTATATTCGTTCCGGAGATTCTGGTATCTCGGAGACGAAAAAAGTTATCAGGCAATTCGCTGGTGAAAATAGCTTTGAAAACTATAAAATTAGCAGGCTGGATAATGATGATATGCTGGCTTCTAATTTTATCGAAATGATGGCCGAGTATCCGGTAAATGAACTCATTCAAAAATCTACGTCAGCTAAAGAACCTTTTGCTATCGTTGCCCAACGTGGCAGTCGCTGGGACGGCAATAAAAACATTGTTTTTGATTTTCCAACCTGCCCGTTTATTACTTACTTATATAATGAAGCGGATATCGTATCGGGCAATTTTCCGCTTCCCATATCAATCAATCATACAAAAGTCAGGCAGCAACCTCATATGCTTACAAACACTATCGAGCCATTGTGGCTGCAAATTATTCACGACCAGAACCTTAAGAATCAGATGAAAGGAAAAGGGGCGGAGCTTCCGTCATTATCCCCTGAGCGTTTAAATGCAATTTTTATCGCAAAGGAAAAATTTCAATTTTAACTTCGGTAACTGTAATCGCTTGCTCTGGCATCATCCCTTTTATCTGAGCATACACTGTGCGTGAGGCTATCCCAAGACATGAAAAATTGAGTAAAACCGCCCGGATACCAGCTTTCATAGGCTTTTATGAAGCTGCCATAATTTGAATCGAGTTGCTCTCTCTCGATATAGTGATTGTACGCGATTTGATAATAGCCGGCTCCGTTAAGATGACTATTTTTGTAGGAGCCTTTTTTCAACCCTTTTGGTGACGGCCTCTCACCATTGAATAGTTCCGAAAAATGTTCGAGAACAACCATTAGTCGGGGCGCATTATTTTCATAGGAGATTGAATAAAGGTCGACATTGTTGTGCCATGCTATTTCTGCAGTTTGTACCCATGCGGTTAAAGTGTACTGAGGGTGCCAGGTGTCGCGAAGGTAATCAGCGGTTAACTCGCCTTTAGGTGTGCTAATGTCAGAAAAGTTTTGTTTATATTTATTGATCGCTTTCTTGAATCTTTTTTCATCTTCCAAATATACTGCAAGAGAAATTTCAGCGAGTACAGACGATGCGCCCCAGTTGCTACGTTTGTAGCCCTTTGATGCATAATTGCCTAGCCTTTCAGCAAAACGCCGAAATTCTCGTTTGTCGCCGTCGTCCCACTGAGCGATGCCTCCCTTGTAGAAAGTAACTATATCTGCTGCGCTAATCCAGATAGGAAGAGCCCACGATGCCTCAAGATAGGCCTGGTCGTCTGCACCTTTAGTGACTTCTATTTTTTTGAACGTTTCCGCCCAGTCAGACAGGATATTTTTCGCCTTAATTAAATAACGTTCATCCTTTGTTACCACCCACATAATAGCCAATGCTCTTGCAGCATGCGCGTCGCCCCGAAAGGCTTTCTCATATTTGTTTACTGTATAGGATTCAACGTAGACGGTTTCATAGGCATGATGCTCTCTTTGTAATGAAGCATGCTCATCTTCTGCCATTTTCCTGAATGCAACATCCTGTTCTTCGCAGCGCCTCTCAGCCAGAAAAGTCAACTGCTGCTGACTTGCTAAAATACTAGGGTGAGTAAATTCTTGAGCAGAACTAAGGCTGTTGAGCACACTGAGTAAAACAAGCAGTATCGCTAGGGTAAAGAAGGAGTGACGGTATCGCTTGATGAAAGTTGATTGTGAAGACATGGTTTACCTTAAGGATCTGGTGAGAAGCACTGGTTGCTGGTAACATCTGCGACTAAGTTTTAATACAGGATGGTAACCAGAGTAATGGCGGTAAAGCAACTCACACTGCAGTTAAAAGAATACGTACAAAGTAAAGCAGCAGAGCGCTCACTGCTCAAGGTGATACTAAAAAGTCAGAAGTTTGATCGCGATTTCTACTTGTCTTCTTATCCAGATGTAGGAAACCACCCTGACTGGTGCAGCAAGCCTGAACTTCACTACCTCAAGTTTGGCGCTATGGAATCGCGCGATCCCGCTCCCTGGTTCGATACACAATTCTATCTGCAGTCGAATCCAGATGTTGATGAGCAAAATATCAACCCGTTCGTACATTATATTCTCCATGGCCATATGGAAGGGAGAAAGCCCAATGAGAAGCAGCATAAGCGCCACAAAAATAAAGCAGTGGACAAAGTGCGATTTAAAATTGTGAACCATCTTTGGGGGGGCTATTCAAAACCTGCGCTGGATGCGCTCGCACGTATTTATAGCGACGACACAAAGTCTGGAGATCTCCGTTATTTTGCCGCGTGGCAGGCTGCAAGGTGGCACTACTTCGTCGATGAGTTTGAGAAGTCTTTAGAAATAGCCGCAGTTATTGACCAACTGGGTGAAGAATATCGCTTAGGTAAAGTGGCAGTAATGAACAAAGCGTATTGCCATATGCATCTCGGCAATATCGAAGCCGCAACAGCTACTATGGAAGAGTTTCTTGACAAGAAGCCTGACGATGCGGATATGTTATTGTCTCTTTCGAATGTACAGTCAGACGATGCTGGGCGTCTGGATAAAATAAACGCGGCTTTTGAGAGCCACGGTTACCAGCCTATTCAGCAAATTGATACCAGTAAGCCACTTTCATTCGCCAATATTCAGGCTTTTGCTCCAGCAATCGAGTCAGAACTGAAAGTAAGTGTCATCATTCCTACTTATATGTCGGAAGACCGCCTTGGAATTGCTATTCAATCTTTACTTAACCAAAGTTGGGCTAACATTGAGATAATCGTTGTGGACGATTGCAGTCCTGATGGTACCTATGCTGTGGCTAAGCGATTTGCAGCAAAAGATAGCAGAGTTATTCCTGTCAGACAGGAGAAAAATGGGGGGGCTTATCGCGCCAGAAATACAGGTCTGAAAATTGCGACCGGCGATTTTATCACTACCCATGATGGTGACGACTGGTCGCACCCTCAGAAGATTGAATGCCAGATGCGTTTCTTGGAAAGAAACCCTAATGTTCAGGGGGTTTGTACACACTGGACTAGGGCCCTCGATAATCTTCATTTCAGCCACAATTGGCGGCTTAATCCACGTCTTATTCATTGGAGTCATTCGTCCTTTTTGTTTCGCCGAGAGATTCTGAACGATCTAGGGTATTGGGATTCTGTAGTGGTTGGCGGCGATACTGAATTTATCTGGCGTGTGCAGTCGAAATATAGTCGATGGTCTGTCAAAAATATTATCAGTGCTGTGCCGATGGCTTTTGCTTTGGATGATGAAGGTTCTCTGACGCGTAACAAGTCTACTCACGTTAAAACGATTCATAATGGCTTGCGACATGTTTACCGTAGTGTCTGTGAATGGTGGCATCGGAGTACAGATAGCCTTTATATAGATGACAGTGAGAAGAGAACATTTAACTCTCCTCAAACAATGGTTACCCGAGGTCATACGGATTTAGCGTGTGATGTACTCTTTGTTGCTGATTTTTCTTCAAGCCATCCTTGCGATTCCTTGTATACCAAACTGCAAGAGGCGGTGAGTGAAGGCAAAAAAGTAGGCGTATATCACTGGCCTGTGTTTGGCCGTTATCAAAGTGAATTGCATGAGCGTTACTTCAACGCGCTGGTAAATGAGTTGGTAAACCCTGTTGTTTATGGAATGAATGTGAACGCTGAAAAGGTTGTTTTATCTTCGCCACTGCTATTTAAGGAAGAGCTTGAGTCAGTTGCAACAGTTACCACGAAAAAAGCCATATTGCTTTCTAAAGGGAAAGAGCCCGTTGATAGTAATCTTGTAGAAGAACGCGTGATGAAGTACTTCTCTGTCAAAGCGGAGATTGAGATAGATGAAAACGCGGAGAGTCTGGACAGTGATGACAGCGTGGCTGTCTAAGAATGACTTTAGGCATGGCTGAAATTCACGGCAGAACTAATTAAGAAGTGTGGAAAACAAAATGGATGTAAATAAACTGGAAGAGGAGCTTGATGTCCTCTTAGCTGAAGATCAGGATTATGTGAAAAAGAAGCAAGAGAATACGACTGCTATCATTAAGGAGATTATGGCAGTAAAGAATGCCCCTGAAATCAGGGAGCGGCTCTACCAAAAGTTTCAGTATTATATTAATCCACAAGACTTACCTGAGTTGGTGTTGCGGAAGGTGTCTTCTACGAGCTGGGGTTTCAAGCATGCTACTTCTTTTCGGTCTTTGATTGCTACAGATACGTTCCGCCGCAAGGGTACAAATACATACTCAGCGTGGCCTTTGAATAGCAAAGAAAAGTCATTAAAATTTATCAGCAAATTCGGTCTACCTTTACCTAAGGTGTATGCAGCTAAATTATCATTGAATGAATTATCAGTTGAACATTATCCATCTATCATTAAGCCTTTGTATGCTTCTTCAAGTCATGGCGTTTTCATCGCGCTGAGTCCGCAAAAATTCAGGGAAGTGAAAACAGCTAAAGAGTTTTCTAGCTTAGATGAAGTTAAAATCAGCCTGAAACGATCGCTCATTCAGAAAAACGTTGCTAAAGATGAATGGAAGATTGAAGAACTGATTGCCGACGTGCTTGACGAACGAGTTCGTCCGGCCCGAGACCTTAAGTTTTACTGCTTTTACGGCAAGGTTGGGATGATTTTAGAGATAGACAGAGAATTCGGTCCGAAATACAGGATTAGAAATCCTGACGGCAGTGTTGGAACTGGAGGTGAATTTAAGGAAAGTGATGATTTTCCGCTTACACCAATCTCTGCAGCGGATATCGCTATTGCTGAGAGTTTAAGTAGTGAAATACCGGTTCCATTTCTCAGTATCGACTTTCTGAAAACTGAAGATCGTATGGTTTTCTGTGAATTTACACCAAGGCCCGGTTTTGCTTTTAAATATAAGCGGGAATTCGATGCTTATCTAGGAGCCCAGTATTTGGATGCGGAAGCAAGATTACATAAGGATTTAGTGAATGGCCGCGCATTTAACTTCTATCTAGATTATTGCAAAGCAGTTAATGCCTTACAAAAGTAATTAATATTGGCTTCTCGTAAATTGAATGAATCACTTCACGGCGAAGTGATTCAATCAGATAACTTGCGTTAAAGCATTGCCATAAGTTGCTTCGAGATAGTCTTATGCCCGAACCGGTTTTCGGCAGTTTCGCGAGCAATCCGCTGAGCATTCACCAGTTCTGCCTTATTTCCCCGCAGAGCAATTAGCTTTTCAGCAATGTGCTGATATTTTCCCAATGAGACAAGATCACCATACGAAGGCTCAATCACTTCTACCAACGCACCCCAAGCATAACCCACAGGGATGCATCCACGACTCATACCTTCTACAACCGTCCTACCAAAAGATTCCTGAAAGTGTGAAAGGTTTAGTACCACATCCATATTTGTATAAGCTTCAGCTGGATCTTCAGCATAACCACAATAAGTAACATTCGACAGGTTATAGCGGTTTAGTCGCGCGGTAAGGACCGGAGTCTCAGGGCCATAGATGAAAAATGCGATGTCATGGTTCTGTTCGGCAACGAACTTTGCGATTTTGAAAAAGTCGTCGATACCCTTTTTGATGGTATTGCTGCTTAGCATGACAACATTTAACGTCGGGGAGGTGCGCTTATGACTAGCGTTTTGAAATTTTGCGGAATCAATAGCGTTGTAAACCACAGCGGTTTTTTCATCAAGGCTCACAAACGATGCTGTCACTTTAGAATTGGCGATGACCAAGCCACTGCATGCGTCTATGTGTTCTCTGATTTGTTCTGGTGTAGCGTTCAGTCTGCGGCATAAATCCTGATCGTGATTTGGAAGTTCTCGGACATGCGTCACAGATTTAGACTTGCATCGTTTGGCAGCCAAATGAGGCTCCCACAATGTTAGTGTGTTCACATACACCACAGAAGCATGACTTTCCTTTATGATTAAACAAATTTGTTCAGTGACTTTTGCTATCTCTTGTCTCCCTTGTCGCCACCAGGGGAGGGGAGTGAAATATATTTTGCTTGCAAACTGCGCAATTTCTTCAATGTAGGTTCGATTAACGCCACTTGGTAATACTACCGTGATGTTCGCTTTCTGACTGTGCAGCATGCGAACGCAATCCAGAAAGCTCCTTTCGGCACCAAACAACTCGCTACCGGCGAGGTGAGCAATCATCAACAGCTGCTTGCCACTCTGTGGCTGGGTATTACTATCTATTGAATATAGTACTGACTTATCAACATCTTCTGATGCCCATTGTGAAATAGCGTCGAAATTCGATTTTCCACTAATATACGCAAGTCCGCTCACGCTCAGATATGGATTCGGATCCCGGCCTTCTTCTAGACCGTGGTTAATAAAATGCGTTAGTGGTTCAACCCCGGCTTCCGCAATGTCTGGATAAGCTGTCAGATACCATGCGCGCTCAAACAGCCCTTTGGATTGCAGCACGCTTTTCAGGTTTGCTTTTCGTACTTCAGGCGTACCACGACAAATCAATGGCGGCGCTATAAACTTTCGTTTTCCGTGCTGCTGCATATACAGTTTTCTCGAGCTGCTATGCCAGGCAACTGCTGCGTCATTGTATTGCTTTCTAATCCCCGCATACTGTGTACGCAGATGGGTTGCGCTTGTTTGTGTAAGAGAACCACTGTCTACTCTCCCGAAAGATAGTGGGACACCAGGCATTACTTCTTTAATAGCGGCAGGGCCGAATTTTTTCTGAATTCGCAGCCAGTATTCGGTATCAGCATTAACAGATACATTATCCCAATAGCCAAGTTTTCGAAAAACAGAACGCCGAAACATCAGGCTAGAAACATTTCTATATATCCACCCCTGATCCATACGCCAAATTTCAAAATTCAGTGAGTGGTCAGTTCTTACCCAGTGAGATAACACGGCTTTAATTTGTCTACTGCTGCGTAAGATATTGACCTGCTTTTCAATTTTTTGCGGGTGTGACCAGTCATCAGCATCGTGAACAGTAATAAATTGTCCTTTGGAGAGTTTCAGTCCTGCATTTCTGGCTGGGTATGTACCGCCGTTTTCAATAAGTCGGAGATACCTTATCCGGCTATCCCGTTGACTATAACTTTCAATTACGGACTTGGTGTCGTCTGAAGAAGCATCATCTACCACGATGATTTCCAACTTCCCGTAACTCTGTCTAAGCAGACTGTCCAATGCAGTCGAAATAGTGTTCGCTGCGTTATAGCAGGGGATGATCACAGACACCAAAGGGCTGAAATAATCCAACGCAATGGGGGAGAGGCTATCTGACGATATGGTATCCAGTGTTGCTGAAGGGCTTTCGGAAATTGGTGCAAGGTTGTGGTAATTGAAAAGTTGATTTATCGTTGCAAGTTTCGCCTTACCGGCTTTCAGCATTGACCAGGCCAATATTTTATTCTCTGACATTAACCAGCTTTTGTTATTGAGTATTTTCAATGCGCTATTCGAGTCTTCACTGTGAAAGTAGATACTAAATGCGAGCAGAAAAGGGCCTTCGTGAGAAATAAATAACTTTAAGTTGTCATCACCGAGCATGCTGTCTGCGTATTCTCTGGCCGTATGCCAGTTTCTCCAACAAGCGTGCCATCTGCCAAGGAACCAGCTAGCCAACCCCTGTTGAACATTATAAAAGTCAGAGGCAATTTCTCGTAAACGCAGAAGAGTGTCTTCTTTGGTAGACTCACTCCATAAGCGGTTATCCAGCGTTACCGCTTCCAGTGCGCAAGGCCAGCGCCCCTCTTTCCAACCACAGTTTTGATAATGTACTGCGGGGTCAACGCCAGCTGCAGCTACATCAGGATAAGCGTTTGAATACCAGTTCGGGTCGAATAACTCGACCAATTTTTTTGAGGGCGTATCAGACATGACAACCATTTAACTGAGAGATTCCGTACATGTTATGTTTGACAAGAGGGCTTGTCTACTCGATTTAGATTTAGCTGATAGATTCAAACTGGCTTGGGTTTATGGTGTAATACGTTGCCGCACTTCAGGGTAGTGAGGTATCCGTCATTGTCTTCCTTTTACTCTCTCGTGAGCGAGGCTGACAGTCGCGATAAGACTGACTCTAGGTAAGGTCAAAGCTGAACTCAGAAACAAGTAGGCGATGAATGCAGTTAAAAATCTGGCTATGCAAGAGTATCCGAAAATGGTACTCGCGCGTATCTAAGGCCAGAATATAAATCCAGCACAGCAGTAGGTCAGTGCTGAGTGAGATAAGGTTTTTATGAAAGTTGTTTTTCATTTCGGCCCCCCAAAGTCTGGCACTTCGGCCATACAGAAATGGATGTCGTCAAATCATCAGTGGTTAATCAGGCAAGGTGTTTATTATCCTGATCATGTATTGGATGTTAATGGTGTAAGTTCGGGCAATCTGCGCAAAATTTTTATTGAACGTGAGAGCGGACTCGAGTTTTCAGATTCATTATTCGCATCAGAAATTGAAGCTGCCAATCAGGCTCAGTGCCATACCATTGTTTTTTCTTCAGAGTTTTTTTTTCGCAAGCTGGTCGAAATTGCCAGTAAAGTGCCCGAGGCTCAGTTCGTGGGTTACGTCCGCTTTGGCTTAGAGATGATGCAGTCGTCTTACAACCAGGCGGTGAAACGACATGGAAAAACGGAACCGTTCAGACAGACGGGACACATTCAGTCGACTCTCAGAGCGTTGGGCGATTCGATCAATCAAATCGGTGAAGAGCGCTTTCTGCTCCGTCCATATTCGAAAAAATTGTTTGTCGCTGAAAACATCGTTGCAGATTTTCTTGATGTCTTAGGTATTGATCACACCAGTGTGGATACCACTATAGGAAGAATCAATCCTTCATACTGTATAGAAAGTATTGAGGTTAAAAGGTGGTTTAATCAATTGCAGTCGGAGTCATTTCAAACGCAGTTGGACCTTGCTTTACAGAGCTATGGTGATTCAACTGCGTTTTCGTTGTTCACAGATGAAAATTTTGAAAAGAATAAAAACGCCTACCTGCAGCAGGTGAAGCGATTTCTGACGAATCATAAAGTGGCTCATTCAGACGCTTTTTATGAGCAGTGCGCCTCGCAGGTTAATAAACCTTATCAGAAGCAAGATCTCACTGTGGCTGAGTTTAAACGTGTGTTAACGGAATTGCTTAAACAACGTAAGCTGTCTCGCACCGCCCTTTATCTGGCCTACAATGAAGCTGTCTCGCGGCAGGATGAACTGTCTCACCCTGAGCGGGTTGCTGTATTGAAACAACTTACGCCGAAGTGGATTCGGCTGGTACGCAAACTAAAAGAATCTTTGAATGTTTCAGGCTGAATTCGACCTTGGTTTGGCATATGATGAAATTATTGTAAACGTGGTAAGAGAACAGGAATCAACGTGAGAAAAGGAATAATCTTAGCCGGTGGTTCAGGCACGCGCCTCCACCCGTTAACCAAAGTCGTCAGTAAGCAACTGATGCCGGTTTACGATAAACCGATGATTTTTTATCCGCTAGCAACGCTGATGATGTCCGGTATCCGGGATATTCTGATTATCACTACGCCACAAGAGCAGGCGCGCTTTATTGAACTGATAGGCGACGGTGCCGACCTCGGTATCAATGTGCAGTATGCCGCTCAACCTTCACCCGATGGTCTTGCTCAGGCGTTCCTCATCGGTGAAGAGTTTATTGGTAACGATTCGTGCACCCTTATCCTCGGCGACAACATTTACTACGGTCATGATCTGAAAGTCTCGTTGAAGAATGCCTATCAGCAAGAGCACGGAGCTACTGTGTTTGGTTATCACGTTAACGACCCTGAGCGTTATGGTGTCGTTGATTTTGATAACGACTGGAATGCACTTTCTATCGAAGAGAAGCCTGTACAACCAAAATCCAATTATGCGGTTACAGGCCTGTATTACTACGATAATCGTGTGGTTGATTTTGCCAAAGCAGTGAAACCGTCCCCCCGTGGTGAGCTCGAAATTACTGACCTGAATAACCTGTATCTTCAAGACGGTTCATTGAAAGTAGAACTCATGGGCCGAGGGTCTGCCTGGCTAGATACAGGTACGCTCGATAGCCTGCTTGATGCTGCTAACTTTGTTGCGGCTATTGAGAAACGCCAGGGCCTGAAAGTGTGTTGTCCGGAAGAAGTGGCATACCGGATGGGTTATATCGATGCCGCGCAGGTTGAAAAACTAGCGAAGCCACTTATTAAAAGCGGCTATGGCGATTACCTAATGAAAATCATCAGTGGTCGGGTTAAAAGTTAAGCGCGCACCTTCATCGTCTGAATTATTGGAAGTAGCATTTCATGCAAGTAGTAAGCACCGACATCCCGGATGTCAAAATCATTGAGCCTCGCGTCTTTGGTGATGAGCGCGGCTTTTTCCTGGAAACCTTCCGCACAGACTGGTTCAAACAGGAATGTGCCGATGTGGATTTCGTCCAGGATAACCACTCTAAATCCAAGCAAGGTATTCTGCGTGGTCTGCACTATCAGCTGGAGCAGACTCAGGGCAAGTTAGTTCGCGTGGTCAGTGGCGAAGTGTTCGATGTCGCGGTAGACATGCGCAAAGACTCGCCGACATTCGGCAAATGGGTTGGTGTATTGTTGTCAGCCGAAAACAAGCGTCAGCTTTGGGTACCTGCCGGTTTCGCACACGGCTTCTATGTCACCACTGAATCGGCTGAATTCGTGTATAAGTGCACCGACTATTATCATCCGGAAAGTGAAGTGTCGGTAAAGTATGACGACCCGACTATCGGTATCGACTGGCCGCTGGTGAATGGCGAAGCGCCGTCACTGTCTGCAAAAGACGCCGAAGGCCTGGCGTTTAACAACGCTCCGGCATTTTAAGGAACTCCTATGACAATTGTAGTGATAGGGAAGTCCGGGCAGTTAGCGTATGAACTGCAACAGGCAGGCGGTGATAATATTGTTTGTCTAGGTCGTGACGATATCGACATCACGAATCCAACAGCGCTCACCGAAAAGCTGGACAGTCTCAAGCCTGACGCCATCATCAATGCTTCTGCGTACACCGCAGTAGATAAAGCCGAATCCGAACCGGAAGCGGCAGCGCTGATTAACACGCAGGCCGTGGCAAATCTCGCTGACTACTGCAAAGCTAATGGCATCTTTTTGGTACACGTGTCTACCGACTATGTATTCAATGGTAAGAAAGGTTCTCCCTACACGGTGGATGACACCATCGAGCCTCAAGGCGTGTACGGCAAAACCAAAGCTGATGGCGAGAAAGCGCTACTGAATACTATCCCGGATACATGCTGTTTAATTCGCACCGCCTGGGTATATTCCACCCACGGCAATAATTTCGTCAAGACCATGCTGCGCCTGATGGCTGATAAACCGCAGCTTACCGTGATTGATGACCAGATTGGCTCGCCCACGCTGGCTAGCGGCCTGGCACAGGCTTGCCTGTATGCGGCACAAAACAAAACAGCGGGTGTATTCCACTGGACTGACGAAGGCGTTACCAGTTGGTATGACTTTGCACTGGCCATACAGCAACTGGCTGTTGAAAAAGGCCTGCTGGAAAGCAGAATTCCTGTACTGCCCATCCCGTCGTCTCAATATCCAACACCGGCCAAGCGACCGCATTACAGTGTGCTGGATAAAACCCTGACACGTGACACCTTTTCTTCATTACATCCTACTCATTGGCGTGAACAACTCTCCGCCATGCTGGATGCACTGAAAGCACAACAGAGCAACGAACAATGAGCAAAACCATTTTAGTCACCGGCGGTGCCGGCTTTATCGGTTCAGCGGTAGTCCGCCACCTGATTAACGATACCGACCATACGGTAATCAACCTGGATAAACTGACGTACGCCGGTAACCTGGAGTCACTGACTACCGTGTCAGACAGTGACCGTTACGCTTTTGAGAAAGTGGATATCTGCGATGCCGAGGAAGTAAAGCGTGTCTTCACTACTCACCAGCCAGACGTCGTGATGCATCTGGCAGCAGAATCCCATGTTGACCGCTCTATCGACGGCCCAGGTGAATTCATCCAGACCAATGTAGTCGGAACTTACACATTGCTGGAACAAGCCCGTGCCTACTGGTCAAAGCTTGAAGGTGATAAGAAAGACGGCTTCAAATTCCACCACATCTCCACCGATGAAGTATATGGCGACCTGCCACATCCGGATGAAGTTGAGCCAGGCACAGAACTGCCACTGTTTACTGAAACCACGCCGTATGCACCGAGCTCACCGTATTCAGCGAGTAAGGCGTCCTCCGACCAGATGGTACGCGCTTGGCTGCGTACCTACAAGCTGCCAACACTGGTGACTAACTGCTCAAACAATTACGGCCCGTATCACTTCCCGGAAAAGCTTATCCCTCTGGTGATCCTGAATGCACTCGCTGGTAAAGACTTACCTGTTTACGGAAAAGGTAATCAAATCCGTGATTGGTTGTTTGTGGAAGACCACGCCCGTGCATTGGTAGTGGTAGCCCTGAACGGTGAAATCGGCGAAACCTACAACATCGGTGGTCACAACGAGAAGCAGAACATCGATGTGGTGAAAACCATCTGTACCATTCTGGATGATGTGAAGCCGAAAGAAACCAAATACGCGGAACAAATCACCTACGTAACAGACCGCCCGGGACACGACATGCGCTACGCTATCGATGCATCTAAAATTCAGAAAGAATTGGGCTGGACGCCCCAGGAAACTTTTGAAAGTGGTATCCGTAAAACTGTGGAGTGGTATCTGAACAATGAAGCCTGGTGGAAAGCGGTTCTTGATGGCAGTTATCAAGGTGAACGTCTGGGAGCAGGAAGTTAATGCATAAACAAACTTCGTGATAGTATATAAAGCCGCATAACAGTGCGGCTTTTTTAATGAATGAGAGAAGCGGATTTACATGAAAAAGATTGCAATGCAATCCGTGCAGATGGTCGTAAAACTAGTACCGACTTCAGTTCGAAAGTCAGTCAAACGGAGCGAGCGGTTAACAACGTTCTATAGTCAATCTATTCGACGTTCGGGCTTAACTTATGGTGAGCCGGGAAAACGAACTCAGAAGAAGCTGTATCGAGATTTTGTCTCTCGCCATAATGCCGGAATAGAAGCCACGCCTATCATTGAAGGTATCTCTGAGTTGCAGGTCATTGTGGTTGGAAAGCAAGGTAGTGAGATCACCGTCCAAAATCTAAATAAGTTAGGTATTAACAGAATAGCAGTGCTCGATCCAGAAGCCGGCTCTACCCTCTCTGAGGCACTTGTAGCACAGCAGCAATCTGCGCCATTATTGTTACTGAATGCTGGTGATGTAATCCGGCCACAGACATATTCACTCATGTACAAAGCGTTAGTTAAAAACAGCGCTGAGCTCGTTTACTGCGATACGGATATTAATTTGCATCCAAAATCACCTGGATCACCGTTTTTCTTGCCAGACTGGAATCCCGAGTTACAACTTTCCAGCGCATATATAATTACTGGCGTTATGATCGCTGCAGGTCATATTCCCAATGTCGAATGTGAGGCCACTTCAATTTCAGGGCTAATGGCAGAGCTTTGGTTGAGAAAGACGCATATTAATTTTGCTCATGCCCCATGGATTTTGGTACAGCGCAGTAAGGAAGATGATACTGAAGTGTCTGCTTTGAACGACATTGAAGCTATCATACGCAAGTATTCGAAAGCCATTTCTGCTTTTAATGCTGAACAACGAATAAATCATATTCAATGGCCAGCTACGAACGAGCCACTAGTGTCTTTAATCATACCGACAAAGAACGGGAAAGAGCTCGTCAAAGCTTGCATTGAGTCGATAAGAGAAAAAACGCTCTATAAAAATTACGAAATAATTCTCATCGATAATGGTTCAGATGAAGCGGATAGTCTTGAGTATTTTGAGTCACTGAAAACTATATCTAACATTCATGTCGTCGAGTACCCTGGGCCATTTAATTATTCTGCAATTAATAATTTTGGTGTGACACATGCGAATGGTCAGATCATAGGTCTTATCAACAATGATATAGAAGTGATTAAACCGGATTGGCTAACCTATATGGTCGGTCATGCAATTCGGGAAGACGTGGGCTGTGTTGGGGCTAAGTTACTGTACTCTGATGGATGTATTCAACATGCGGGCGTCGTTTTAGGATATGGCGGCGGGGCAGGGCACGCTCACAAGTATTTTCCGCGCTATCATCCAGGTTATATGAAACGGTTGCTTGCAACGCAAAACTATTCGGCAGTAACGGCAGCCTGTTTGATCGTGAAAAAGGAGAAATTTCTCGAAGTGGGGGGGCTCAATGAACGCGACCTCGCTGTCGCTTTTAACGATGTGGACTTTTGTTTGCGAGTCAGGGAAACTGGCGTTAGAAATATATTTTGTGCCGAAGCTGAGCTTTATCATCACGAGTCAGTAAGTCGTGGCCTGGATATTGCTCCAGAGAAAGCTGCGCGATTTAATCGAGAACTCGATTATTTACGTACACAGTGGAAAGATTATATCAACCACGACCCTGCATATAGCCCTAATTTAACGCTGAAACGAGAAAATTTTTCCATTAAGCGTAAAGAAGAATTTGATGCCCCAGCGGCACCATCTGTATAGAAACAGTATTTATACCTTGAGATAGTGAGAGAAAATGGAATCGACGAATAAGAAATTTAAAGTCGCGGTAGCCGGGACAGGCTATGTTGGATTATCAAATGCTGTGCTTCTAGCACAGCACAATGAAGTAATCGCGGTAGATTTAGTTCCTGAAAAGGTTGAGATGCTTAATGCGCGCAAATCTCCGATTGAAGATAAGGAAATTTCTCAATATCTTGCAGAGAAAGACTTAAACCTCAAGGCTACCCTCAATGCAGAGGAGGCGTATAAAGATGCGGACTTCGTTGTTATTGCCACGCCTACTGACTACGATCCACAAACGAATTACTTCAACACCGGGAGTGTTGATGCTGTAATTAAAATGGTTAAGGAAATTAATCCGAATGCCGTTATGGTTGTGAAGTCGACTGTGCCTGTAGGGTTTACACAAGAGGCGAAGCAGGAACATGGTACTGAAAATCTGATATTTTCTCCTGAGTTTCTCCGTGAGGGTCGAGCTCTGTATGACAATCTTCACCCTAGCCGGATTATTGTTGGTGAACGCAGTGAGCGAGCAGAAATTTTTGCAGGCTTATTAAAGCAAGGTGCTATCAAAGAAGAAATTGATATTCTTTTTACCGACAGCACTGAAGCGGAAGCAATTAAATTGTTCGCAAATACGTATCTCGCTATGCGTGTAGCGTATTTCAATGAACTCGATAGTTACGCGGAGAGCAATGGTTTAGATTCTCGTCAAATCATAGAGGGCGTTGGATTAGATCCCCGTATTGGTTCGCACTACAATAATCCTAGCTTCGGCTACGGTGGTTACTGTCTGCCAAAAGATACCAAACAGCTGCTTGCTAACTACAGTGCAGTGCCTAATAACATGATCCAGGCTATTGTTGATGCTAACCGCACCCGTAAAGATTTCGTAGCGGATTCTATCATCAGCCGTAGGCCTAAGGTTGTGGGAATTTTCCGCCTTATCATGAAGTCGGGCTCAGATAACTTCCGCGCAAGTGCGATTCAGGGGATCATGAAACGTATCAAAGCGAAGGGTATCGAGGTTGTCGTTTACGAACCTGTGATCAAGGAAGATGAGTTCTTCAACTCCCGGGTAGTGAACGATCTGGATGCGTTTAAAGAAATGTCTGATGTGATTGTCGCCAACCGCGTAACTGATGACTTAAAAGACGTACTTGAGAAAGTTTACAGCCGGGACTTATTCGGCGCTGACTGATTCGCAAAGGCCACATTAACGTGGCCTTTTCTTTTTGCGTGATAGCAGAATTAAAGCACTGAACGGGAGCAGCCATGACACGCTGCCGCCACCGCTGCTGGTGGTAGGTGGGGTTACGACAGCAGAGTTATCTGCAACATCGAAAGAACGGGTTACCATCGTTTCTTCTATCCCGTCAGTGAGATTGAATGTCATGTCTATCTGGTTGCCTGTAAATGACGAGGGTACCTGAAACGAATATGAATCCAGATTGCCAACCGCAACATTATTCAAATTAAGTACGTTACTGCTGACTGATAATTCAAGTACATCTTTATTCTCGTCATACGCCGCAAATGTGACAACGCCGCTTTGCCCTTTTGTTAGGCGTCCAGGGGGTTGTACTTCCAATGTCGGTGCAACGTTTACCGGTATTACTTTAATGCCAACCTGCTCTCTAATCACCTGATCGTTTAAGCGGGATATGAGCGCAAAGGCAATAAATTGCTCTGTAGTTACAGGAGGTACTTCAAAGCGTAATCTATTCCCCTGAACCGAATATGCTACTTGGGGGCCCATGAACTGTTCGAAGTTTGTTGCTACGCCGGAAACATCGCCACTTATTTCCCAGCTAATCTCGACATTATCTCCGGCAGTCGCACCAGATTGTGAGGCGCTTAGTCTTAACGAAAATGATTTTTGAATACGCTGTTCTGGTAGCCGGTAATGATCAGCAGGCTGGCCTAATCGGGAATAATTAAATCGCCCCTCAATATAACTAGCGTTCGGCAGTGGAAGCGCTGCACCTGATTCAGTCAGGTAGTCATCAAGAAGCATCTCGAGTTCTGCGACTTTCGCGGGTTCGGATTCGGCAAGGTTCACACTTTCATTAATATCAGCATCCAGGTTATATAGCTGATACATGTGTCCGTCGGGCTGCCCGTAAAAAAAGGTTTTAATCAATTTCCAGTTATCCAGCAGGATAGTTGCCGATGGGGGAAGCCATTCTGGGACAGCAGACTGCGTTGGGTAGTAGGTAATAATCGGGCGGGGTGGCAGTTCAGAGCCCGATAGAGCTGGCGTGAAGTTGATGCCATCAACAATATGTGATGCGGGCCAGCTGTAACCAAGTTCTTCAAGCAGAGTTGGATAAATATCGGCGGTCTGAATAATCTCATCTGAGAGTGTATGCGGTTGAGTCTTTCCAGGCCAGATTACGAACGTAGGGACCTTGTTGCCGCCACTGTATTGCGTTGCTTTACCACCTCTTAGCGGGAAGTTGCTGGTGGGGTGAATCTGACCCAGAACATCATACATATTACCGCCGTTGTCCGAAGTAAAAATGATAATCGTGTCATCTTCAATACCGGCATCAACAAGTCCGTTCCATAATATTCCGATTGCATCATCAAAGTACTTCACCATAGAGGCATATACGGCACTGCGCTGACTATGGTAAGCGGATCGTTTCTCTACGAAGTGGTCATAGTATTCACCATCTGCATTGAGGAAAGGAGCGTGCACAGAAAAAGGCCAGAAGTTAATAAACAATGAGCCATTTTCATGATTGTCCCGAATCCAGCGGCTCGCTTCTTCTGCGAGGCGAATATCTATGTGCTCGCCGGGTGTCTGCGGCTGAAGATTGGGAGCGAAAGACCAGGGAGCCAGGTAACCACCGGTAGGTCCCGACCCTTCGTAGTGTGGAATATCCGTATCAAAGCCGTGCTGTAGTGCGCTAAACGGCTCTGGGCCTATATGCCATTTACCAAAATGTGCAGTCTGGTAATTATTTGCTTTAAGGATAGTAGCCAGAGAAGGGATAGATGTATCAAAGCGAGTTGCTGTTAAAGGTGCAGCAGACTTTTGGTTCCCTGGACCAGTGACCTTTTCGGTCGCAGTAAGGCGTACTTCAGCCGTTTCAATATTTGGATTAAGTATTTGATGTCTGGCTGGAGTTTGGCCTGATAAAAGCGTCGTGCGGGTAGGGGAGCAAAGAGGACTATTCGTATATGATTCAGTGAAGACCATACCTCGCTCAGCAAGAGCATCGATATTCGGTGTTTCATAGAACGTATTGCTCTGATAAATGGAGGTATCGTTCCATCCTAAATCATCCGCAAGGATAATCACGACATTCAATGGCTTTGTTTGAGCATGACTGATAAGTGAGATTGCCATAAGAGAAAACAGTATAAGTAGACGGCGCATTGGCTTCCTTGCCGGTAATCAAAACCGGAAAATGTGGCAACTAAGATAAAATAGAGGGCAATTTTAACGACTTCGAAACAAAAAAGCCCCTGTTTATATGCAGGGGCTTCAAAGCATATTGAACGAAGATTTACTGATTAGCAATCACTACCTGAATGTCTTCCTGGCTTAAGCCAACTGATTGGCCATACTCAGTAAGCTTCTCATCACTTACGCCATAACTTTGCGCGGTTTCAAGGATGCGCATAGCTTGTTCCTTTGTTGCTTTAGACTCACGTAACGCCGTAGTCAGTACTTCATCCGCCTGAGCAGGGAATACCGCAAGCAAGGCATCAACGACATACTCTCCAACATAAGGGACAGTATTCAATGCGGTGGAAAGAATATCGATAACTTTATTTGGATGTTCTTGAGATAGGGTCTGCACAATACGGTCTGCAGAATCAGGCTCTGTTTGAACGGCAACCCGAACAATATCATCAAGTTCATCAGGAGTAGAGTCAGCCGCTGCTTGGACAACGAAATCAACATAGCTAGGCTCAGCTTTAATTGCTAGTTTCACTATATTAGTACAGGTTGCCACTTCTTTCTCTATAGCTAATTGAACAATGTCTTGGGTTGAAGCTGGTTGAGCAGAGATAGCTGAGAAAATAATCTCACGGTATTTATCTGGGTAGGTATCAAGTGCAACGTCGACAATAGGCACGACATCCTGCGGATAATGGCTAGCGATAGAACGAATAGCTCGACCGATTGACATGTTTTGATCGACCTGACGCTTTAAAAACTGTATCTGAAAATCATCATGGGTATTTTGGTCGTCACCAGGCATAGCAAAGCTGAGTGCTGGCAAGCACAAGGCAACAGCAAAAAATCGTATGCAAACACTAAAAAACATACTTAATCCTCGTATAACTCCAATCCCTGGGTACATTATTAACTATTAAAATATTAGAACATAATTGATTAAAATTAGTTCAATGAGATTATAAATCGTATGTATAGTTCGTAAAATAATCATTTAGACTAGTAAAGACAACTTTTTTAGGTATTTGCCTTGACGAAAAGTAATTAACCTCTACAATGCGCCCCACTTCCAAGGGAGAGTCAAACTATCCGCTAGGAAGGGTTATAACATAAGATACCTTCTTAAGTTATGACAGTTTTCATCGAAAACAACTTGCGAAATAAACTTTCAAAAAGATGTTGACACTGAAAACGAAGCGCGTAGAATGCGCGTCCCGCTTCGGGGTAAAGCTTCGAGGCAGCTAAGCAGGGT
>NZ_JBSWWF010000011.1:0-142906 GCF_056159945.1 Alteromonas sp. ABH2_165
TGTACGAAGCAGTCCTTTACCAAGTATCTCGGTGATGTCCGCTTTTGACCATTTCGGGAATTCAGTCATTGAATTATCAATGACTGCTTTAGACAAACAACGGACGTTCAACGTCTAAATTAAGGGGCAAGTTTTTAGCAGGCTGTACTCGCGAGCGAAACTAGCCAGCTAAGAACTTATACTGCTTCAATTACTTGCTATGCATCACTGACATTGACTTGAATAACCTGGGCTTTTGCTTGGAGGAACTCATATGTAGCTCTAGTTTTCTTTATAAAAGCAATGTCTCTGGAAAAGACAAAATTGGCAAAGCTACCTATTGATGCATGACCCGCATCACTCATTGCAGCAGTAAACCTTTTCTCCTTTTTCATTTTCGAGTCTGGATGATAACCTACAACATTGAGTACATTGTATATGGACGTTATTTTTTCGAAGAGGTACATTTCACGGTTGTAAATTGGGTTCAAGCTAATGCCGTAGAATTGCTCAATTGTGAAGTCTAGCCCAGCATAACCATCAACCTCTTTATGTGCGGTCCATATCTTTTCAAGAACATTGGGTGGCTCAATATTATTTAATTGAACTGGACCAATGCCGGTATTTCCCCTGTAGTTGTCGACGCCGGAGTAATTACTTTCATCTGAAACATGCTTACGTAATTCTTTCGAAGCTTGTTTGAGTGCTTCATCGTGCGACCTTTTTAACTCTGACGTATAAGCAGATACATGTTCGTAAATCTCAGGGGAATATTTCTGAATTTCATCCTTGTTTACCAAGCTCTGGATATGACTTAACAAATTGTCAAACGCACCGATTTGCTCATTATTTATATCATCAAATGTATCTCCCTGCCGACCACCATAGAATTTTAGTAGTGACTGAGATGTCGATTTTTCCAATTGTTCATATACTGTTTCAATGTTTTGGCAATAATTAGTGAACGCATCAACAGGCTTAGTGATACTTATCACCGCGTCGCCAGTAAGCTCAAAACGAGGGGTTAGAACTAACTTTAAATGCATGGCTTCTAGATCATCTAAAACATCCAAGTACAGCGAACCATTTTCTCCAGTTCGTTTTATCTCTTTGAGATTTTCATCGGAGTATAAAATCTGGTACTTCTGTCTAAGATCTTCTTTAAAGCTTAATAAGGGATTTTTTACCAATAAATCCAATATATTATGATCAAGATAAGCTGTTGGTTTTCCTTGATATGTAGGTGTTAAATTTTCCACCTAACCCCCCTTTGATGTATAACGCCCGTGAATATGGCGGCTATAATCGGAACGAAGTGACACAACCGTCGTGTTTGTGTACCAGCGAGCTTGCGAGCGATTTTATTTTTTTGTTATAAATCAGGTTCACCAAACCATCTGTGAAAGTTACTAGCGAGGTTTCTCTCCTCGATCCCCTGAGCTCTAAATATTTCGTAAGCAAACACTCTTATTATTCTAGGGTATCTCTTCACCTGTTCGAGGGTCAAAGTTTTCAATGCTGACATATCAGCTAGTCCATGAACTGTTAATGAATCAGGAAGATCAAAACTCTCGTGACTCGAAACGAAATGCATTAATGCATTTCTCTGATCTTTTAACTCAATAAAGCTCTGTACTTCGAAACTCCCAAAATCTAAGGGCTTGCCAAGATAATTTTTAGGCCAAGTTTTTAATTTTTTGTCTAAGGATATTCTTTTTTTATGTCGGACAGTAATTCTGATTCGAAGTTAGTATACCCTTGAGTTGATACCAATACTCTGAAATAGACATTCATAAAGCATTCAACGACATTCACACTAAGAAATAAGCAGATAGCGTAGTCTTGTTCTGCATCTTTGTAACCGGGATCAATTCTACTAATTTGCCTTTTCAATGCACTGAAAAAAGTCCAAACAATAGTTTGTGGAGTTGCTAACGTTTTAGGTTTCGACATCCTAGTCTTCCGACTTATCGGTTTATTACTCAGATTTCATAGTAACACCCGTCCCCACTTGAAAACCATATTTTGTGTTTACATGGGAAAGAAAATGAAATGTCCGCTTCATGTACTAAGCAGTCTCAGGAATGCCAGTACCAAGATGTACGCTTCTGAAAAGAAGCGGACAAGCAATAGTTTATTAACGAATTACTATTTTCCCGCTTTAAGAGTTACTGTCTGATAATAAGAACCTTATTGCTCTACGTGGTATAACGGAGTACCACAACTGTTGCAACTGATAAGTCGTCTGGGATCTGATGCGTTCGTCAAGCCTATGTTTTTTAAAGACTTCGAACCACATAATTTACATTTAATACCATGACCAGTATTGGCGTCTGGGTGTTTTGAAAGATAATCCTGCAAAGAAAGAGGGTGTTTACGGGCCCAAAACTTCTTAGAGTTCAGTTTTACGAAAAGGGCAATTACTAGCGCAATAAAAAGAAATGAGGGTAAAAAAACTGTCCAACCACCTTGATCAGAACCTCCAGCAGATTGTGCAAATACAAAATTGCAGTGAAAGCTCAATGTACTAATAACAACGATTGAGAAGTACTTCATAATTATCCCTAATTTAACTTTTCAAAATATGTTTAAGACACTCTTTTATAACAGAAAATATTAGCAATATACAGAAGCTTGTTTATAACAGAGTGCAATGTTGAAAAAATTAACTCTGCTTACTTGGGAGATGATGGGATGACATTGATTGGATACTTGGCCAACAACTATATACTTTAAATATTTGCATTTTGCCTTTGCTGTATTTCCCAATCAATTTCATTTCCGTCCCTCGCTCTAAGGAGATACTCCTTTCAAACTGGAACAGTTACAACAATAAAAAACTGTAGCGGGATAGTCTTGGTGAATTGCAAAAACTGCTGAAATTATGTGTTGGATTGGTATTTTGCAAAAATTCTGAATGCATCTTTGAATGGACCATTCGAAGAGAGGAGATACACATTTGATATTATGGGATAAGGAATTGGTCGGTGTGAGAGGATTTGAACCTCCGACCCCTGACACCCCATGACAGTGCGCTACCAAGCTGCGCCACACACCGACCGAAAGAGCCGACAAGTCTACTCATTTTTGCCTACATTGCAACGACATTTATGACTAAACTTGTTCGAGCGATTATTTGATGAGCAATCCGTTGATTACCCTCACCTATTTACCATCATCATCAGAAGAAATCCGACTGGCCACTGCACCGGCCTGACCTTTGTATTTGGCGTCGACACGGGCGTTGTACGGTTTTTCTGCTGGCGAAGAAAGCACTTCAAAACTCAGTGCACCAATTTTCATTAATGGGCGAAGTGCCAAAGGCAGCTTACCGGAGTTGTAGAATTCCAGCACGATGTTGCCAGACCAACCTGGATCGATGCGATGCGCCGTTACGTGAACCATCAAGCCCAAACGTGCCAGTGAAGAGCGGCCATCCAGCCAGCCTACAATGTTGTCAGGCAAGGTGACAGATTCGTGGGTAATCGCCAGCGCAAGTTCCTTTGGATGCAGGAAGAACGCTTTGCCTTCTTCCAGCTCAATCTCGTCACTCATCACTGAGTTCAGCGCTTCTTGCACTTCATGCTTAGGACCGGACAAATCAATGTAAGCGGCTTGGTGATCTTCAAATACACGGAATTTATTGCCCAACCGCATATCCACCGTTACGCCGCTAATGCGCTCGTATTCGGGAGTGGGATCAATCTTAATTTTGCCTGATTGCAGGTACTCGTATATATCGCGGTCTGATAAACGCATGAAACTTATCCAAGGGGGAGAAAAAACGGGGGTATTATGCGTTGTCAGGGCTTGTCAGACAACGCATAAGGAAGAATTAATTCTTAAACAATGTTGATGCCGATGGTTTCACCTCGAATGTACGATTCATTCTCACGAGCAGGTAATGTGAGCCCCATTTGCATAGAAAGTGCCCGGGCAGCATCGCGATAAGTGGCGGCCAGCGGGCTATCTGGTTTATCTACCACCAGCGGCTTGCCGATATCGGCCTGCTCGCGAATTGACACATCTAGAGGCAACGCCGCCAGAAGCGGTAAATTATAACGCTCGGCCAGTGCTTTTCCGCCGTCTTGCGCAAACAAGTAATCGGTATGGCCACAGGCAGAACACTGGTAATAACTCATGTTTTCGATAAGTCCCACTACCGGCACGTTCACCTTCTCAAACATGGAAACGCCTTTTTGCGCATCGGCCACGGCGAGATCCTGCGGCGTTGTCACTACCACGGCAGCGCTCAATGGCACTTGCTGCGCCATGGTTAGTTGAATGTCACCGGTTCCCGGCGGCATATCCACAATCAAGTAATCCAGTACGGGCCACAAGGTTTCATCTAACAGCTGTTTTAGTGCCCGGCTGGCCATGGGCCCCCGCCACACCGCAGCATCTTCCTGGGGTACCAGATAACCAATGGAATTAGCGACCATGCCCCAAGCTTCAAGGGGTTTCATGTGTTTATTGTCGTCGGTAGATGGGTGCGCCAGCGGGTTACCCAACATGATGGGCACGGATGGGCCGTAAATATCGGCATCGAGAATACCGACTTTGGCACCTTCCTGCATAAGCGCAAACGCCAGATTCAGGCAAGTGGTAGATTTCCCAACGCCGCCTTTGCCTGAGGCCACAGCCACCACATTGCGAATATTGGTTACCGGTGGTTGCGCGGTTTTCGCGCCGACGATTTTTTGATTTATCGCGATGTCCGTTTTAGCGTGACTGGCTTTATCTAAAGCCGCGGTGAGTACATCACGCAACGCCCCATGCTGAGTTAAGGCACAAAACGGCAATGTTATTACGATACTGTTGCCGTCGATGTCGCACCATTTGCTGGTTTCCTCCACCGTCAAGGAATAATAATCGGCCAGAGTTTGTGCAGCGGTTTGCACTCGCTTGTCACCCTTACGGGAAAAGAACATAATTCACCTTTAAAATAAGCGTTCGTGCCATTTACGTAATGCAAAAGTGGCGCGATTCCGCTAGTATTTGCAGCCTTTTCTAACGCCTGAGAACAGAAACATAACACTATGTCTGAAAACACGTCGAATTCTGTTGCACCGGCCAATGCGCAACGTCGCATTCTGGTAACCAGTGCATTGCCGTACGCAAACGGCTCTATCCATCTCGGACACTTACTCGAGCATATCCAGACTGATATCTGGACCCGCTTCCAGCGCCTGCGCGGTAACGAATGTTACAGTGTTTGTGCTGACGATGCTCACGGTACTCCCGTCATGCTTAAAGCTCAGGAACTGGGGATCACGCCTGAAGAAATGGTAGCCCGCACCCGTGCGGAACACCACCAGGATTTACTGGACTTCCACGTTCAGTACGACAACTATTATGTGACTCACTCGCCGGAAAACAAGGCGCTGTGTGAAACCATTTATAACCGTCTGGATGAAGCAGGTTACATCAGCAAGCGTACCATTAATCAATTGTACGACCCGCAAAAAGAAATGTTCCTGCCAGACCGTTTCGTAAAAGGTACCTGCCCAAGCTGTAATGCTGAAGATCAAAACGGCGACAGCTGTGATGTGTGTGGTGCAACGTACAGCCCTACTGAAGTTAAGAATCCACGTAGTGTGGTTTCCGGTGCCACGCCAGTACTGAAAGAATCAGAGCATTTCTTCTTCGACCTGCCACAATTTGAAGGCATGCTGAAAGAATGGATCCGCTCGGGTGCCCTGCAATCAGAAATGGCAAACAAGCTCCAGGAGTGGTTTGAAGAAGGTCTGCAACAGTGGGACATTAGCCGCGATGCACCTTACTTCGGTTTTGAAATTCCGGGCGCGCCAAATAAATTCTTCTACGTATGGGTTGATGCGCCAGTTGGCTACATGGCCAGCTTCCAGAACTTCTGTGACCAGAACGACGTGAATTTTGACGATTTCTGGAATCAGGGTACCGACACCGAGTTGTATCACTTCATCGGTAAAGACATCACCTATTTCCACTGTCTGTTCTGGCCAGCCATGCTGGAAGGCGCGGGATTCCGTAAGCCTACCGGTGTGAACATTCACGGTTTCGTGACGGTTAACGGCGCTAAAATGTCGAAGTCTCGCGGTACCTTTATTAAAGGTCGTACCTACCTCGACCACCTGGACCCAGAATACCTTCGTTATTACTTCGCATCGAAGCTGGGTGATGGTGTTACCGATATCGACCTGAACTTTGCTGACTTCGCGCAGAAAGTAAATTCCGACCTTGTTGGTAAAGTGGTGAACATCGCCAGCCGTTGTGCCAGCTTTATTACTAAGCGTTTCGATGGCAAGCTGTCAGACACCGTTCTTGACGAAGCGCTGATGACAGAGTTCCACGCGGCAGCGGATAACATTGCGGCGAACTTCGAGAACCGTAAATATCACCAGGCCATCCGCGAAATTATGGCGCTGGCAGATAAAGCCAACCAGTTCATCGATGCCAATGCCCCGTGGGTAACCATTAAGGATGAAACCAAGCAGCAGTTTACGCACGATGTTTGCTCGCTGGGTATCAACATGTTCCGCATTCTGGTGACTTACCTGAAGCCGGTGCTGCCCATTCTGGCCGAAAAAGCCGAAGCTTTCCTGAACGACACCCTCACCTGGGAAAGCAGTCAGGTAGTGCTGAAAGGTCACGCAATCAACAAGTTTAAAGCAATGATGCAGCGCATCGAGATGGAGAAAATTGACGCCATGGTTGAAGATTCCAAAGAAAGTCTGGCAGCAGCAAACGCGCCTAAACTGGACCCTGAAAGCCCGCTGGCCAAAGATCCTATCAGCGAAGAAATCACTTTTGACGACTTTGCCAAAGTGGATTTCCGCATCGCCCGCATCGCCAATGCAGAACACGTCGAGAAAGCAGACAAACTGCTGCGTCTCGAACTGGACTTAGGCGGTGAAACCCGTCAGGTATTTGCTGGTATCAAGTCGGCTTACGCCCCTGAAGATCTGATTGGTAAGCACACCGTGATGGTGGCAAACCTGGCACCGCGCAAAATGCGTTTCGGAATGTCTGAAGGCATGGTGCTGGCAGCTGGCCCTGGCGGCAAGGATTTGTACATCCTTGAGCCTCACGAAGGCGCAAAGCCTGGTATGCGCGTGAAGTAAACGCCGGTGAGTTAAACCTCTGCTATATGACAAAAACGGTGCTTCAGAGCACCGTTTTTTATTAAAATAAATCCTTTATTTACAAGACTAACGACGCTGACCAAGTTGCTCGTTACACGCACCATCAGAGAGGCGCATACTCGCGCCTACTGCTGAAAAACGAGGCTTGAGTTTCCATTGTGGTTTAATGGTGGTCATAGGCACCACCCGTTTGCGGGCGATGGTCACGTACACCGAACTGCACCAGGGAAAATACCGGCTTACGCGGCTGTGCCATTTCGCGGAAATCGAAAACTGCTTCTTGAGAAACAGCATAGAAAACAGAATGTGACGGGTTTCAATCACTTCAAAACCCAGTAGTTGCAGCCAGTCTTTTACCCGGCCCGATGAAAAGAACCGGGCATCGTGTAGTAAATTCCCCCGTTTCAGCGGCAGATATTTACCAATACCGGTGAGACTAAAAGGATTAAACCCACTGATGATCACGTAGCCGTCTTGCGTTATACACCGGTCGACTTCGCGAAGGATTTGATGGGGGTCCTGACAGAAATCCAGTTCGTTGGCAAGCAGAAAACCGTCGATACTGTTTTCAACGTAAGGTAATTCAGAGGAAAGGCTAACAACAGACGCGTTATCTATCTTTTCTGGCGCCTGCCGAATGTGATGAGAAACACCGCATTTTGGTAATTCCACGGCACTACTTAGCGCCCCTAATTTCACGAAGTGATAGCCAAACACCCGCGACGACAGGCTGTTGCTGACGGATTGCACTGCGTCGTGAATTGCTTCACCCGCAGGAAGTTCTGACCACGACAGTGGGTATCTGGGCGGTTTCGCCCGGTAAGCCAATTTCATTAAATTTCAGGCTGATCCAATTGGTTGCGTCGCTGCTATCAAGTTCTTATAGTATCGCATTAATCCCTTTTCACAAGCAGGTATCCCATGAACCGGACGTCTTCGACACTCCCTGACGGAATACACATCACTGCCATTCCCGCCTTCTCCGATAATTACATCTGGTGTCTGCATAACGATCACCATGCGGTAGTGGTTGATCCGGGTGACGCAGAGCCAGTAATGCAGTTTTGCCAACAGCATGATCTGGAACTCGCGGCAGTGTTAATTACTCACCACCATCACGATCATACAGGCGGCATTCCTCGCCTGGTCGCGGCCAATCCATCTTTACCTGTCATAGGCCCAGCTAACGATAAAATTAGCGGCCTGACGAAACGGGTAGACGAAGGTGATGATGTGCACCTCAATGTGCTTGATTTAACGTTGGTGGTGGTTGAACTGCCGGGTCACACTCTCGATCATATTGGCTTTTATGGTCACGGCGTGCTGTTTTGTGGAGATACGTTATTTTCCGGCGGCTGCGGACGCTTATTTGAAGGTACTCCCGCACAAATGTTGCACTCGCTGAATAAACTGAAGCGTCTGCCTGATGAGACTAAAGTGTATTGTGCACATGAGTACACCTTGTCTAATATGAAGTTTGCACTTGCCGTTGAGCCCAAAAACACGGTATTGCAGGAACATGCGAACCTTGTGAGCAAACTTAGGTCTGAAGAGTGCATTACACTGCCTTCAACCATGCAGAAAGAAAAAGCCATCAATCCGTTTATGCGCAGTAATCAGCCTGATGTTGCCCATTCAGCGGCATCATTTAAAGGTGAACAACCGGCCGATGAAGTGGCCGTTTTTGCCGCAATTCGTAAGTGGAAAGATGAGTTTTAATGCATTCGGGGGCAGACACCGATACAATATCACGTTTTGAAGTTTAATCGCGGGGCAGTAAATTAATGAAATCAGTAAAGAGCCTTCTCGCCAGCATTACCCTGGTCAGCCTGCTAAGTGGTTGCCAGACGACAGACGAGCAGGCTATTGCCGATGAGCAAGCGGCAGAAATGAATGCCGCCAGCGATACCGATACCTGCGAGATTGGCCAAACGCCAATCGAAGATGCGGAAGATTGCGAAATCGCCAAAGAAGGCGTTATCGAAGTGGTTCACCCGGTAGAAGATGTAGATGAAACGCTGGAAGAAGCAGTAGAACCCGAAGCGCCGGCGGAAGTGGTCATAGACGACGTGTGGACCCGCGTCGCAGCACAAATGGCGTTTACTATTCCTGACGATCGTCGTCTCACCAGTCAACGTAATTGGTATTTAAAGCACCCTGAGTATATGGCCCGTGTGGTGAATCGCGCGCGTCCGTTCTTATATTACATTACCGAAGAAATTGAAAAGCGCGATATGCCTCTGGAAATTGTGCTGTTGCCGATTGTCGAAAGTGCCTTTGATCCTTTTGCCTACTCTCACGGTCGCGCTGCAGGTATGTGGCAGTTTATTCCCGGTACCGCAAAACGCTTTGGTATTCGTCAGACCTGGTGGTATGACGGCCGTCGCGACGTAGTAGCGTCCACCGCAGGCGCATTAGATTACCTTACCTACTTAAATAAAATGTTCGACGGTGACTGGCTGCATGCCCTCGCCGCTTACAACTCGGGCGAAGGCCGTGTGCTGCGCGCTATTAAGCAAAATCGTAAAGCCGGCAAGCCAACTGATTTCTGGTCGCTGGATTTACCCCGTGAAACCCGCGCTTATGTGCCCAAATTACTGGCCCTTGCCGACATCCTGAAAAACCGTGATGAGTACAGTTTTGCCTGGCCCACCATTGATAACGTGGAAGTGATTAAGCTTGTTGATATCGGTTCCCAGGTAGATTTGGCATTCGCTGCTGAATTGGCAGACATGGATTTAGAAGATTTACATGCGCTGAATCCTGGCTTCAACCGATGGGCCACCGATCCTGATGGACCTCACCAATTGGTGCTGCCTATTGAAAAAGCTGACAGCTTTGCACAAGAGTTGGCTGCCATCGACCGTCACGACCGTCTTAACTGGGCCCGTCATAAAGTAAAAAGTGGCGACAGCTTGTTGAAACTGGCCAAGCAATATCACACTACTGCCGACATCATCAAAAAAGTGAATGGTCTGTCGGGCAACATGATTCGCGTGGGTGATTTTGTGATGATCCCGGTGGCACTTAAAGAGCTTGATGCCTATTCACTCTCGAAAGACCAACGCCTGGCTTCACTGCAAAGCCGTGCACAATCTTCTACGAAAGTAACGCACACAGTGAAATCCGGCGATACCTTCTGGGATTTGTCCCGTAAATATAAGGTGAGCACACGTGATTTAGCGAAGTGGAATGGCATGGCACCCGGTGACACGCTGCGTCCGGGTAAAACGTTAGTTATCTGGCAAGGTGGTGATAAACCGAAAGCAGATGCTTCCGCCATCATGCGTTCTCTGACTTACACGGTTAAACCGGGAGACAGTCTTTCCCGTATCGCTAGTAAGTTTAATGTAAAAGTGTCAGACATCACCACTTGGAATAGCCTGAGCAAGAAGCGATACCTTCAGCCTGGTCAGAAACTAAAGCTCCACGTGGATGTAACGAGACTCAAAAATGTAGGATAAACCAACCATGTTAAGAATTAACTGGGCAAACTTACGGAAAAGTCATGAAACACCCTGGTTAATTCTTGACCTTGTCATGCTGGGTTTATTATTGATAAATCTGGCCTGGCTGTTGTTCGATGCCATGTACGGTACCGGGCTGGTGCATGACCAGCTCGAGTCATGGTTTCCCGGTGTTACCGCCGCCTACGACCCTATTCACAAGAATTTTATTCTTGTCGACCTCACCTTCATTATCATTTTCTTTGTTGAATTCTGTTTTCGCTGGGTCGTGTCAGTGGTACGCAAAGAACATCTGCGCTGGTACTTTTTCCCGTTTCTGCACTGGTACGATATTGTCGGTTTGATCCCCCTGGGTGCGACTCGTATATTCCGTTTTCTGCGCATTTTCTCCATTTTGCATCGCATGCATAAACAGCACATCATCGATTTGAACCGAACCGCCGTTTTTCGGTTCTTTCGATTTTACTATGACGTGTTGGTAGAAGAGCTGTCTGACCGCATTGTGGTGAAAATACTGAGCGATGCGCAAAAAGACATTTCAGCTGGCTCGCCGCTGGTTGATGATATAAGCCGACAAGTGCTGGCGCCACGCCGCCCTATTCTCACCCAATGGCTGGCCGGGGTGTTAAATCATTTCGGCGACGCCATCAGCCACGGCCACTATGGCGAAGTCATCCGCGAGCATGTACGCAAATCCGTAGGTAAAGCGGTGAAAAGTAACGATCAGGTTTCCACCCTCCACTATATTCCTGTGGTTGGAAAAACCATTGAGAATACGCTGGAATCCGCCGTTACTGATATTGTTACCGCCTCGGTAATCAACCTGCTTTCAGACCTCGATGCCAAACAAATCGACCATTTTGTTGATGCAGGTTTACACGACTACACGCCAGTGGCTGAGGACCTCGATAAGGAAGTCTTAAATGTGATTAATGAATGTCTGGAACTGGTAAAAGCTCACGTGGCGCAGCAGCGCTGGAAAGACGAACTTGCTAATCAAAACAAACCCGTACCAGAAGCCGGCGTGAAAAACACGACTCCCGGTCCGTTGGAGTGAATCGTACGCTTAATTGGCAATGATCGCTGAAAACAAAAAGAGGTGCTGAACAGCACCTCTTTTTTAATTGCTAATAACTAAACGAAACTTAACCTTTTCGCCAGGTTGTTCCGTTCGGGCCATCTTCAAGTACCACGTTCATGGCGGCCAGTGCATCACGGGCGGCATCAGCGGCAGGCCAGTCTTTGGCAGCACGTGCGTCGTTACGTTGCTTGATCAGCGCTTCAATTTCAGCACTTTCATCGTCGTTACTGTCACCCTGTAACCAGGCCTCAGGGTCTGCCTGCAGAATACCGACAATGCCACCAATGCCTTTCAGTACTGCCGCCAGCTTGCCGGCTTCCTCCGCATTGCCTTTTTGCTTGTTCAGCTCACGGGCAATGTCGAACAAAACGGAAATCGCTTCCGGCACGTTCAAGTCATCATTCATGGCCGATTCAAAACGTTCCAGATAACCGCCGTAGGACAAATCCGTCGCAGAGTTTACATCTACGCCACGCAGTGACGTGTACAGGCGCTCAAGACCGGCTTTCGCCTGGGTAATGTTATCCAGTGAATAGCTCAGCTGGCTACGATAGTGCGCCGACATCAGGAAGAAACGCAGCGATTCTGCATCATGCTCCTGCAACACGTCCCGCAGGGTAAAGAAATTACCCAGCGATTTGGACATCTTCTCGTTATCCACCTGCACCATGCCGGTGTGCATCCAGGTATTCACGTAGGTTGTATCGTAAGCACAGCAGGATTGCGCCACTTCGTTTTCGTGGTGCGGGAAGGTCAGGTCAGAACCACCGCCGTGAATGTCAAAGTGCGCGCCAAGGTGTTTATGGTTCATGGCCGAACATTCGATGTGCCAGCCAGGACGACCGTCACCCCACGGTGATTGCCAATGAGGTTCGCCGGCTTTCGCCTGCTTCCACAACACGAAGTCCAGCGGATCATCTTTGCCTGCTGCCACTTCTACCCGGGCACCAGCCTTGAGCTGCTCCAGATTCTGGCGGCTGAGTTTGCCGTAATCACCAAACTTGCTCACATCGAACAGTACATCTCCGCTTTCTGCCACATAGGCGTAGCCTTTATCCAGCAGTTTTTCGATAATGTCGATAATTTCCGCCATATGCGTAGTCACGCGCGGCTCGATGTCCGGCTCCAGCAAATTAATGGCCGCGAAATCTTCGTGCATCATCGCAATTGTGCGGGCGGTCAGTTCGTCAGTGGTTTCACCGTTCTCATTGGCCCGGGCGATGATTTTATCGTCTACGTCTGTGATATTACGCACGTAGTTCACGTCGTAGCCCTTGTGACGCAGGTAACGCACCAGAATATCAAAACTCAGGTACGTACGGGCGTGGCCCATGTGGCTGAGGTCATACACCGTGATACCACACACATATAACCCCACGCATCCTTCCTTCAACGGAACAAATGGTGCTTTTTCCCGGGTCAGTGTGTTGTATAGGTGTAGCATAGGTATCCTCAATTTTTTACATGGAATCAATTCGGGGCGAAAGTGTAGCACTACCGATAGCGGTCGCACAGGTTTTGCCGCCTTTTATCAGTGAATAATTTATCTCCCGCAGGAAATCGGCTACCATTAGCCCACTTTAAATGCCTGGGACACAGATAAGGGGCGAATCATGGTTACTTTAAAAACCAATCACGGTGATATCACCATCGAATTATTTGCAGACAAAGCGCCTGCAACGGTAGAAAACTTCCTAAACTACGTGAAAGAAGGTTTCTATGACAACACGATTTTTCACCGCGTAATCAATGGTTTCATGATCCAGGGCGGCGGTTTTACGCCTGACATGGATCAAAAAGCCACTAACGCGCCAATCGCAAACGAAGCGAATAACGGTGTTGCCAACGAAAAAGGCACTATCGCCATGGCTCGTACTAACGATCCGCATTCAGCGACAGGTCAGTTTTTCATTAACGTGAACGACAATGACTTCCTGAACCACACCAGCGAATCAGTAAACGGCTGGGGCTACTGTGCATTCGGTAAAGTAATCGACGGCATGGACGTGGTTGAGAAAATCAAAGCCGTTAAAACCGGCACCAATGGTTTCCACCAAGATGTACCGGTAGAGCCGGTGATCATCGAATCTGCTGTTATTACAGAGTAATCCTGAGCAGTTTTGAAATCAGAGGCAGCGCCCTGCTGCCTCATATATTCTGATGTAGTCGCATGCCATTTACTTATTTCATTGCTGATATTCATTTAAGCGAAGACCGTCCTGATATTACCGACTGTCTGCTTTCCTTTCTTAAAGACGAAGCGCCACAGGCTGAAGCCCTCTACGTTCTAGGCGACCTTTTTGAATACTGGATTGGCGATGACAATAAAACGCCTTTTAACGATAAAATCGCTGCAGCGTTCAAAGCACTCAGTTTAAACACCCCCGTGTTCTTTATTCATGGTAACCGAGATTTCGCCATTCGTGATGGCTGGGCACAACAAGCCGGTATGACGTTGCTGCCAGAGCAGGCGGTTATCGACTTATATGGTAATCCAACATTAATCAGTCATGGCGACGAACTGTGCACCATGGATGTGGCGTATCAGAAATTTCGCAAGAAAAGCCGTGGTTGGTGGTGGCCGCGTTTAATGCTTGCCCTTCCCCTTTCTTACCGCCGTAAAGTGGCTGAGAACGGCCGTAAAAAAAGTAAAATGAACCAGAGCGGCCTGACGGCTGAAATCATGGATGTCACCCCCGAAGAAGTGGTAAAAGCCATGGAAAAATTCAACGTGCAGCGGTTCATTCATGGTCATACACACCGCCCCAACATTCATTCTCTGGAAGCAAATGGCAAACCTGCAACCCGCATCGTGTTGGGTGACTGGTATGATCAAGGCTCAGTTTTGAAGGTCAGTACTGACGAAATTAGCCTCGAAAATAGAAAGTTCAGTAAGTAACATTTTTTTAGCATTTCGATAGAAACTTCGACGAGACAAACGGCTACATCTCAGCCACCAGATTGTTATGTTATAACATTTTCAATGACTTAGCTAACCGTTACACCGTCACACATTGCCATAAATCCTTCATGCAGCATTAACAGTTTCGTCATAAATCATCCCTAGGCTATCTTGCGACCCAGGATAGGGATGTCCTCCACTGACCAAGGGTGATCTCGGCTACACATCGTCGTCACACCCTTTCCCCTATTCCTGATGGCAAACGGCTGCAACCCATGCGCCGATAACGAAAACATAAATTAGGAATGTCACAATGAAATTTAACTGGAAAGCTTCTGTCAGCGCGCTTGCACTGGCAGTGTCGTCTGGTTTGCAGGCCGACGTACTTCCAGCCTGGCAGGCTGAAAGTGCATGGTTTACAGACGCACAGGCAAAAATCGCAGAAAAGCTGGAAACCAACAATAATTTCCGTGCTAAGAACGTCATCCTGTTTGTCGGCGACGGCATGGGTATCTCAACCCTTACCGCATCACGCATCCGTAAAGGTCAGCTTGCTGGTGAAATGGGTGAAGAAGGTTATCTGGCCTGGGAAAGCTTTCCGGGAACGGCGCTGGTAAAAACCTATAACGTTGATGCTCAGACGCCTGATTCAGCCGGTACCATGACAGCCATGATGTCGGGTCTGAAAACGGATGTAGGTGTTATCGGTGTGGATGAAGATATCGTTCGTGGCGACTGTTCGACAGTTGCTGGTAACGAAGCAATTACAGCTCTGGAACTGGCAGAAATTAAAGGCCTGTCTACCGGTGTGGTTTCCACAGCACGGATCACTCACGCAACACCTGCTGCCACTTATGCAAAATCTGCAGACCGTAACTGGGAAGACGACGGTGACATGCCGGAGGAAGCACTGGCTGCAGGTTGCACCGACATTGCAGACCAGCTGGTTCACTTTGAACAAAATCTGGAAAGCCGCTTTACCGGTATCGATGTAAACGGTATCGACGTGGTAATGGGCGGTGGTCGTCGTTCATTTCTGCCTCGCGATGCCGCATTCAACAGCAGCGATGCCGTAAGCGAAATTGAAGGTGACCGTACTGACGAGCGTGACCTGACTGCTGAATGGCAGGACATGTACAGCGACGGTGTGTACATCACCGATCAGGCCGGTTTTGATGCGGTAGACGCTGCAGCAACGACCCGTCTGTTTGGTTTATTCAATGAATCTCACATGCAGTATGAAGCAGACCGCGCCAACGATGTGGCGGGCGAGCCTTCTATTGCTGAAATGACAACTAAAGCCATCGACATTCTGGACAACAACGACAATGGTTTTTTCCTGATGGTTGAATCCGGTCGTATTGACCACGCTCACCATGCCGGAAACGCATCAGGCGCACTGTCTGAAACGCTGGCACTGGAAGCTGCTATTGAAGCCGCCGTGGCCAACACTGACCCGTCAGAAACCCTTATTCTGGTGACTGCTGACCATGGTCACGTATTTACCATCGCGGGCTATCCCAAGCGTGGTAACCCAATCCTCGGCAAAGTGGTTAACGTAGGTGCAGAAGAAGCGGCTACCGCTGCCGATGGCATGCCTTACACCACCGTAGGTTACATGAATGGTTTCGGTTTCAACGATCTGGGTGCAGAAACAGATTCTGACGCGATTTACAGCGAAGACGTTAATGCCGGCCGCATGGATATCACTGCCGTTGATACCACTACCCCGGGTTATCACCAGGAAGCACTGATCCCACTGACCTCAGAAACTCACTCTGGTGAAGACATTTCACTGCACGGCACTGGCCCGGGCAGCCAGTTAATTCAGGGTGTTATCGAACAGTCTGTTGTTTTCCACCTGATTAACCAGTCTCTTGGTCTGCTTGAAGAATAAGAAGAGGACATCATGAAAGCATTTAAATATAGCGTTTTAGCTCTGGCCATGGCTGGCCTGACCGCATGTTCTCTGGACGGCGACGACGGTGCAGACGGCACGAACGGTACCAATGGCCTGAACAGCCTGACGGTACAGACAGAACTGGCAACCGGCGATGCAAACTGCCCTAACAGTGGCGTGCGTTTCGACAGCGGTCTGGACAGCAATGCTGACGGCGCACTGGGCGATGACGAAATCACCGACACCAGCTATGTGTGCGTACAGGCCAATACGCAGGTGGCAAATTCAGAGCTGCTGACCAGCCTGAACAACGACTACTTTGTCGCCGGTCAGGCAGAAGTGGAAGCCAATAAAAACGTCTGGATGCAGGCCACCGGCACCTCTTCTACCGAAAGTACCCGTAACCTTACCAGTAACACCACGGTTACCAAGCACGAGTCTCTGGAAGCCGCGGTTGCCCAGTTAAACGGTAAAGCGAAGAACGTGATTCTGTTCGTTGGCGACGGCATGGGTGTGTCTACTGTTACTGCTGCACGTATTCTGGAAGGCCAGATGAACGGTGACAGCGGTGAAGAGAACCAATTGAGCTTTGACCGCTTCCCATTCGCCGGTTTGTCGAAAACCTATAACGTTGATGCGCAAACACCAGATTCTGCCGGCACCATGTCGGCAATGATGAGCGGTGTGAAAACTGACGTGGGAGTTATCGGGGTAAGCGAAGATGTGGTGCGTGGCGATTGCAGCACAGTTGCCGGTACTGAACTGGTAACCGCTCTGGAACTGGCTGAACTGGCCGGTAAATCTACCGGTATCGTGTCAACGGCACGTATCACCCACGCCACACCTGCAGCGACTTACGCGAAATCGGCTGACCGTAACTGGGAAGACGATGGCGATATGCCTGCAGAAGCCATTGAAGCTGGCTGTACCGACATTGCCTCACAGCTGGTTGGTTTTGAAGCCGCCACTGAAGCCCGTTTCGGTGCAGACATCGACGGTATCGAAGTGGTAATGGGCGGTGGACGCCGTTCATTCCTGCCTCGTGACGAAGCGTTTAACAGCCCTGATGCAGTAAGTTCTGTGGAAGGTGATCGTACTGATGGCCGTGACTTAACGGCAGAATGGGCGACGCAATATCCAAACGGTGTGTACATTTACGATCAAGCTGGCTTCGATGGTCTTGATACTGAAACCACTGAGCGCGTGTTTGCCCTGTTCAACGAGTCTCACATGCAGTACGAAGCCGACCGCGCTAACGATGTAGCCGGTGAACCTTCTATTGCTGAAATGACCGAGACCGCCATTAACGTTCTGAACAACAACAATGACGGTTTCTTCCTCATGGTTGAGTCCGGTCGTATAGACCACGGTCACCACGCGGGCAGCGCCTATACTGCACTGACTGACACGGTCGCACTGGCCGATGCTGTGGCTGTTGCTGACGAGTTAACCAATGACGACGACACGCTGATCATCGTGACAGCCGACCACGGCCATGTATTCACCATTGCCGGTTATCCGAAGCGTGGTAACCCAATTCTGGGCAAAGTGGTTAACGTGGGTGCGGAAGAAGCAGCCACAGCGGCTGACGGCATGCCATATACCACTGTGGGCTACATGAACGGAAATGGTTTCCGTAACCTCGGCGCAGAAACCGATGCTGATGAAGGCTACAACTATGATTTGGCTGCTGGTCGTCAAGACATCACCGATGTCGATACCACAACACCAGGTTTCCACCAGGAAGCATTAGTGCCACTGTCGTCAGAAACTCACTCAGGTGAAGACGTTGGCATTTATGCAAAAGGTCCGGGTGCCTTCCTGATCAACAGCACCAACGAGCAAAGCGTTATCTTCCACGTGATGGACTTTGCCGCTGACCTAACCGAACAGGCTAATTCAGCCGTTGAGTAACGCGTTCGACACGTTTTTAAAATAAAATTATGGGATGCCTGCGGGCATCCCTTTTCAGGTTATGACTATGAAGAAAATTGTACTCACTTTAAGCAGCTTGTTACTTTCGACTTCCGCTTTCGCAAACAGCGATTCCACCAACGAACAACAATGTGACGCACAGAAAAACTGGGCACACGCTGAATACACATTCACTGAGAAACACGGTGATAAACAAAGTCAAAAACACCTGGGTTTGTGGCGTAAACCCAACGTAGTGGCCCACGAGTATCCCGCCAACAACATCACGCAAATGTGGGAACATGTGCATGAGCGAGTGAAAGCCACGCGTTTTTTCGATAGCCATGCCCGTGCAATTGAATATCAACCAGGCGAAGCCATTCACGGCCGGGTAGATAACGATTGGGAATACCGCAACCAACTGATCAAAGATGCCTTTATAAGCCAATTGACGAAGGTGAGCTCTCGCGGCGAAGGTTGCACCCAGGAAGACCGTTATCATCTGGAAAAAGACAATGAGACCATTGACCTTGTCTGGATGCCTGCGCAGGATTTGCTGCTCTCGTTTAGGGTAAAACGTGGTGATAAGGAAATACGCTGGCAACAGGATTCCATCAATCACGATGAGCAGGCCATCAAAGCGTTCTTTGCCAAACGATCAGAATTTCAGACCACGGATTTTGCCGACATCGGCGACGATCATACCGACCCATTTCTCACTAACATGGTTCACCAGGGCTTCATTGAAGCGGGTGCCAGCGGCTTCTATGATGCCAACGGTAATGCCATTGGTGAACATCATCATTGATCTCTGTCGCAAAATTCGCCTATATGTAAAATTTTGTGCTATAAAAGAAGGGATTTTATTTTCATCAAGGATGGTGAAGAATGTCCACTTTCTTCTTTCACGATGCCAATTTTCTGTTTAGCGCAGCGGTTGGCATAGTCATACTTTTCTTTATTATTGAATGCCTTGGCATGTTGCTAGGCACCAGTTTGTTGGGTCTGTTCGACGACTTACCAGACATAGACGGCAGTACAGATACAGTAACCGGCTTGTCTAGCATTACCAGCTGGCTCTCACTCGACCGCCTGCCCGTGATGATCTGGTTTATTCTATTATTAACGCTATTCGGATTAACCGGCTATCTGTTGAATCTGACCTATTCCAGCTTTTTCAGCGGACGCTATTTATCTGCACTTGTTGGCGTGCCCATTGCCATGTTCATCGCCCTCCCCCTCACCGGTCGTTTCGGTGGCGCACTGGCACGTTTGCTGCCGAAAAACGAATCATCCGCAATGGATACCGATTCCTTTGTTGGCACCGTGGCGGAAATTACCATTGGCGTTGCTCGCACAGGCAGCCCGGCAGAAGCCAAATTTCCTGACAGGTATGGTCAGGTCCACTATGTACTTGTTGAACCATTTGAAACAGAAGACACATTCACCCGAGGAGAGAAAATCATTCTGGTGAAGAAAAACCCGCAAAGCTGGTTGGCGACAAGGTATCGCTAGCTAGGCTTTAAGGGAACATAAACGACGGAAACAGTAGTAACAAAGGAAGCAGTAAACATGGAAACATACTCATCGAATAATCTGCCGGAGATCCTAATCCTGGCATTGATTGTCATCATCGCCCTGCTCGCTATCGGGCTGATATTCGCCAAACTTTATAAACGTGCAACCAAAGAAACCGCTTTTGTGCGTACCGGTCTGGGTGGCGAAAAAGTGATTAAAGACGGTGGTGCTATCGTGCTGCCAGTGGTGCATGAAATCATTCCTGTGAACATGAACACGCTGCGCATTGAAGTGGAGAAAACCCAGAAAGATGCGCTTATCACCAAAGATCGCATGCGGGTAGATGTAAAAGCAGATTTCTATCTTCGCGTGGCCCCTAACGCCAGTGGTATTTCCATGGCTGCACAAACCCTCGGCACACGGACCACCCGCGCCGAGGAAGTGAAAAAACTCATGGAATCCAAGTTTGTTGACGTGCTGCGCGCGGTAGCCGCGGAGATGTCGATGACAGAAATGCACGAACAGCGTGCAGACTTTGTGCAAAAAGTGCAGCAAAGTGTCGCCAACGACCTCGAAAAGAACGGTCTTGAGCTGGAATCAGTCAGTCTGACCGGCTTTGATCAGACCGACCTGGACTTCTTCAACGAAAATAATGCCTTCGATGCTGAAGGTCGTGCCCGCCTTGCCAAAATCATTGAAGAGAAGCGCAAGGAAACCAATGATATTCAGCAGGAAAACCGGATTAAGATTGAAACCCGTAATCTTGAAGCTGAAAAAGAATCTCTGAACATAAAACGGGATGAAGAAGAAGCCCGTTTGACTCAGGAACAGGTGCTGCAATTCAAGCGTCAGGAACAGAAAGCGGAAATTGCCAAACAACGTGAGCAAAAAGAGCGTGAGGAGCGTGAAGCCGCTATCGCCAAAGAAAAGGCGGTAGAAGCTGCAGAAATCGATAAGTCCCGCGAACTGGAAACCCGGGAAATCGCCAAGCGCAAAGCACTGGAAGAAGCCCGCATCGCCCAGCAGCAAGATGTGGAAGTGGCCGAACAGGTAAAACAAATCGCTGTTGCCACCAAATCGGAAGAAGAATCTGCCGCCCGTGCAAAAGCTGCCGAAGCAGAAAAAGCCAAGGTTGAGAAAGAAGAAGCGGTGATTACTGCCCGTCAGGTTGCCGACGCCAAGCGTCGCATGGAAATCGAAGTTATCGATGCCCGTAAAGAGGCTGAGCGTGAGGCAGTAGGTATTACCGTTGAAGCACAGGCGAAGAAAGAAGCGGCAGAAAACGCTGCGCAGGCTATCCTCACCGAAGCCAAAGCCTCTGCCGATGCGAAAATGCTGCAAGCCGAAGCCGATGAGAAAGTACTGGCTGTTGAAGCTGCCGGTAAACAGGCATTGTACGATGCCGAAAACACCCTGAAGAACGAACAGATTGAGCTGCAAAAAGCGCTGGCTATTCTTAAAGTGCTGCCTGAAGTTATTTCCAGTGCGGTTAAGCCACTGGAAAATATTGAAGGTATTAAAATACTGCAGGGTTATGGTGTGGGCGCTTCCGGAAGCGGTCAGGAAGGCACACTAAGCACAGGTAATGGCAGCATGGCCGACCAGGTAACCCAGGCAGCGCTCAACTATCGCGCCAATGCCCCGGTTGTAGATGCACTGCTCCGTGAAGTGGGTTTGGTAGACAAGCAAGGCGGTTCTCTGACCGATTTACTGAAAGGCGACAGCACGTTACTGAACAGCATGACTACGCCATCACCTGTTGAAAAGCCGAAGTCAAATGGCGCAGCGCCAGCCGAGTAATTTAGCTTGTCGAAGCGTCACCGCTGACTGGAAATCAGGGCAGCAATTTTGTAAGAGCGGAGTACACCAGTACTCCGCTTTCTTATAACCGCCGAAGCGAACACAAATACCACCACTGTGAAAGCGCGGCAATGACCTACCGCTACCAAAGTACTATAAATGTTTGGCTAAAGTGGCAAAGCAACTTCTGTTAATACTGCATACTATGTAACCATGGTTAATAAAACGTAAACAGATGAAAGCTTCACGCAAAATAGTTCTGTCTATATCTACAATCTACCTGCTTTTGGGCTGCCTGCTGGGGTTTGCTCTGTATAGTCAGGCCATTGAAGATGTGGAAACCGAAATTGATGCAGCCAATCAACTGGCCATTGCCCTGGTTGAACAAGGCGTGAGTTTTCAGCAAATCGGTGCGGCATTGCAGCATAGTCGCCACATCACTGCGGTGATCACCGACACCCCGGAAATACGTTCACAGCTTCCCTACCCCCTCATTGACCAATTTACTTCCTCAGATAATGACGGCAGGCAGTTACTGATTTTTGCGAATCCCGCCGCTGAGCGCGCTGAAGTGCTGACAACTGTTTACCAGGTATTTGGCATTCTAACCCTGTCATTAGTTGTTTCATTGTCGTTTCTTCACCTGGCAGTGCAGAGCCGCATGAAACCGCTGCGCAAGCTTAGCAATGCTCTGCGCGAGGTGGGTCAGGGCAATTATCGTGTTGATGTTGCGCCAAGCGATATTGAAGAAATAGACAGCGTCATTGTGCATTCCAGAGACATGGCCAGCGCCCTGGAACAGCGCGAAGCGAAGGTACACCAGTTACGCGCACGGTTGGCGTCGCTGCAGGAAAACGAGCGTCAAATCCTGGCGAGAGAGCTACACGACAATCTTGGCCAGCTCGTTACTGGACTGCGCGTGCAAAGTTTTATGCTTAAGCAACAAAGTAACAGCCCTAAATTTATAGAGCGTACAGCTACCTTGCTGGAACAGCAGTGCGACGATATGCAGTCAGGCATTCGCCAGTTAGTCCAACAGCTTTATCCGGTAACGTTAAGCCGGATGGGATTGGTGTCGGCATTACAGGAAATGCTGGAGCGCTGGGCAGAAATGAACACTATTGCCATTACCTATTCCCTGCCAGACACATCAGTATCGGTGAGCTCAGACAGTGACATGCACATTTACAGAATTGTGCAGGAAGCGCTCAGTAATATTATTAAACACGCTCATGCAACCCGCGCGAACGTGACGCTCGAAGTTGAAAGTGACACCCAAGAAAATGCCGCGGGCGAAAGTGTGAAATTGACTATCAGTGACAATGGCATAGGCATGGCACCCAATACGTTGGCAGAAAATGAAGGGCTTGGCCTGGAGTCTATGCGCGAACGAGCACGCCTTATTGCCGGTACGCTTACTATTACCGCCCTGGCTGGAACAACAATAACGCTAAAGGCACCCATGCAGCCGGCGCTGCAACCCCTTAGGGAGAAACAAAAAAATGCACATACTACTTGTTGATGATCACGCTGTAGTAAGACAAGGCTACAGCGCTTTGCTGGCAATGATGCTGCCGGACGCCACCATTCACGAGGCTGAAAATGCCCGGGATGCCATGACGTGCCTGAAGCAACATGATGTGAATGTGATGATTTTGGACATTAACCTGGACCAGGCGAGTGGCCTGAATCTGGCACCGCGATTCCTTTCCCGCCATCCAGAATTAAAAATTATATTTTTCAGTATGTTCGAGGAAGCGTCTATTGTGAACCGTGCCATGCACACGGGAGCATCGGGTTATATCAGCAAGCGCTGCCGCCCTGAAGTGATGCTGGATGCGGTAAAAACGGTCATGGCTGGGCGCACCTATATTGAACATGAATTGGCTATTAATCTGGCTTCTTATACCTACAGTGAAAAGCGCGATATTTTCGACCAACTCACGCGCCGTGAATTTGATGTGTTCATGGGCGTGGCCAAAGGGCTTAAACGAAACCGCATTGCCATGGACTTAAATATTTCAGACAAAACGGTATCGAATGCCATTACCCAGTTGAAGAACAAGCTTCAGGTAAAAACCAGCACAGAGCTGGTGCACTTAGCTATCGATAATGGTTATGTAAAGGTAGCGAATTAACATTCGGGAATTTCCCCAGCGTAAACCGGGAAGAGTTCCGTATCCATATTCACGCTGTTTTGACACACTATATTTAGATTAAGGGGAAAGCGTTCGACGCCCTTTGATTTAGTGAGGTTCAACAGCTCACACAATTGCATGCTAACCCTCAATGGGGGTTAGCATTTTTTTTGCTTCACACTTTTGACATCAAATATAAATATCTTTTATATCAAGGCGTTATTCCCACCAATATCGGGAATTTTGCCCTGCCTTCTTTGGGTAAAAGTCTATATTTTCTGCTTGTATTCAGTCGCATACTGTTAACACTTTATAAACAAAATGAAAGGTGCGATATGTCAGTAAGTAACACTCTGAAGAAAACAGGCCTGCTTAAATCGGCAGTGCTGATTGCCGCAGCGCTGGCCAGCCAAAACGCCCTCGCGAAAGGCGTCACTTGGGAAGACATTGAAAACGATGCGAATACGCCAGAAGACGTGCTCATGTACGGCATGGGACCGCAGGCCCAGCGTTTTAGCCCGCTTGATCAAATAAACAAAGACAACGTTCATATGCTAACGCCCGCCTGGACGATGAGTTTTGGTGATGAAAAACAACGTGGTCAGGAGTCGCAGGCTCTGGTTTATGATGGTGTTGTTTATGTTACGGCCAGCTACTCGCGCATTTTTGCCTTCGACGCCAGAACGGGTGAAAAGAAATGGTCCTATTCGCATCGCTTGCCAGAAGGCATTAGACCTTGTTGTGACGTGATTAATCGTGGTGCGGCGATTTTCGGCGATCTGGTTTACTTTGGTACATTAGATGCCGGTATCGTTGCGCTCAACCGTCACACCGGTAAGGTCGCGTGGAAAAAACGCTTCGAAGATTACCGTGCGGGTTACACCATGACAGGCGCCCCTACCCTGGTCAAAGATCAAAAAAGCGGAAAAGTACTGCTAATTCACGGTTCATCCGGTGATGAATTCGGTGTTGTAGGTAAGCTATTCGCCCGCGATCCACTCACTGGTGAAGAAGTGTGGATGCGTCCTTTCGTGGAAGGACATATGGGCCGCCTGAATGGTGAAGAGAGTACACCAACCGGAGACAAAAATGCGCCAACCTGGCCCAGAGACGAAAATGGTGAGTTAGTTGAAGCCTGGCATCATGGCGGCGGCGCCCCTTGGCAAAGTGCTAGTTTTGACGTGGAAACAAATACCATCATCATTGGTGCAGGTAACCCGGCGCCGTGGAATACCTGGAAGCGAACTGCGAAAGGTGACGATCCGCGCAACTGGGATAACCTCTATACCTCAGGGCAAGTTGGCGTTGACCCAACCACCGGTGAAGTTAAATGGTTCTATCAACACACACCAAATGATGCCTGGGATTTCTCCGGTAACAACGAGTTGGTGCTGTTTGAATACGAAGATAATGGCAAAACAGTAAAAGCTACAGCCCATGCCGACCGTAACGGTTTCTTCTATGTTGTCGACCGCGAAAACGGCGACTTCATCAAAGGCTTCCCGTTCGTCGATAAAATCACCTGGGCTACCCACATCGACCCAGATACCGGTCGCCCTGTGGAAGTAGAAGGACAGCGTCCTCCACTGCCTGAGCCAGGCGAAGAGAAAGGTAAATCCATTGAAGTTTCACCTCCTTTCCTGGGTGGCAAAAACTGGAACCCTATGGCGTATAGCCAGAATACCGGCTGGTTCTACCTGGGTGCAAACCACTGGAAAGAAGACTACTGGACAGAAGAAGTTAACTATGTAAAAGGTAATGCTTACCTGGGTCAAGGTTTCAGAATCAAAACCCTGTTCGATGACCATGTAGGCGTACTGCGGGCGGTTGATCCAGTTTCAGGCGAAATCAAGTGGACGCACAAAGAGAAATTACCACTTTGGGCCGGCGTACTGGCCACTAAAGGTGGATTGATCTTTACCGGTACCGGTGATGGTTTCATCAAGGCTTTCGATGAGAAAACCGGTGAAGAACTGTGGAAGTTCCAGACTGGCTCAGGCATTGTTTCCTGCCCAATCACCTGGGAAATGGATGGCGAACAGTACATCGGTTTCGCTTCAGGCTACGGCGGTGCTGTACCATTATGGGGTGGCGATATGGCCGAGTTGACCAAACCTGTTGCTCAGGGCGGTTCATTCTGGGTATTTAAAATCCCTAACTTCGACAAAAAGCTAGCAAGCCGATAATCACTCGCGGCGGGGCCTTGCCCCGCCTTCTCATGGAGTACACACAATGAGACTGCTTTTACTACTCTTGCTTCCTGCTATCAGCCAGGCCGCCCCGCCCCCTTTTGAAGACGACATCAAGATGATTGATGGCTGCGCGCTGGCACCAAACACCCAATGCGTTGACGCCGATTTACGAGGTGCCGACCTGCGTAATATTGACCTTTCAGGTTCCACGTTTACCAACGTAAGATTTAATGGCGCCGACCTTCGTCACAGCAACCTCAGCTATGTCACCTTCAAAAAAAGTCATCTGGATAATGTGAATATGGCTATGGTGAACCTGAACCATAGTGATCTGAGAACTTCAACGGTGGTCAACAGTAATCTGGAAGGTGCTACAGGATGGGCTTTATTTGCTCAGGGTGTGAAGTTTGATAACTCGAACCTTAGCGGCATCAATTTCGATCAGGCCCGTCTTTCCGGTGCCAAAATGAACGGCGTGATACTGCGCAGTGCCAGAATGGAAAGGGCGTGGATGAACAAAATACAGCTGAAAGGCGCAGACTTAACCAACGCCAATATTCAGGAAGCAAAATTGAATGACGCCAATTTATCACGGGCCGTATTAACAGGCACACGCATTCACTTTGCAACCTTTCAGGGTACCTACATGGAAGGCTGCACAGACTGTCCCTTCGACTGGTAACACTTATTTTTTAGTGCCAGCGAAACTAGCATAATTACGCTGGCGTACCGCTATGAAATTTAAAATCTTCATCTGGCGAAGCGATTAATTCAGCTTCAATTTCACCGAAGAAGGCGATGCGTTCAGCAATATTAGCACCGGCGATTTCCTCTGCCAGGGTAAGATAATCCTGATAGTGACGGGCTTCTGAGCGCAGCAAAGATACGTAAAAATCGCCCAGACGTTTATCTACATGAGGAGCGAGTTTGGCAAAGCGCTCGCAGGAACGGGCTTCAATATAAGCACCGCAGATGAGTTTGTCCGTTAACGCTGCCGGTTCATGGGTACGAACATGACGCAGCATTCCCTTCGCGTAACGGCTCGAGGCAATATTCTCATAGGGAATGTCGTACTCATTCATGATTTCCAGCACCTGAAAGAAGTGATGCAATTCTTCTTTAATCAGCAGCACCATTTTATCGATTAGCTCCTGCCCGTAAGGCGTGCCAGACTTAGGAATAATCGATTTCGACAGCTTGTTGTGTTTTAGCAGTGACTGCCAATCCCCTTCTTTGCGGTAGGCAAAATCTTCAAATGGTTTTAACCACGCCAGCAACGCATCACCGCTTTCCTTGTCTACTGCGTAACGACGAATCAAGAACATAGCGCTCTGAGCCGCCTTTAGCTCACAGATGAGATGATCGGTTAATACCACCGCCAGATTGTCTTTGTCTGCGGCTTTATCAACCCAGGCGTCCGGGGTTTCACATTGTAGAAATGAATGGATTGGCGCGAGTAATTCGTTCATCGGCTTTTAGCACTGCTTATCAGGTTTAATGGTATCGATTTAGTACTTTCAGGGTGAAGCAACACGCCCTCCAGCGGGCGTGGGCGCGGATCCTACCATAAATCCGATAAGAGTTATTAGTCTATCCAGCGCTGCCAGTGTAGTTTGCCGTCTTTCCAGCCAAGCAACATACCACCGCAGTTATCAATGGTGCGCCCTTCACCAAAGCTGTGCGCAATACACGCCATGGCATCGCCGTGACTGATAACCATAATCGACCCAGCCGTTTCATTACTGACAAGTTTTTCAAATTCGCTGGAAAACCGGGCCACGACCATATTGGCGCTCTCGCCGCCGTTTTCCGGCATTAAATCAGGGCGCGTGTAGCGATGGGCTTTAAACGCCTGATACGCCGCCAGGTTCGCCGTATGCTGCCCCTGCCATTCACCAAAGTTACGCTCGCAGAAGCCTTCATAGATTTTGTGTTCTTTACCCAGGGTTTCCGCACACACGGCTGCGGTGTCTTTTGCTCGGCCCAGGTGGGAGCTCACCACCAGCTCTAACGACCAGTTTTTCGCTTTACCGGCTAATTCGGCGGCCTGCGCTCTGCCCTGCTCAGTCAACGGACTGTCGAGCTGACCCTGAAGTCGTTTGTCACGATTCCATTCGGTCTGACCGTGACGGCAGAGATAAATATGTTTTTCCATGAAGTGTCCTTGTGAATTCATTTCATATGCACTTTGCCGCCAATCATCTTGTAGGCTGGCGTGCCGCGGATCAGGGTTTCTCTGGCAAATTCCTGATCGCATCCCGGACAATGACAGGGCTTTACCGTCATGTCTTCCACAATGCGTTCAATGAAACATTTTACCAGCGCACCTTTGCCGCCTTTACGGTATTTAAAAATGGGGGATTTGCATTGCTGACAGGAAATGAGCACTGTGCGAACCGGCCCTTTCTTGTTGGGTTTTGCCATATGACACCTCGTGAGCAGCAATGTATCGCATTCACCGGGCTGGCTCAAATAATACCGGGGGCAGATTAAACCTGTGTAACAGACTTTTTCAAGCTAAGTTGCTATGTTTGTTATCACGAAGTTTTTCTTTCTGCTTAGTCTGCTACGAGTCAGTATGATGAGAAACTACTTGTTAGTTTGTAAAACGGCACGGCTTAACATCAATTGCTATTTCATACTATAAAACATCTAAGCTCATATGATCGCTTTGTGGGTCAGTCTCAAACATCACCGGCTCCCCCGGTAATTTGAACTCTCATAAATAAACTTCAATCTAGGATTGATGTCGCTAGAAAAAATTCTTATTACTCATGGTACTACTCAAATTGTTATGCGAATTTAGAACACCATCAACAGACTGTTGTCCATCTCACCCTTTAATAATAAGTAGTGCAATTATTGTCTTAGTTCTGGAAAATTTAGAATAGTAAAAGTTAGATCCCAGAAAAAAATGTTAAAAAATTATTTCACTCGGATGTTGCACTAATTTTAACTGAATCCTTAATTCTAAAACTCGGTGTATTATCAGTGAATAAGAAGAAAGCTACAGATATTGTGAGTAGTAGAAGTGAGATTATAGAAAGACGCCACTGATAGTTAACATAACGAATCATTTTATTTCGCTCAACAACATTCAGATTCCTACCTCTCGATGTTGTTCCAGTTAAATGTTTTATGTCTTGGCTGGCATAGACATTAATAGGTATAGAGATAGCTCGGTAACTAAAGACAAGACCCAATATTGCTAGTGATAGAGAAATTAGAAAAATTGACTTTACGATGTAGCTATTAGTGCTTAGCAACGCTCCAGATGTAAATGCAAATATAGCGAAAATCGTTATAAGAAGACTTCCTGAAAATTTTTCTAGACTAAAAATCAGTTTGTCATTGTCCATAGGTTTTTATTACCTTTCTGAATCGACGCTTAGGTGTATTAAATATGAGTAAGTTAAGGATCGGATTCAAACCGTCCGACAGAGGTCTGTCATTTTCAATAAATTCAGTGGCAAGCTTTTCGAGTTCATCCAGAGCACCAGCACCTATTCGTCTCATATGTGAAACAAACTGTTTCTGATCTTCAACTTCAAACTTCTGATTAATTAAATTGTGTCTTTTCATGTAGCGAATAACAGAGATACGCATGTGCTTTTTTATGCGACTAGGCTTGCATACTTCAGAGTAGAACTGTTGGATACTCAAAATTCCTAAAAGATTATTATTCGTCCACAATGTTTGCGGTAAGCAGACATTTCTAGTCCCAATTCGAGTATTACATCCGAAATTTACAGCGACATCAGCGCTGAACTCGATAGCTGATTTTATGAAAGCTCGAGCGACCTCCTGACAAGCCGAAACTTGTGCTTTTGACAATGTTTGCCCTTGAGAATTCTTGAACAGGATGAGTGCAACATCTATCACATAATAGTTAAGTAGGATTTGTTCTACAAAACTATGATGGTAATTATAAGTTAATAAATCGAAGGTGGAATTCCCGATCGGTAATTGATAGGAGTTCACACCGTGATTTCTTTTTTCGACGAACGGATAGTGGTTTAATTTATATTTTTTTTTAACCTTTTTAGCGTACTCAGAATGAAAAATGTCGTAGAAATGTTGAATGTACTCAGCGTTATCCATTTTTTTGAACAGTGTTGCTTTCATCCTAGAGTACATTTACATGTCCTTAGTGCATATAGATTCTTAGATTTGTTACTACCTTTTAATCACGAATTGTTAAAAAATGCAATCAATAATAGAAATTAGGAAGAAAATAGATCTGGGAAACTCTATGACGTTAGTCTCCTACGAATTCAACTTCGAAGGACAATTCTTACAGATTTAGATAGCCTCGCGTGAGTAGGCCTCTAATTGGTATCGGTGTCCCTCGGTCCACTTTCCCTTTCAATTACTATGACAGTTGGTCATACTCTAATTGTTTAGCGACCTTAGAATAACTCCAACACACAGTTGCTCTCCTAACACCTGTCAACCATAAATTGTACATTTATTATCTTATTTCGGGTTCAGCATTCGATTGTAACAGAATGAAAAATATCAGGTTAAGCTGTACCTTCAATACTGACTTGCCGTATAACGGTGAACATCGTTCATAAAAATGTGTTCTGCCCGGCCATGCTAAACCTGAAAAACCTGCAAAAATCCTTTGGTGACATTCAGATCTTGCGAGATTTATCCTTTGCGTTAGCAAGTGGAAGCTCGGCCAGCATTCGCGGCGCCTCAGGTTCAGGTAAATCCACGTTACTGTCGCTCATTGCCGGATTTGAACTCCCGGATGGCGGCACCATTCATATTGACGATGTCACCCTGCCCTTTACCAGCGACAAAGCCGCTGATGCTTTTCGCCGGGACCTTCTAGGTGTGGTATTCCAGAGTTTTAACCTGCTGGATTGCCTCAACGTGTGGGACAACATCGCCTTCACCGCCCGCTTGAAAGGCAATCATGATAAAGATTTTCAGCGTACGTTGATGGAAGACATGGCGATTGCCCACCTGTCAGAAAAGCTTCCCCAACAGCTATCCGGTGGTGAACAACAGCGTGTGGCCATTGCCCGCGCGTTGGTTCACAAACCCTCCCTGGTATTGGCAGATGAACCAACGGGAAACCTGGATGAAGAGACCAGCGAGCAGGTCGCAAACACCTTGTTTGCACAGTGCCAAACGCTCAATACCACCCTCATTGTTGTCACTCACAGTCACGAAGTGGCAGAAAAAGCCGACGTTCCTTTGTGGCTGCATCATGGGCAACTGCATGTAAAGCAGCATGGCGAACAGCATCGCTCCTCACAAACACATGCAGAACAGAAGCGCCTGGAACGCTAATATGTTAAATCGCTTGCTGTTGGTGTGTCGTGTTCTGCTCGCAATGGACCGCAGACGCTTCTGGGAACCGCTGTTAATTATTGTCGCCATTGTTATAGCCACCGCGGGCCTTTCGTCGGTTACGCTCATCAATCAAGGGGCCAGCGAGGGCGAACTGGCATCGTCGCAACCAGGCTGGTTCGCAGGCGGCAGCGTGACCGCCAAAAGTACTGAGACTCCCATCAGTAAAGCCGACTATATTGCCCTTCGCACGGCGGGCTTTACCTATCTTGTTGCCATAATAGAAATGGAAGCACAGATTAGCTGCCCGGCCAACGAATCCCGTTCTCTACCTATCACGATAACTGGCGTGGATATCACGGCGGCCTTGAGTAACGCGGGCGCATTTGGTGGTATGTCGGGTATGCTTAATCGGCAAACGGCTAACAAACCCATCGCCAACCCCGCTGATGCAACGTTAGCATCAAACCCAAATGCATCTATAAAAGGTACAACCGTAAGGGCTGTGGTATCTGAGCAAACCGCACGCTACTTTAATTGCAACACTTCACTGACAGGATTTGGCAATCTCTTTTTTAGCACGCCGCAAGTAGTAACAGGCTTACCTGATGAACGCCTGGTACTGCCCATTGATGCCTTTTACACCGAAGGCCGCACGCCAGAAAACTTCCCATTAACGGCCTTGGTCGTCGCAAGAACACTCTCGAATAAGGAGCAGACACGACTGCAGCAGGCGTTACCAGAGAACCTTGCACTGACTATTCCGCCAGCATTCACCAGCAAGGGCACCTTAGCAGACAGTTTTCAGCTTAACTTGTGGGCTATGGGCGCGTTGATGGCGGTAGTGTCGATATTTATCATTCTTAACGCCCTCATGCTGATGTACCGTGCCCGACTCCCTGCGTTTATTCGTTTGCGACAAGCTGGCGTGGGCAGTCGGATGTTGCTGGCAGCACTGTTTACCGAGCTGACTTTCTACTGCCTCATAGCGAGCCCCGTTGGCGTGTTTGCCGGCGCGGCATTAACGCTTTCGCTAACACCCGTACTCCAGGCGACTTTTAGCGGGTTGTTCGAATCCGCTTTTGTTGCGCCGTCGCCGGTGCTGACGCAGTTAATCGCAGGGGCTTTTGTTGTTTCGCTAGCAGCATTAGCCATGTTCTTTATTGCGCCAGCAAAGCAGCTCGCGGGGGCCCTCAGTCGCAACAGAGTGCAGACAGCGCCGCTTCCACCATTTAAACGACTGCTTTGCTCTCTTGTTCTGTTGCTGATCATCGCCCTGACATTAGTATTCGCGTCATCGACTGCCACAGCACTTTTAAGCGTTGCTGCGGTGTTACTGTGCGCCAGCGCACTTTTAATCCTGTGGTTGGCACCGCTTCTAGGCATGGTAAGAAGGCTGGTTCCGCCTACTCGCCCACTTGCCAGCTATGTGGTTGCCAGCGCCCAAATGCTATCGGGAAAAAGTCGGTTGGCGGTATGTGCCTTTTTCATTGCGCTCAGCGCCAACATTGGTATGAACGTGATGACGGATAGCTTTCGTCAGGCCACCCTGGATTGGCTAGAACAGCGGCTTACTGCACCGGCTTACTTATATTCCATGCAGCCTATCAGCGAAACATCCTTGCCGGACAGCCTTCGGCTACTCCCTGTTTATCAAGGTGTCACCTCAGTAAGCGACGCCGGTATGAGTGATGCAGCCGAAATGAATAACGCCAAAGTAACATTGCGGACTTATCCGTCGCCGTTTTCCAACCAGATTAATCTGCCCCTGGAACAGGAAACACCGAGTACGCCAGCGGATTTCTATGCCGGTGAAGCCGTGTATGTGAACCAGCAGTTGGCCTTTCGTTTAGGAGTGAAGCCCGGAGACCGTTTAGAAACTGGACCGATTTTCACGCTGGGGCTGGAGCAACAACTCCTCGGCGGGAAACAGTCATTCCGCGTTGCTGGCATTTATCCCGACTATGGTAACCCAGAGATGCAAATCATAGTGAGTGAAAGCTTGATTGGCATGCCAGTGGCGCGCAGAAATGTGGCGGCGATTTACCCGGCGCTTGCCACGTCGTCTAGTTTAGCCGCGCAGGAATTATCATCACTGCAAGAAACGTTGCCAGACGATGCGAACCTGATATCTTCAGCCTCGTTAATTGCCGTGTCTATGGAAACCTTCGACCGCACATTCGTGGTGACTGATGCCTTAAACATTGCCACTTTGTTGGTTGCTGGACTGGCTTTTGCGGTATCCGTAACCCTGCTCACCATGGATTTAAAACCTCAACTTGCCATGCTTCGCACACTGGGGATCAGTCAACGCAGCGTAAAAACCGCGCTGACTGCCCAATACATGTTGTTATGCGCGGCCACAGCGGCTATTGCCGTGCCATTTGGCATTTTATTAGCTTGGATTTTTATTGAGTATGTGAATCGCTTCGCGTTTTATTGGGTTTATCCCTTGTCACTCAACTGGATTGTGCTGCTGAAAAGTGTGGCAGTGAGTTTGGCGGTGGTGCTGGTAGTCCTACTGTTACCGCTGGGGAGATTAAACAGCAAAATCGATCTGAGGCAGGAAGAGCGCTTATGAAAAACGTGAGCATGATTGTTTTAGCGCTCTTGTTGAGTGTACTGCTAATAAGCTGCACTGACCCACAACCCAGCACCAGCCTATTTGCCGCTGATGCAGAAAAGCCTGTCGTTACTTTGGTGAGTCGTGACAAACCGGTGATCCTGCCTAATGACCACAAAAGTCACCCTGCGTTCGACATCGAATGGTGGTATCTCACTTTTGTGTTGGAAGATGCACAGCACCGTCCTTACGGTTTGCAATTCACCTTATTTCGTTTTTCTGGCGACCAGCAATATGTGAGTAATTGGTCTGATAATCAATTGTGGATGGGTCACGCCTCGTTACATTCCCCAACCGAACATTTCTTTGAAGAACGTTTTGGTTCAGGCGGCGTGGGCAACGTGTTTGTGACAGCTCCTTCAACCGATACACAAACGTTTTCGGCACAAATAGATAACTGGCGTTGGCAAAGTGAATCGACGTCGCTAACGCCTTCCACGCTGAATTTTACCATCAACGATGCGGTCACAGTGTCATTACAATTATCTGCCGATGGTCCGGTAATAAAGCAAGGTGATAACGGATACAGTATTAAAACCGCAGATGAAACCTATCGCTCCTACTATTACAGCCAACCCTTTATTCACGCCAACGGCAAAATCAAGATTGGCGATAACTTTTTGCAGGTTAATGGCAATGGTTGGTTCGATCATGAATGGACCAGTGAATTGGCAAACAACAATGCGCTAGGCTGGGATTGGTTTTCTCTGCATTTGGACAACGGCGATAAACTAATGGCCTTTCGGATGCACGTAAACGGACAACAGCCCTATGTTACCGGCACTTACATCACCACAAGCGGCGAACAACAAACACTGACAGACGAGACAATCCAGCTAACGCCCACCGGGAACGAGTCAATCGGCGAACATGATTATCCGGTAAACTGGCGCTTGCAAATCCCCACTAAGTCACTGGATATTAATCTGCATCCATTCAAACCCGGACAGCATAACAACGGCCGTTTCCCTTACTATGAAGGTAGAATTGAGGTGGCCGGTTCGCACTCCGGTAATGGATTTATGGAATTGACTGGGTATTGAGATACTCAAAGGGCATCTTTCATAGTTTATTGCTGGCGCCCGTATCGGATAGTTGTTCCGGCAAAGCAATTTGTGTAGCGTATGGTTTTTATTTTTCTGGAACGCCTCTTTGAACACGCTGAAATCTGCGGCATTGGCCGCCTTCACCCTTTTGTCTTTCAATTCACTGGCAGCTTCCTTGTCAGTTAACGTATTCGCAATTCCCTCACAGAACATCGTGAACACCGTGGCTGACGTGAGTACTGAACTCAACAACGAAGGCATGAAAACCTTTTATGAAAAAGGATTTCCAGTTCACGTTACGCTTTACCTCACACAGTTCGACGAGACAGCGATGCCATCCATACTAGAAAAGGTCGAGGCGGTAACCGCAACCCAAACTACTATTCCACTCACTGCCAACGGCTTTACCGTTACCGCTGGAAACTGGGTATTTGTAGATGCGGAAGTAAGCCATGATTTACAACGTCTTGCAGACACCGTGACTCTGGCTCTGGAACCAATGCGTGATAATAAAGCGCCACTGCCGGGCTGGGTAAATGCTTATCCCGTGAAAAAAGCCGCATTCGAGCGCTATGGCAGCCCGAATGTATTTCAAAACTTCGAACCGCACATGACACTGCTGGCAGCCGAACAATCTGAGGCGCTGAAAGCGGTGGCAGAGAAAATGAAACTTAAACCGCCCTACACGAAAGGCAGTGTCACCGCTATTGGTGTAGGACTCGCCGATGTCAAAGGACAGGTGAGTAAAATACTTAGAATTTATGAGCTAAAATCAGGGCCGAATTCTACGCACTGAACATAACCGGCACTGCCCTGCCCTCATGAACCTCAGAGTACCAGCGAAAGCTGATAACACAGTCCGGCCAGACTGGCACTCATTAAGTTTGAAAGAAAACCCCCTAAAATGACTTTCGGGCACATTTTAGCAATATAGTCTTTCTTGTCTGGCAGCATCTGACTCAGTACGCCAAGCAATACGGCCGGGGCTGACAAGTTCGCGAACCCGGCAAGTGCAATGACCGTTACTAGCTGCGAATGTGCGCTTAACGCGTCTTGAACGCCTGACAGACTCACATAGGCCACAAATTCGTTCAGCACCATCTTTTGCCCCAGCAAGTTGGCAACGGTGAGCACTTCATCGCCCTGCACGCCTAACAGCCAGGCAAACGGTGCAAAAAGATAACCGAAGATCAGCTCCAACGTTACCCCTTCAACGCCAAACCAACCCAGTACGCCGCTTAAAGCGCCGTTGATTAACGCAATCAGACCAATGAACGCAAGCAGCATCGCGCCTACGCCAAGTGCGAGCTGCAGACCGCTGGATGCACCTTCAGTGACAGCTTCAATCATGGTAGAAGGCTTCGATTCAGCAAGCTGCTTTTCAATATCTTCCGGCGGGCTGGTTTGTTCCGTTTCTGGATATAATAGCTTTGCCATTAGCAAACCACCCGGTGCAGACATAAACGCCGCTGCCAGCAAATATTCAATATTGATACCCATACCTGCGTAACCCAGCAGCACACCTCCGGCAATCGACGCGACACCACCGGTCATCAACGCGAAGAGTTCAGAGCGCGTCATGCTACCCACGTATGGACGCATCAATACAAACACGTCAGTATTGCCGACAAAGATATTGGCCGTGGCCGCCATAGATTCGGTTTTACTGGTGCCCAGCAGTTTTTGTAACGAACCGCCCACCAGACGGACAATCCACTGCATGATGCCGAAGTAATACAGCAACGACATCAGCGATGACATAAATACAATGACTGGCAGTACTTTAATGGCAAAGATAAAACCATACTCACTGCTGCCAAGATCGCCGAAAATAAACGCAATACCTTCGTTGGCATACGCCAGAATGTTATTCACCCCGCCCGACAACGCCAGCAAAACCTTGTTGCCAAAAGGAACAAACAAGATAAAGGCGACGATGGCCAGTTGCAGTCCCAGCGCACCGAAAATAACTCGCGGCTTCACTGCCCGGCGATTTTCTGAACATAGCCATCCCACTGCGAGTAGCAACAAGACGCTGCCGAGTAATGTTATTATTGTTGTCATTGCTTATTTCTTATCTGCATCCATTATGCGACGGAAGATATCTTTAAAGAGATTATCCCGCTCAATATATCGAACAATGCGTATGTTATGACGTCTGTCGTCACGGCTCCAGGTAAGATTATCGTTAAGCACAGGCGACGATTCCAGCGAGCAGCGAAACCATGACGGTTCCAGCAAGTAGCCAATGTTGGCGATATCCCACATCACCTTTCGCGATGCAAAGGTAATCCAGTTAAATGTGGGTGCCAGGTTGGCAAGATAATCGCCAATTCGGCTGGTATTGAGCAAATAAAACTGCATTTCAGGGATGGAAGTCGCGAGCGTGTTCGTTACGCCCATACACGGGAATAGAGTGAGCGCCACGCCGCTATCAAGTAAAACGCGGCTGGCGGGCATATCCTGCATTAAGTTAAATTCTTCCGTGTCGTACCAGTCCTGACTATGACCACCAAGCCAAAGTACATGTATGTTGTTTGCGATATCTGGGGCCAGCAATAAGGCACAGGCAATATTTGTTGGCGCGCCTATTGTGACTACATGTAGTGTTTTTTCAGCGTTGCGCGCTCGGTTTATAAGATCATTTACTGCTGGTGAATTTTCAATCTCCTGCATGTCTTTAAGATAATGTTCAGAGCCTTTAAGCACAGGTACAGTATTAGTGGCATCCATTAAAGACAGCACCCGCAAGATCTCATCATAACTGCGTTTCATGCCTTCTGCTGCATGTTCTACACGAGTCGGCTCACCATCCTGATTTTCGAAAAAAGCATTGGTATAAGGAGCAGCATAAATGGCTTGAAGATCAAGACGGTCCTGGCGAAGCAGTGACCAGGCAATGGCAAACTGATCGTCAATTTCATTACCCGCGTCACAGTCGATTACCACTGAAACCGGCGATTGTGTATCCACTGTCATTAACGCAGCTCTGCGCGCTTCTGTCAGTGATACCTGTAGATTATGATCTTTCACGTTACTACCTTGTGCTAATAATTAACGACAAATTAACAATTTTAATTAAACGTTTCACTTAAGAATATCAACGAAAAATTCGATTTACTACGGATTTATGTCATTTAATTGACAACCACGTGAATAATAAGGTTATATGTAGATGAAACGATTCACCTAACTTTTCACTGGTATCACACGAATGACTTTATCAAGCACAATGAAATCAGCTCCATTGGTAAGTGCCCTCGCGCTTGCAGTGAGCTTTGGTCTACAGGCACAGGAAACGCCTGCTGCAGAAAAAAAAGGCAGTCTGGAAGTAATTAGCGTAACTGCACAGAAACGTGTTGAAAACGCACAGGAAATTCCAATCACCATGAGTGTGGTTAACGCTGAAAAGGTGAACTCTTACGCCATTTCTGGCGACGACATTAAATTTCTAACCGCCCGCGTACCAAGCCTGGTAGCGGAATCTTCAATGGGCCGTAGTTTTCCTCGTTTCTACATTCGTGGTTTCGGTAACACCGATTTCAGCTTCAACGCTTCACAGCCTGTTGAATTGGTATACGACGATGTCATTCAATCTTCGCCAAACATGAAAGGCTTTCCAATTTTCGACGTCGAGCGTATTGAAGTACTGAAAGGTCCTCAGGGCACGCTGTTCGGCCGCAACACCCCAGCTGGTGTAGTAAAAATCGATACTAAAAAACCAACGGCTGATGCAGATGGTTATGTGTCGGCGAGTTTTGGTCGCTTTGGTCAAACTAACCTGCAAGGTGCTGTTGGCGGCACCCTCATCGACGGCGTACTCACCGGCCGCGTTTCAGGTATTACCCAAAACCGTAGCGACTTCGTATCGAATGAATATACCGGTGAAGAAGATGCATTAGGCGGATACCACGACAATGCCGCCCGTGTTCAACTTGATTGGACACCGACAGACGATATCAGTGTACTGTTTAACTATCACCACCGCGATCTGAACGGTACTTCTACTATCTTCTACGCGAATGCCATTGAAGGCGGAACTAAAGGTTTCCGTGACGGCTGGAATCGCTACCTGGTTAACCAAGACGGAAACAATGCTTCCCGTATGAAACAGGATGGTGGTTCTATTCGTGCGACATTCGAGCTGGGCGAGTACACCTTAACCTCAATTAGTGCTTATGAAGACATGAGCTTCTACTCACTGGGCGACGTTGATGGTGGTTGTGCAAGCTGCGATCCAGCCTCTGCCCCGTTCTTCTCTGTAGAAACGGCTGGCGACAACGGTGCTAAGCAGTACTCTGAAGAACTGCGTCTTGCAAGCAACTTTGCCGGCCCGTTCAACTATCAAACTGGCCTTTTCTACTTCTATGAAAAAGCCACTAACGGTGATTTAGGCTACAGCACAGAAAACAACAATGCGCTGAATTCACTGAACGACCAGAAACAAACTAACCACACTGTCGGCGTATTCGTAAGCGGTTCTTACGCTATTGCAGACGACTGGTCTGTATCTGGTGGTGTGCGCTGGACTAACGACACCAAAGAATTCAGCTCAATTGAAGTATTGACAAACGGTGGCCAATCGGTAGCTGATCCGCAAAGTTCCTATGCTGAAACTGACGAGTCAGAAATCAGCTGGGATATCTCTTCCGATTACACCCTGTCTGACGATGTTATGGTGTATGGCCGTATTGCCCGTGGTTTCCGTGCACCTTCCATCGCTGGTACCCCCACCTACACCACTGCTGTGGACGCCGAGACGCTGATTTCTTATGAAGCAGGTGTGAAATCTACATTGCTAGACGGCGATGCTCGCCTGAATGTGGCAGTATTCCGCTACGAAGTAGATGGCCAGCAATTAACGGCTGTTGGTGGTGAAGATAACGACACCCGTCTGCTGAATGCTGATGAATCTGTCGGTCAGGGTATTGAGGCAGAACTGGAATATGCGGTTACGCCAGACTTTATCATCACTGCTGCGGGTAGCTATAACGACACGGAAATCAAAGATGCCGACTTAGGTGTTGCTGCATGTGGTTCAGGTTGTACAGTCCTTGACCCTATCAACGACAACGGTTTTGCACTTATCAACGGCAACAGCTTACCGCAAGCACCTGAATGGATTGGTAGTTTGACTGCCCGTTACACTATACCAATGGAAAACGGCGATCTGTATTTCTTCACCGACTGGGCTTACAAAAGCGAAACCAATCTTTTCCTGTATGAATCAACCGAATTCACAGCTGAAGCAGCGTTGGAAGGTGGTCTGAGAGTGGGATACCAGACTTACGACGGATATGAAGTGGCGCTGTGGTCACGTAATATTACCGACGTAGAAACCGTTACCGGTGCAATCGACTTTAACAACTTTACAGCCATTGCTAATCAGCCTCGTACCTTCGGTATCGAACTGAAAGCAACGTTCTTCTAAGTTGTCACTGACTTTGCGTCACAGCCGATAAACGGGGCAGCATTCGCTGCCCCGTTTTGTGTCTGCCAGTGGTTATTACTGGTTATTCGCGCTCATCTGTCGTAAATTCAAAATGTTAACTTAGCTTTTACTGATACTTACAATTGAAATCTATGCCCGGAAAACGAACAAGAACCGCCTCCTCTGCCCCAACATTAAAAGACGTCGCTAAGGAAGCCGGGGTATCCCTTGCCACAGCGTCTTATGCACTCAATGGTAAAGGTGCTATTAGTAAACAAGTTACCGAGCGCGTACGGGAAGTGGTTAAGCAGTTAGGCTATCAACCCAATACCGCTGCTCGCACCATGAAAACTGGTAGCAGCGCCAGCATAGGTTTGCTTTTACCGGATTTTCGATACCCACTGTTTTCTGAGCTTGCTACAGAAATAGAACAAGTGTGCGCCCAGCAGCACTATTCGGTGTTCTTTGCGAACAGCTACGCTGAGGCAGAAACGGAAATTGCGCGCACACAGCGCTTTGCGCAAAGCGGTGCAGATGGTCTGATTTGGTTTCCTGGCAGTCAACAAAACACCATCAACAACGCCACCCATGGTATGCCTGTGGTGGTTATCGACCGTGATTTAACCGATTTCGATGTGGTAACGCCAGATCATTTCGACGGTGGCGTACAACAGGCTGCGCATCTATTGGATTTGGGTCATCAACAGATAGGATTAATTTCTGGCCCGCGTCATGTTGATAACATGCAACTTCGCATTAATGGCACCGTTAAAGTGATAGAAGACAGCGATGCTGAAATCAAATGGATTTGCGAAACGGACTTTACTGATAAGTTATCGATTGAAGCAAAGACGTTGCTGAACAAGAAAAATGTCACCGCTATTATTGCAGGTAACGATACTATCGCCTTGAACATAATCCGCTACGCGGCAACGATAGGGCTAAGCGTGCCTGAGGATTTGTCAGTGGTAGGCTTTGATGATGTTGCCTGGTGTGAATTTATGACACCGCAACTGACCAGCATAAAAATGCCTTTAGATGAAATGGCAGAAGAAGCAGTTTCCATGTTATTGCGTCGCAAAGAAAACCCAATGGCTTCAAGAAAAAAATGCACGGTTGGGGTTAGCCTTTCCGTTCGCCATTCAACAGCTCCCCTGTCTGTTTAAGTAAAGCGCCGCTAAAAATTAAGGTCTGAGCACACGTTCAGGCCTCACTATTATTTCCTCTCTATAAACCTACTATTCAAAATTACTTAAAAATCAAACACCCCGACAACCTGAACACTTTTTAAGCAAAAAAGGTTTGACGTTGTACAAAACCTGATCAACACTCAAATGTAAAATCAATGTTAATAATGTTAACCATGTTAACTATTGATACTGGAAAATAATTGAAAATAAGCGTAATGCTGCTTGCAGCCCTAATTACAAGGTGACAAACAATGATCCTTAATCATTTACTCGGCATCTACACCCATCCCCGTGAAGAATGGCAGGACATAGACAGACGACATGAAAGCAGTGTTTACGCGTTGAGTCATATCGCCGTAATCGCACTTATTCCATCACTAGTAACCTACTACTCTGGCGCGCATTTGGGTTGGAGCATTGGGGCTGGTGATTTAATCAAACTTACCGAATCCAGTGCTGCAATGCTGGCGGTTGGCATGTATTTCGGATTGATCGTGGGCGTACTGATCCTCACTTACATGATTCACGAACTCGCCAACGCATTTGACGCTAAACCCAACTATACAGAATCGTTAGATCTTGCTGCCTATACCGCCACGCCACTTTTTATGACGGGTTTTGCGGGCCTTTACCCTGAACTGTGGTTTGTAATGGCCGTTGGCCTGGTCGGATTATCATACTCTGTTTATCTCCTTTACTCTGGAACGCCAATCATGATGCACATCCCGGACGGTAAAGGATTCATATATGCCAGCTCCGTAGTGACTTGCGGCCTGGTGTTACTCGCCATTCTAATGGCAAGCACCGTGATCCTGTGGAGTATGGGCTTCGGCCCGGTATACGTTCACTGATCACATTATTTCATCCATATCCTTACGCAAAAGCCGCTCGAATGAGCGGCTTTTTATTGGTTCGGCGCGGATAACTTAACTCAGCTATCAGAATCCATATTGTGCATTTCAAGATTTGAAAGCTCAGCCTGAACCACCGGGCTCTTCGACGCTTCACTACGCGCCATGTCGATACGTTCAAGGTAAGCCTGATCAACGTCTCCGGTAATGTAGTTACCGTCGAATACCGAGGTTTCGAACTCTTCGATAGACGGGTTTTCTTCCCGAACGGCAGCAACGAGATCGCTGATATCCTGGAAAATCAAACCATCTGCCTGAATAAGGTCGGCTATCTGATCAATCTCACGGCCATACGCAACCAGTTCGTTCGCTGATGGCATATCAATACCATAAACGTTAGGGAAACGAATTTCCGGTGCTGCAGAAGCGAAGTACACTTTCTTCGCACCCGACTCACGGGCCATTTCAATGATCTGGCCTGAAGTGGTACCACGTACAATAGAATCGTCGACCAGCAGAACCGTTTTGTCTTTGAATTCTGAAGAAATCGCGTTGAGTTTACGACGCACAGACTGCTTACGCATTGCCTGACCGGGCATAATAAACGTACGACCAATATAGCGGTTTTTCACGAAGCCCTGACGATATGGCAAGTCCAGGGTGTTGGCGATTTGCAGTGCCACATCCATGGAAGTTTCGGGAATAGGAATAACCACGTCGATATCGAGGTCAGCCCACTCCCGCGCAATTTTCTCACCCAGTTTGCGCCCCATATTCACGCGTGACGCATACACTGAAATACCGTCGATAAAGGAATCAGGACGGGCGAAATACACGAATTCGAAAATACAAGGAACAGTAACCGGATTCTCGGCACATTGCTGTGTGAAAAGCTCACCCTTTTCTGTGATATAAACAGCTTCGCCTGGCGCGACATCGCGAATAAAGGTAAAACCAACGGCATCCAGCGCAACACTTTCAGAGGCAACCATGTATTCGTCGCCCAGCTCGGTTACGCGCTTACCCAATGCAAGCGGGCGAATACCGTGGGGGTCGCGGAAAGCCACAACGCCCTGACCGATAATCGCCGCAACAACCGCATAGGCACCGCGAATTTTCTTATGAACATTGGTTACCACTTTAAACACATCTTTCGGCGACACAGTTAAGTCTGTGCACTGCTGCAGCTCATGAGCCATGATGTTCAGCAACAGTTCCGAGTCGGATGAGGTGTTTATATGACGGCGGGCAATACGAAATACTTCGTCTTGCAGCTCGTGTGCGTTAGTCAGGTTGCCGTTATGCGCAAACGCGATACCAAACGGCGAGTTTACGTAAAACGGTTGTGCCTCTGCTGAGCTGGAAGTACCGGCAGTTGGATAGCGAACATGGCCAATACCCATGTTGCCCGTTAGGCGTTTCATATGACGGGTATGGAAAACATCCCGCACCAGACCGTTGGCCTTTCTCAGATTGAACCGACTCTGGTCAATCGTAATGATACCAGCAGCATCCTGTCCGCGGTGCTGTAACACTGTTAAGCCATCATACAGTGACTGAGCAACAGGTGTTTTACCAACAATTCCGACAATACCACACATGAGCGTTACCTATATCAAGCGGTTTTTAGAAAACTGGAGCCGTCTTTCACAAAGGTGAAAAACCACTCAATAATGACACCGAATTCCGGAATGAGCAGTGATTGTCCCCACCACCCGGTATTCGCCGCATCAGTAAATGTATCCATAAAGAACAATAGTGCGCTTACTATCAGTGCGCCACGTAAAGCGCCAAAAATCGCACCTAGCGCACGGTCGGTGCCGGATAATCCCGACGCCTGAACCAGTTGTCCGACGACATGATTGAACATACCACCAAGCACCAGGGTTACGATAAACAACACCACTATCGCCGCGCCATTGCGCAGCGTTGGATCTTCAATTTGCGAAAAATAGACAGCAAGATCGGCATGAAATTCACTGGCAATAAACAGTGCACCGAACCAGACTACCAGGGAGATGGCTTCTTTCACGAAGCCACGCATCACACTTATCAGGGCAGAAACCACGATAATACCGAGAATGGAAAAGTCGACCCAATTCATGAAGCGTTATGTTATCCGTCTGTCGTTGAACACGCAGTAAATCAGCCTTGCTGCGAGATGGCGCGCATTCTAACAGAAGCCTAAAAGATTACCAATGCGAAATCTGCCCGATATTTTTTATAAGCTGCCGTTATGGTAAGAAAAGTTTCCGCACACAGAGGGTATTGCCAAGGCCAGAACGTCGACAGTCAATACGGGATCAGTCCACCTTAAACGGTGCGACCTTGCCTTTGAGCCCCGTGATATCCTGAAGATGCGGCAATGCCTTTTGTAACTTGTCTTTGTTTATGTCTGGCCCGACAAATACTTTCGTAAGCGGACCAGAACGTGTTTCGATTGGGCGGCTGAACGCGCGGTAACCCGCTTTCTCAAGTTTTTCCAGCAGTTGCCCTACGTTCTTTTGATGTCTGAAACTGCCCAGTTGAACAACCCAACTGCCATCTTGTGGTTCAGCCGAAGGCTTTTCTACCACGGTCTGGCTTGCGAGCTTATCTTCAACCTGAGTTTTGGCGGCTTCAGCCGGCGCCGCGGTCTGCGTTTGCGAATCGTCGACTGCGGGTTCGTCTACCACTTCAAGCGGCCGCTGGGTTACGCCAGCTACACGCTCTGTTGGGAAAGGTTCCGGATTCACAATAGGCTTCTTCGCTGGAGTTGCCGGCACGCTCACGAATGCATCGTTATTAGTTTCTTTTTTTCTATCAAGAAAATCCGGCAAAAAAATGACTGCCAGAGCAACTACAATCACTGTGCCGACCAGCCGGTTGGATAGCGCCGAGGTCACGATTAACTCCTATTGGATACTTCTGTCCCTGTGAAACGTTAATACATCCGCAACGGTAAGAAAAGAACCGAACACCAGGATGCGATCATTCTGCCCTGCCTGCTCTCTGGCTGCTTGATAAGCATCAGAAACTGAACTGAAAGCGGCGGCATGTAATTTTTGTTGTGGCTGGAGGTGCGACATCAGGGTTTCACCGCTGAGTCCACGGGGGCCACTGGTATTACCAAGGTACCATTTGGCTTTCACAGTTGCCAGTTCATCAAGTGTCGCGGCTAAAGATTTGTCCGCTAACATACCCACAACAATATGCAATTCACCGTTTAACCCTTTGTCAGCCCAATCGCGCATGAGGGCGCAAGACTGAGGGTTGTGTGCCACGTCTACCAGTACATCCGGTTGACTGGCAATTTGCTGACGTCGGCCTGGTACATTTACCGTTTCGACCAACTGTTTGAGTTGTTCAGCAGTGGGGAGCCAATTCAATCGCTTGAGTGCAGCCAGTGCCGTTGCGGTATTTTGCAGCGGAATGCGTGGCATAGGCAGCCAGTCGGTGATGACTTCGTCACAATGCCAACGCCAGTTTTCGACGTTGGTTTCCACACAAAAGTTCCGCTTTGCCCACCAGGTATTCACTTTGTGCTGCGTTACATATTCATCGAGGGTTGCCGGAGGCTCGAGGTCGCCTACCACTGCAATGCCGTTATCGCGCATGATACCGGCTTTCTCCACGGCAATAAGTTCACGGGTATCGCCCAGCCAATCCATGTGATCGAGGCCAATGGTAGTAATAACCGCTAAATCCGGCTCGATGATATTGGTGGCATCAAGACGTCCCCCCAAGCCCACTTCAAGTATCACCACGTCCACGTTTGCTTTGCGCATCATTAACATGGCGGCGAGTGTGCCGAACTCAAAATAGGTCAGTGTAATGTCGCCACGGGCTTGTTCTATTTCCGCAAAAGCGATGCAGTAGGCTGATTCAGCTTCAACATCACCATTAATACGCACGCGCTCGCGATAATCTAACAAATGCGGAGAGGAATAGACGCCGGTGGTTTTTCCCTGTAGCAGACAGGCTTGCTCGATAAAACGACACGTGGTGCCCTTGCCATTGGTACCGGCAACGGTGATAACAGTTTGGTCGGGAAATTGAAGAGAAAGATTGTCAGCGACTTGTTTAACCCGGGTCAGCCCCATGTCAATGGATGTCGGGTGAATTGACTCGAGATGAGAGAGCCACTGCGTCAGAGAATCGTGCTCTGACGCAGTAAAAGGAGATGATTGATTGTTCACTTAGTTTGGACGGTGCATCTTTTCTAACAGGCCGTGTAATTTATCACGCATTTTACGACGGTCAACAATCATGTCGATGGCACCCTTTTCCAGCAGGAATTCACTGCGCTGGAAGCCTTCCGGCAGGGTTTCACGTACTGTTTGCTCGATAACGCGAGGACCCGCAAAACCGATAAGTGCTTTTGGCTCAGCGACATTGACGTCGCCCAGCATGGCCAAACTGGCTGATACACCGCCCATGGTTGGGTCGGTCAGAACCGAAATGTAAGGCAGGCCTTTTTCACTCATTTTCGCCAATGCAGCAGACGTTTTAGCCATTTGCATTAAAGACATTAGCGCTTCTTGCATGCGGGCACCGCCAGAAGCAGAGAAACAAATCAATGGCATGTTGTGCTCAAGACAGGCATTAACCGCAGCAACAAAACGCGCGCCTACCACCGAAGCCATAGAGCCGCCCATAAATGCGAATTCAAAAGACGCAACCACGACAGGCATACCTTTCAGCTTGCCCTGCATCACGATTAATGCGTCTTTTTCGTTAGTGCTCTTTTGCGCCGCAGTGATGCGATCTTTATAACGCTTGGAGTCTTTAAACTTCAGCAGATCTTGCGGTTCTAAATCACCACCTAATTCTTTACGGTCGCCCGCGTCGAGGAAAGAATCGATACGCTTACGGGCGTTAATGCGCATGTGGTTGTCACACTTAGGACATACCTCTAACAGCTTTTCCAGTTCCTGTTTATAAAGCACAGCCTGGCAGCTGGTACATTTTGTCCAGACACCTTCAGGTACGTTACCTTTGGTTGATGTCTGAGTTTTAGGCAGAATTTTTTGAATCCAGCTCATAGTAAGGAAAATCCTTTGTTATCTGTAACCATGCTTAGTTGGTGGTTAACTGTTGTCTGTAACCGTGTTTATTTATTGGAGCACAGTATTTGAAAAAATCGATATAGCCGCCTATTAGACCACATATCGGTAAACAGTAAAAAGTAAAACTGGTCTAAGAAGTCAGCCTGTTCACCGACAGTTCACACGGCTTTCAGCTTTCTGGCAGAAACAGCGGTCCTAACGGCTTGCGCGGCAAGTCGAAGGTTTCCGGATAGGTCACATCCACCAAGTATAGTCCGTTCGGTTTCGCGGTGGCAGCCGCCTTGGTGCGATCCTTCACTGCCAGTAATTCAGCTATCCAACTAACCGGTTGCTCACCGCAACCTACTTTAATCAGCGAGCCCACAATATTGCGCACCATATGATGCAAGAATGCGTTCGCACGAATATCGACAATGACATAAGCCCCCTGCCGGTACACAGAAACATCCGTTACGTTTCTAAATGGGGTATTAGACTGGCAATGAGACGCGCGGAAGGACGTAAAATCCTGTTCACCGATAACAGCCTGAGCAGCCTCATGCATGAGCGCGGCATCTAATGGCTGATATTCATGGGTAACGCCGTTTAGCAAGATGGCCGGGCGTAACGTGGCATTGTAAATGACATAACGATAACGGCGGTGTGAGGCGGAAAAACGTGCGTGAAAATCATCGCTGACGTTCTTTACCCAACGCACAGCAATAGAATCTGGCAGATTGGTGTTTACGCCCATGGTCCAGGCGCGATCAGGACGCTCACCATCAAAATCAAAATGCACCACCTGCCCGGTAGCATGCACGCCTGCATCGGTGCGACCGGCACACTGCACATCAATGGTTGTATTGGCGACAGCGGAGAGCGCTTTCTCCAGATATCCCTGCACACTCGGTAATTTCTGCTGACGCTGCCAGCCGAAGTGTGCGGCGCCATCGTACTCGACGCCCAGGGCTATTCTTGCCATGTAACTCTGCCTCTTGTAAAAAATCGGCTAAGTGTAGTCAGGCGCCCTGCCAGATGCAAGACGCGCGGGAGATTTTAACCCAGTGCAGAAAGAATGCCTTGCGCTTCCTCTTTCTGTTCATCACTGCCCTTCTCAACCACTTCCTGAAGCAGTTCTTTGGCTGCCTGAACATCGTCCATTTCGACATACACCCGTGCCAAATCCAGGTTCGCACTCTGGCCGGCGTCTTTATCGATGTCGATAACGTCGTCGTCATCACTCACACCGGTAAAATCAGACAGACTGACATCTAAGTCCAATGGCGCGTTGTCATCAATGGTGTTCTCGTCAAAACCATCGTTTATCAGCGAGTCCACATCGAGGAAATCTTCTTCATCGTTGCCGCCAAGCGTCTCAATGTCACTTTCAGCAAGCGGGGTTTCTTCTGTTGATGATGTTTGCGGTGAGCTGTCAACGGCTTCCGTTTCAGGTTCAGCAGTGTCTGCGACTGAGTCAGGATCGTTGAGTAATGCTGCTAAATCCAAATCAGGATTACCCAGCGACATATCCGGTTTTTCAATTGCGATGTCGTCTTCAGCAGCAGGCTCACTGTCTGCGTCAGCGCCGATGCCGCCAAGCAATTCGTCAAAATCAGTCTGATCCAGTTCGTCTAACAGTTTGTGATCTTCACTGTTGTCTTGCGTTAACCAGTCATCAAGGCCCGGTAAGTCTTCCAGCTCGTTAAATTCGGTTGCGGTTTTAACGGGTGGAATTTCGCCATCAACTTCCTGTTCTAATTCATAGTCGTCAACGTTTTCGAGAATGCTATCGTCAAAGTCTGATTCAGACGCAGTCGCAGAAGGCGTGTCGGCATCCATGCTGGCGAAAGAAGGAATATCGTCCATCATTTGACGGTCGAATTCTGCTAACGCCTCGTCCAGCGGATCGGCCGCTGAAGCTTCAACTTCTGGCTCTGGCTCTGGCTCTGGCTCTGGCTCTGGCTCTGCAGCAGTGTCATCAGCGTCTGCTACAGGCTCAAGTAAATCTTCCAGTGAACTGGGTTGTGAGACAGGTTCGGCTTGGGCCGTATCATCCGTTTCATGTTCGCCGCGCCCTTCGAGTTCGGCCAACAACTCATCAGCCAACGCATCCACTTCTTCGGGCTGATAATGTTCATATTCACTATCGGCGGCTTGAGGCATGTCTGCCGATGGCGGTGTGACATCGTCACTTTGCTCAGCTTCTTCTGCATCTTCCGTGTCGGCCTGTTCTGGCTTTAATTCTGGCTCTGCCTCAGGCGCTAGCTCTGATTCCTGCTCTGATTCTGCCTCGGGCGCTAGCTCAGGTTCTTGCTCAAGCTCTAGCTCTGGTTCTATCTCCGGCTCAACTTGCTCTTCCACTTCGGCAAACGCTTCATCTTCTTCAAGCGCTGGAGCGGCGTCGAAACGGTCTTCGGCTTCGGCTTCGGCTTCGGCTTCGGCTTCGGCTTCGGCTTCGGCTTCGGCTTCGGCTTCGGCTTCGGCTTCGGCTTCGGCTTCGGCTTCGGCTTCGGCTTCGGCTTCGGCTTCGGCTTCGGCTTCGTAGTCAGTATTCTCCTCGGTAACCGGCGAATCAACCTCTTCGGCTACCAATTCATCTTGTTTCTCTTCAGGCGCTTCAGATGCCAGTGCGTCGAGCTCATCCTCTGGTTCAACGTCATTTTCTGGTGTCGCGGTAGGCTCTTCCGCTGCGGCTTCAATTTCCGCCATCAATGCATCTGCATCTAATGATGTGTCTTCAGCTAGCGCTTCATCTTCATCGGAATCCGCTACCGAATCACTTTCAGATTCATCCGTTTCTACAGCGAGCGCTTCGGTATCACTACCAAGTTCATCTTCATCGAACTCGACTTCATCAGTTTCATCGGTGTCTAAATCGTCTGTATCGCCTTCGAGTTCTGCCAATAGTTCGTTAGTAAGATCATCGTCAAGCTCGGCGTTGAAATCTTCTTCATCGTCGCTGGATTCCAGCGCATCCGTGTCGGCGTTGATGTCATCCGCCGCTGATTCTTCGGCTTCAAGTTCAGCGAGCAGTTCGTCAGACAACGAGTCCATTTCGTCATCTTCTAATTCAGCTAATAGTTCGTCTGAGAGGTCGTCTGAAAGGTCGTTAGTAACTTCGTCAGAGTCATCGAGGTCAGTTAACCCGTCCTCTTCTGCGGTCTCACCTTGTAATTCCGAAATTAATTCGTCTGAAAGTGGATCGGTGAATTCATCCGCATTTTCCATATCCTCAACATCGATTTCGTCCAAATCTTCGCTAAAGGCGTCTAAATCCTGGATGGCCTGAGGCGACGGTGTAGTCTGCGTTTCAATTTCCTCTTCGGAAGCCTCATCGTCACCTAACATGTCAGCCATCTGGTCGAGCTGATCCATCTCGTTGATAATGTTGTCTGTGAGACGGTCGAGCTCCTGATTCTGATCGTTGATTTCGCGATCAAGCTTTTCGAGCATTTCCTCATCTACGCTGCCATCGGATGAGGTAATGTCTTGACCTGGCTGGTTATCCTCTAGAAGATCATCAATGTCTATTTCAGGTTTTTCGTCTTCATCGGCAGTCGCGGCACTGAATTCAGAGAGAGTATCGTCAGGGTCAACCATCTGATCTTCTTCAACAATGGCATCCGCCTGAGCGCTTTCTCCGGCTTCATTTTCACCATCACCCAAATCAGCTGCATTGGCGTCTAGCAACGCATCTACGTCGAAATCATCGTCGTCCGCACTTGCAGCAGGTTCGTCAGACTCAGGCGCGTTTCCTGCCAGCAATGCATCGATGTCGTCATCACTGACAACATCAGACGTCGCTTCGGGTTCAGGGGCTTCGGTTTGCGTTTCTTCAGTTTGCGGTTCAGGTGTTTCTTCATCGCCGGATAAGTCGATGCCATCCATTTCATCGGTTTCTGGCACCAACGAATCATCGGCTAACAAATCATCGTCAAACAGGCTGTCGAGTTCGTCCTGCCCTAATTCGGAATTTCCGTCTTCAAACGCAAAGTCCTCTTCAGGCACCAGCATGTCATCGTCAAGATCGGCAAAACTCTCTAAATCGTCATCGAGCGACTCTTCCAATTCGTTAGAGAGCACGTCATCGAGGAGTTCATCATCATTGAAAAGCTCATCGTCGGACAATTCTGGCGTGTCATCCAGATCAGGAATGATGGCAGCTGAAGCGGCTGCCGCGGCAACAGGTGCGGTATCCGCAGGCGAAACCTGGGCAACAGGTTGCACCGGTTCCACATCGTTGTTTTTCTTGCCACGCTTTAAGAACCAGGCAACTAAACCGCCCACTAGCAACAAGGTAAGTACGCCTGAACCAATGATCAACGACATGGGTTGCATCAGGGTATTCATGAACGAAGCATCTTTTTCAGCCTGTCTTTCGGCTTGTTCCTGCTTCATCATGTCCAGCACTTGCATCAATTGGCTGGTTTGCGTGTCCATTTTACTCTGAACATCACCTTCGACCTGATTTCGCAAAGAGGCCAGATCTTCATTCACTTGTTCGACACGATCGTACAGCTTGCGGTTTTCATCCAGAATCGCCTGCACACTATCGAGGGAGGCTGCAAATTGTTGACGAAGCTCATCAAACTGCTCAGTTTGCTGACTGTCAAGGCGGGTGATCTTATCTTCAATCGCACTGCGGGTGGTGGTGAGGTCTTCTTGATTAACCAGTGGTACCGGCGGTTTGATGTTATTCGTACTGCTGCCCGGGCGATTTTCCATGCGGGCAAAATTGTCGTCATCTTGCTCGGCACGCATTTTCGCGCGCTCAGGGTCGATGCGGGCAATATAACGCTCTGATGGTAATTGCAGCATGGCGCCATTTACCAGCAGATTGAGATTTTGCTGTTCGAAGGCATCGGGATTAAGTTCATAAATCCCAATCATCACCTGGTAGACAGAGAGGTTCTTGTTTTGTTTGTAGCGGTTGGCAATACGCCACAGCGTATCGTTATCATCGATGGGGCCATACACATTGCCGGAATACTGACTGGTGGCATTTTTTGGCCCACGGATCGGCATTTGCCGTTCCTGCGCGTCACTGAATCCCGGCGCGGCTGCCAGTAACAATAAAAAAATTAGCAAGCCCGTAACATGCGATTTCATAGCGTTCCTATATGCCCTCAAGCGTACACCGGAAGAGATATTCCAGTTGGCCAGGCCAGGTGGTGTAACCAGTACACGGACAAGCCGGCACACCGCTGCCTGTTATTCTTATAATGTCAGAGCTCGTTTGCTCGTAACGTGCCAGTCCGACTGGCGAGTCAGAAAACCGTCACTATCAGAAATATTCCTGTAGATTCACAATTTTATGCAAACTTCAATCCATGATGATAATTTGCACTTAACAGTTACCAAAACTATAAACCAGTTAACGGTAACTATCTAGAAAAACGCAAATTTCAGTGCAGACACGTTAATTTGCTTTAGAAAGGTTATCGGCAGGCCGGCGCAGAAGTTTACCCCTGCGCCGGTTTGACTTACAGGTAGTCTTTTATAAGGGTTTCAGCAATTTGCACGCTGTTAGTGGCAGCACCTTTGCGCACATTGTCCGATACCACCCACAGGTTCAGTCCGTTGGGGTGAGAAATATCATCGCGAATGCGCCCTACGTGCACCCAGTCGTTGCCGCTGGCACTGCTTACCTGAGTCGGAAATTCTTCACGGGCATCGTACACCTTCACGCCAGGGGCATCGGCAAGCAACTGCTTCACCTGCAGCGCATCTACTGGCATACGTGTTTCTAAATGAATGGCTTCTCCGTGGCCATAAAATACCGGCACGCGCACTGCCGTGGCATTGACCAACACGTCACTGTCACCCAGGATTTTCTGGGTTTCCCACACCATTTTCATTTCTTCTTTGGTGTAGTCGTTGTCCATGAAGGCATCGATTTGCGGTATGGCGTTAAATGCGATCTGGCGGCTGAAGGCTTCCGGCGTGATAGGACGGGTATTCAGCAGATTGGCCGTTTGGAGTGCCAGTTCTTCCATGGCTTTCTTGCCACCACCCGATACCGACTGATAAGTACACACGTTAATGCGCTCGATACCAGCCACATCATGAACTGGCTTCAGTGCCACCATCATCTGAATGGTTGAGCAGTTTGGGTTAGCGATGATGTTGCGATTACGAAAATCAGCCAGCGCCTGCGGATTCACTTCAGGTACAACTAGCGGTACATCGGGTTCGTAGCGGAAGTGCGAGGTATTGTCGATAACAATACATCCCGCTTCAGCAGCTATTGGCGCGATACGGGCCGAGACATCCCCACCAGCAGAGAAGAAACCAAACTGCACCAACGTCCAGTCGAAGTCATCCACGTTTTGCACTTCAATTTCTTCGCCTTTGAAATTAATTGTGCTGCCGGCAGAACGTTCACTGGCCAGCGCGTACAGCGTGCCTATGGGGAATTTTCGCTCTTCGAGCATTTCAATCATCGCCTGGCCAACTAACCCCGTTGCGCCCAGTACGGCTACATCAAAAACCTGTGACATGTTCTGTCCTCTTACTTACTCTGTTGTCACTGAAAATGGCTATCGCCATTTCAGCGTACAAAATTAAATTGAAATCCTAAACCCGACAATTGCTCAACAATCCCCTCGGATACCGGTGCTGGAATACGAAGAAAATGGGAGCCGCATTCCCGTCTTACTGGATAGTGCTTGCGCATATGCAAAAAACCGTCTCGGGAGGTATCGTGCCTGAACAGTTGATCATCTTTTCTGATGTCGTAAATACTTAACAATAATGTTGCCAAACTGTCCCAGTCCAACGCTTCTGCAGTGCGGTCTGATGGCGCAAATGGCAACGCTTCCGGTATTTCAAGGAAGTTATCCATGGCAAGTGTCGGCGACACGTTCATAGCTTCACAAACCTGCTCATACGCCATCTGCGTACCGCGCAGTTTACCTTCCACAGAATGCCCGGCAATGTGCGGTGTCGTCAGCCACACCAACGGTAACAGCGCCTGATTAATTTCCGGCTCACTGAAAAACACATCGAGCACCACTGTAGGTGCGTCAGGTTGCCCGAGACGATGTAGCAAAGCGGCTTCATCTACCACTTCACCACGGCAGGCGTTAATCAACAACTGGTTCGGTTTAAGCGCGGCAATACGCTTTGCATCTAACAAATGACCCGTAGCATGCTCCCCGGCTTTCACAAATGGAACATGCAGGGTAATCACATCACACGCCATGATTTCATCCATAGCTACAAAATGGCGGTGATCGCCGGCTTGTTGCAATGGCGGATCGCAAAGTTTGTAGGCAATATTCAGCGCATGCAGACGCTCGGCAAGTGCCGTTCCCACGTGACCCGCACCGACAATGCCTACGGTTATGCGACTGAGGTTGAGCTGCTTATCTTGATAGGCGCTCATAAGTGCACTCACCACGTACTCAGCCACAGCCACGGCATTACAACCACCGGCTGATCGCCATGCAATACCGACTGCATCCAATGCAGATTTATCCATATGATTGGTACCGGCCGTAGCGGTGGTAACCAACTTCAACTTGTCGGCTTTTGCCAGCAGAGACGGAGTTACCGCCGTGGTAGAGCGCACCGCCAGATAATCTACATCACCGAGTTGCTCTGGCGCTAACGAAGGACCATTAAATGACGTGGCGTCGCCAAGCGTAGAAAAATACGCTTCGCCTTGAGGGATACTTTCTTCAAAAAAGATGCGAATCATGTGTCAGTGTTCAGCCGTTTTGTCCGGGGGGCGGTATGATACTGGAATCGAATAGATTAAACAAAACGCCCGCGCCGACAGAGCCGGAACGGGCGTTTTATCAAGGCTGCATCACAGCCACGGCAATTGCGTATTAGCCGTTGTAGCGCTGCATTACCAGTGTTGCATTGGTACCGCCAAAGCCGAAGCTGTTTGACATTACCGTATTCAGTACCGCTTCACGGGGTGAAGTCACGATATCCAGGCCAGCAGCCGCTTCGTCCAACTGTTCTACGTTAATAGATGGCGCAATGAAGTTATGCTTCATCATCAGCAGGCTGTAAATCGCTTCGTTAACACCAGCGGCACCCAGGGCGTGACCGGTCAGAGACTTAGTCGCACTGATAGGCACACCTGACTGACCAAATACTTCTTGAATTGCAGCCAGTTCTTTCACATCACCTACTGGTGTTGATGTACCGTGGGTGTTGAGGTAGTCGATTCCGCCTTCAACGTTCTGCATAGCCATCTTCATACAACGCACCGCGCCTTCACCAGATGGCGCTACCATGTCGTACCCGTCTGAGGTTGCACCGTAACCAACAACTTCACCGTAGATCGTTGCGCCACGTGCCAGAGCATGTTCCAGTTCTTCAACCACAACCATACCGCCACCACCAGAGCTAACAAAGCCGTCACGATTCGCATCGTAGGTACGAGAAGCAACAGAAGGATTGTCGTTAAACTTAGAAGACAGCGCGCCCATGGCGTCGAACTGGCTCGACAGCGACCAGTGAAGTTCTTCACCGCCACCAGCAAATACCACGTCTTGCTTGCCTAACTGAATAAGCTCTAACGCATTGCCGATACAGTGTGCGCTGGTCGCACAGGCAGAAGCGATTGAGTAGTTTACACCTTTAATTTTGAACGGCGTTGCCAGACAGGCTGAAACTGTTGACGCCATGCAGCGTGGCACCATGTATGGTCCTACGCGTTTTACGCCTTTTTCACGCAGAATATCTGCCGACAACACTTGGTTCAGTGACGATGCACCGCCCGAGCCAGCAATGATACCGGTACGTTCATTTGAAATATCTTTCTCTTCCAGACCTGAGTCTGCAATAGCCTGCTGCATTGCGACATAAGCGAATGCAGCGGCGTCACCCATAAAGCGCATTGCTTTACGGTCAATATGTTCGGACAGCTCGATATCCGGCTTACCCCAAACCTGGCTACGCAGGCCCATTTCGGCAAACTGTTCAGAAAAAGTGATACCAGACTTGCCCGCTTTCAGCGATGCCAGTACTTCATCCTGATTTACACCGATGCTGGATACGATGCCCAGACCGGTAATAACTGCTCTTCTCATAACTAACCCTTTATTTTGATGGGGCATATGGTAACGATTTTCGTCGGTAAACTGGTCTGCTCTTTTTAGTTAACCATTATTATGAGCAGAACCAAATCTGTTCCCGGCCATACCGGGAACGCATATTCACAGGCTTCGAGTGCTGAATGTGGCAAACGTTCAGCTTTTAATCGAGGAACTTAGCGAAACCTTTTTTCAATGTAGCATGCAAGGTATCATCGCCCCAACGTTTGTATGCATGAATTTTGTTTGATGAAATCCCAGTCAGCTCAGGTCCATTTCAATGATAGCGGCACCCCAGTCGCCGATCACTTTGATGATGTTTATTTTTCTAACGACAGCGGTATCGACGAAACCCTGCATGTCTTTATCGGAGGCAATGATCTGAGTGAGCGCTGGCAGTCACATAATCGCCGAGACTTTGTCATTGCAGAAACCGGATTTGGCACAGGTTTGAATTGTCTGGTTGCCATGCAGGCTTTCAAGCAGTTCCGCGACGCCAACCCCGCGCACCCGCTAAAACACCTTTTTATACTCACCACTGAAAAATTCCCACTGAAAAAAGCAGACCTGCGGCAGGCATTAAACGCCTTCCCAGCATTAACTCAGGCAGCCGATGCATTGACCGAGCAGTACCCCATTGCTTTGCAAGGGTGTCACCGCATGCATTTCAGTGACTTTTCCTGCACGCTGGATTTGTGGATGGGCGACGTACATGAACTGCTCCCCCAATGGCATTGTCCTCGTAGCGGTTTGATTGATGCGTGGTTCCTCGACGGGTTTGCACCAAGTAAGAACCCGGAGATGTGGACCGATGCGCTGTTTTCGCAAATGACGAGATTAACCCGCCAAGGTGGCACGTTTGGCACTTTTACCGCAGCAGGCATTGTTAAACGAGGCCTGAGAGATGCTGGCTTCGTGGTGGAAAAGCGAAAAGGTTTCGGCCGTAAGCGAGACATGCTAGCGGGCTATTTTGACAGTGAAAAAGGCAAACAACCTGCGCCGCCCTACTCCCGCTATAACAATGCGTCACTAGGAGATGGTGAACGAATCGCGATTGTGGGCGGTGGTTTGGCCGCAGCCACGTTTGCCCATGCCCTGGCAGAGCAAGGCGTGGCCTCGAGCGTTTTTTGCGCCGATGAAACTCTGGCTACCGGAGCCTCGGGAAATCGTCAGGGAGGATTTTATCCGCAGCTTCATAGTGAAGCCAGTATTGCCAGTCAAATTCAGGCACACAGTTTTCTGTACGCCAGGCGCTATTACAATGCCTTACCGGCAAATGATTATCGTCATCAATGGTGCGGAGTGCTGCAACTGGGATTCAGTGATGCGGTGATAGATCGTCAACAAAAACTGGCCGATGGTGAAGTATGGCCTGATGAACTTGTTCGCCCCGTAAGTGCCGAAGAAGCCACTTCTATTTCTGGGTTACCCTTGTCTGACAACGGCTTATTCATTTCCCTCGGCGGTTGGCTAAGCCCGCCGGATTTGGTACACGCCTTGATTAAGGCATGCGGTGATAAAGTGGCACTGCACCTAAATGCGAAAGTCTGCAACATCAGCGAGACATCCACAGGCGTCACGTTTTCTGTGAACGGCGAGAGCCACACCTTCGACCGCATCATTATGGCGACTGGCGCCGGTAGCGTATTGATTGACACGATGAATGCGTTGCCATTACGCCCTGTGCGCGGGCAGGTGGAAGCAATAGCAACCCAAGCGCCTATTAACCAACTCAACACCGTACTTTGCCACAAAGGTTACATGACCCCTCAAATGGATAGTCGTCATGCGCTGGGCTCTACGTATGGCAAAGGCGATACCGCAACGGATGTACGTGAAGCCGACACCCAGACTAATTTGGCAACCCACCAGAAGGCGCTAAGTAACGAAAGCTGGATAAGTGAACTGGAGCATGATGGCGATGCCCGCGCATCTGTGCGCCTGTCGCTACCGGATCATCAACCTGCCAGTGGTCAGCTCACGAGAGTAAACGTGCTTTGGGAACGTTATCAGGATCTCACCAACGGCAAACCCATAGACGGACAGGCTGAATTGCCTGAAGGCAGAATTTTTACTTTAACCGGATTAGGTTCAAGAGGATTAACCACGGCACCACTGATGGCGCAGGTTTTAGCATCGCAATTACTGCATCAGCCAATGCCGATGCCTGAGAAATTACTTCAAGCTGTAGCGCCGCAACGCTTCATGATTAGAAATTGTATTCGAGGGGAAGCGCCCTGAACCATCAATAGCATTATGGAGATGGTATAACACAATGCCATCCAGGCCCAGGGCAGCAAGCGTTATACAGAATATCCCTTATCCTGAATTTATCAAATAATATAATGCATTTGGATTGATTTACTTGTCAAAATCAACCATTTCGCTCAAAAATCATACTACCCGATTACACTCACACGGTCAAAGATCTTATTTACCCTTAGTGATTGTTCAGTCTTGCTACCATAAACGCTGGCACTACTAATGTAGAACTGCCCACTACGCGACCGGTTTTTACCGACACAATTCGCGCATTAACACGCACGCCACGGGGCTCTTCAATTAACGTTCCCGTGAGAATATGGTCCATTTCCATTTGTCTTGAAAGGGCTTCACCATTGCGAGTCATTGCCAAATCGCCATGAGGAGTAACCGTTAGTCCGCCGGCCATTTTAAAGTCGACGATACTCATACCCGCGCCTTGCAGTTCTGCAATCAATAACTCCGACAATTGATTTCCCATTATGGTGGTGTCTTGTAGACTGGTATTTAATCTCACAAAACTGGCTACACCAATTAAATCATTAGTGCTCAGCGTTTTTGCAGAACGCATTAATTTCATTGCCAGTTGAGCGGCGTAATCGTTTAACGCTTTGTGTGTACTATCGGGTTGATAACCGGTAATGAGCGGGTCTTGCCACACTCGGCCTGTGGTGGTTTCTGTGGAAGCCTCTTGCGCAGCCAGGTATTCGTCACGAGAATCGGGATGATACTCCCAGTCCCCCGTTTTAGCTGGCGTTGATGTGTTAATCGCCTGACTGGTGGTTGCTTTAAGCGCTATGCCGTCTATGGGAGCGTATTTAACAGGTTCACGCTGGGTTTCTGCCTGTTTATCCTGCGCTACAAGCCCAGCCTCAGGCATTCCTTCACCTTGAGTGGCATCATCAGCCTTCATGAGTTCGGGATCGTGCTCATGTTTGTCGGTAAACGCGTGGTACTGGTTATCCAAAGCAGTACAGCCAGACATCACCGAAACAGTCACGAGACAAGCCAGCGAAAGTGATTGCGAACAAATCGAACGAGACACGGCTTATCCTCGGGTTAGTTTAACGCCATCTCGAATACCACTTTTCCCGTTGCTATCGCTCGGGATAAGGGCATCCACTACATAGAATGGAATTAGTAACTGGGCAGAAGCTACTACCGCGCGGCTTTCAATCCCAAGAATACGCGCATTAACCAGCACGCCCCCCTGGTGTTTGGCCATGGTGCCAGTTAACACATAGTCCACTGGCAGGCTGCTGCTTAAATCAAGGTAATCCCGACTCAGCAGAAAATCGCCGTCGTCAGTCACGCGAATGTAGTCTGTGGCTTTGAAATCCACGACTGGAATGCGGTATTTATGCAGTTCGTGCATAAACGATTCCGCCATCTGGTGACCCAGTAAATTGGTATGCTGCAAGTCTGAATCCAGCAGTGCAAAGTTAGTCACTGCAACGGGGGTTTTGTTGCTGACGTACTCCATATTAGACACCAGATCCTGGGCCATATTGCGGACATAATCCCCGACATGATGAGTGAGCGGCCGGCCCTGATAGGCGCCCTGCACACTGCTATAAAGCTGTGGCTGCCCTACCGCGCCGAAGCTGTCTGTGCTGTCTGCGTCGGCTTCATTGGCCGCGGGTGAAGGCGCGCGATCTTCGGCGCGCACATCAATGACATTCATCACCGGCAGTGACGGAGTATTTTCTGCAGTTTCGGTTTGTTCATCGCTTAGCAAGGAACAGCCTGACAAACAGGAAAGCAGCACCGCAGTGGCGGTGAGGTTACGGCGGAAAGTCATTGGTGTTACCCCTTATCTTCGTTTCTGTACAGCCGCCCATTTCGGGTGGTCACCTTTTCTTCATCCCAGAATAGACCTTCCGGGAAAAAACGGGTGGCGGCTGCAACAACATCTTTGGTGCGCGCGTTGATAACCCGGGCATTTACCATGGCGCCTGATTGTTGGCGGATCACCGTGCCGGTGATATAAAAATCGACCCGCTCAATGCCTGGCAATAAATCAACATCACGGGTTAGCACGCGGTCTGCACGCTCTCCCATTATTATATCGTCCGTGAGTTTGAACTCTTGAGTGGTATAGCCCCGTTTTGTGGCTTCCGTGATTAACCCTTCTTCCAGTTGATGACTCAGCATCATCAGCGGATCTTGATTATTCGGGTTGTATTCCATTGAATCAGCAGGCACGAAACCCACAACGGCGTACTTGGCCTGCCGCGATGGACGGAGGTTAGCAAACAGTTCATTTGCCAGTATGTAGGTGTGGTATTCCATGTTGCCCAATGCCGGCACGGCCATATTTTCTTCCTGCAGCACGGTGGCACTGTTTTCACTGGCGCAACCACCTAGCAATAGGGCTGATAATGCTGCCAGCATAGTAAGCCGGCGGGCATGAGGGATTACCTTCATAGTCAAATACCTGTCAGAGACGACGTTCTTATCCGACTGTTCGCAATATTCGTACCATAAAGCTAGGTTAGAGACATGACGCTAGAAATACGCAGAAAATGACGTTTTGCCATTATTGATGAAGGAAATACCGATAAGAAAAAGATAACGAAAGCGGCAAGGCCCTGCCGCTTTCGGATAATTAAAGACGTTAGTTGGCCGATTGAGATTGGTGTAGCAAGCGTTGCCATAAGGCTAAGACTTTTTCCTGATCGCCATCGTCCAGTTCTTTATTGTCGAACGCAGCCTGAAGGCTACCTTGCATCGCATCATCTAACGATGACAACGTTGCGTCTGATTCCATTTCCTGCTGCCGGGCGATGACAGCAAAATGCCCTTGCAAATAACTGGCAATGAACAGTTCATCATCGTCACCATGGTCTACCACACCGTCTAGTGCTTGTTCAATTTGTCCGATTTGTTCAATAAACGCGGTGGAAGCCGCTGCCGGATACTGCATTTTTGCTCCTGTTATAAAATTCGCTGATAAGTCATTCTGCTGGATAAAGTACTTTATCTCGGTAACCGGTGATCACAGAGAAATATCCTGCAAGACTGCTGTCGAGTTCACCGTCGCCGGTATCAAGACGCAGCGGGCGCCCTTCCAATGACTGTAGTTTCGTTTTTGTGGCACAAATCAGCATGTTTTCTTTGCTCATTTTGCGCAGAAATGCCGGTGATAGCTGCTGATTGCCGCGGCCAAATATGTGGCCTTGCCCGCCAATCACGGTGATCACCAGTTTTACCGACTCACCGTCAGTGAGTGAAAGAAGTTGCGAAGCCGTAACGTCCGAAGCCACAAGCGCGCCGCCTTTGACGATATCCACTCCTAGCAGCGTATTATTCAGACCGAGTCTTTCCATGATGTAGGCAACGGTGGACCCTGAGCCCATGACGAAACAGGTTTCTGGCTCGTCATCCATCATTTCACTGACTTCTGCGGCAATATCTTCAAGGACTAACTCATCGCTTTCTTTGCCGCCCATTTTCACCGCCTGTACATAGGTCAGTGCATCTGGCACCCGCATTTCACCAAAATGTTTAGCCAATACTTTGCCGTTTCGAAAGGCATCTTCATCGATGTCGCGGACTTCTGCGTCGGTTTCGCTTACTAGTTCACCACGCACCATCATCGCCACCACTTCCCCCGCCGCCACTGGGGTAACCGCATAAACGCCGGAATGGATTTTACAGCCTGCTGGCACACCAAGCACTGGTACTCGCTGCTGCGCAATACCACACACATTGCGTGCGGTGCCATCACCACCGGCAAACAACAGCAGGTCGATACCCGATGCCAGTATCGCATTCACCGCGGCTTCGGTGTCTTCGGCTTCTGTTTGTGGATTTTCCGGTGTGAACACCACGGTGGTGCGAAGTCCGGCCTGCTGACAAATATCTTCGCCCATTTCACCTGCTGCCGTTACCACTTGCACATGTTCGGCAAGTGGCTCCACAAGCTTCAGCGCACGGGCCATTTTAGCGCCAGCAAGTTTCTCTGCACCGGCTGACAACGCTTGCTCACGGATTTCCTTGCCGTCGCTTCCTTTAAGTGCCAATGCACCGCCAATACCGGCGTAAGGATTTATTAAAACGCCAAGGCGAAAGTGTTTACTCATCGTAAGTTCCTCACCAATTCTGCGTTAAAGGGGGCGGTGTTAAAGTGCAATTGTAACGCTTTCATCAAAGTCACTGCCCGTGGCGGGAAACCGGTTTCGGCGTACTGACAAAGCTGCGCATAGACCGCCTCGGTGAACCCTTCACGATCAGGCTCTGCGCCATTCAGGTTGTCGGTGCTCACGCGAAAACGGCGCCCCGCACTTAACGTTAGCGCCCATTCCACGGCCTGGGGTTTAATTTCCACCAGTTCAAACGCTTTCTGCTGAGACTCGTCCCGTCCATCGGGACAGTACCAATAACCATAATCTTCCAGTAAGCGGCGCTTTTCCCCCGCGATACACCAATGGGCAATTTCGTGCAGGGCACTGGAAAAAAAACCATGGGCAAATACGATTCGGTGGTAAGGCGTGTCTTTATCTGCAGGCAGATATATCGGCTCATCTTCACCGCGGATCAGGCGAGTATTGAAGGTGTCGGCGAAGGTATTGTCGAACAACGCAATGAGTTCATCGACCTGTGGGTCGAAATCTTCATCAAGCGTGGAAACCGTGTTGTTCGCTTGAGCATTGGCGACAAATATCTGCTGCATATATCCTGATAGTAACCGGGTGACTGAAAGGTGGCGAATAGTACCAAAAGCCACACGTTCCGCCAAATGGTGAGACAAATCACTGTTCCCCACGTATGGTATGCTTATCCACATTGAGTGAAACTAACAGGGGACTATTTTGGCGGCCACTCAAGACATTGTCGGGCACATACATCGGGTAAACGCACTTAAAAATCTCGCGGAAAAAATGGGCCAAATGCCTGCAATTCATCAACTGCAACAGTGGCAGTGCGAACGATTGCTGGTGACCCACAACGACCTGGCGCAGCAACCCGCCTATCAACAAGCGATGGCATTTTTCGTAGAAGAATTGTATGGCCCCAAAGATTTTAGCCAGCGTGATGCCGACATTGCCAGAGTGGTGCCCAAGCTTGCAAAGGTACTCCCCAGTACCGCCATGAATGCGCTAAACGATGCCTTAGCACTCAATGCATTGTCCTTCGAGCTAGACCAAAAAATGGTTAGCGCGCTGGAGGGAAAGTCGCTTAATGATGAGCCCCGAAATAACGACATATACGCCATGGCGTACCGACAAGTAGGTGAACAGGAAGCCAGAGAACGGCAGATAGCTATCATTCGCGACCTGGGTCACCAATTGGCAGACGTGATTGATATTCGCGGTATCGGTATGCTGATATCCCTCTCTCGTCGTCCAGCAAAACTAGCGGGGTTATTGTCGTTACATGAGTTTTTGCAACGTGGCTACGAGACGTTTAAGAAACTGGGAGACGTGAACAGCTTTATCGACCCGGTTATTGCCCGGGAAGAGCAAATAATGCTACAACTGTTCCAAACCGACTTTGAACTAGAAAGCGATAACCCGATCCCTTATGTCCCAACGTTGTGAAACTACCGTCAGCTGGTTGCTGCCCTCGCCTTTCGTGCAAACCTGGAAGATAGAGCCGCAACACATCGATCATTATAATCACGTTAATAATGTGGCTTATCTTAGCCGGTTAGAATCGCTCGCCTGGGCCCACTCGAATCACTTAGGCCTTAAGTTTGCCGACTATCAGGATGTGGGCAAAGGGATGGTTATTCGCCGTCATGAACTGGATTATTTACAACCCAGTCATTTGAATGACGAGCTCTTGTGCGCCACCTGGATTAAAGAATGCGATGGCAAAATTACCCTAACCCGACAGTTTCAGTTTGTTTGCCCACGTCGCAGTAAAACAGTATTCCAGGCGAGAACACAGTTTGTGTGCGTTAACATGCAAACCGGCGCGCCCGCTCGCATGCCCGCTTTGATTCGCGATATCTATACCACTGCCGCGGTAAACGCATGAAGAAATGGCTGACAGGTGCGTTATTTGTTTCTCTGTCATTGAATGGGGCGCTGTTATGGTTTATCACTCAGACACGTCCTTCCAACGAACTCACCGAATTGACGTTTACGTCGTCGGCAAAGAAGCCAAAAACAGAGCCTGTTGCAAGCGCCCCTTCATCAGCGGCAGTGTATTCCCGACCCACTTCGGCATCTGTTAGCCCAATTCCCCATCTTAGACAATTGTTTTCCGACAACGACCCGAATTTTTATCCGGCGCTTAGTGCTGCATTACGGGCAGAGCCTGACAACTGGGAGCTGCTGATGCTGGAAGCAGAATGGGTAAAACAGGAAAAACCGCTGAGCGACGCCATCATTCACTACTATGGCCTGCTTGAGCGCAATCCACCCGCTGAAATCGACAGAGAAATACGCAGTATCATTCCGCCGCTTGTCGATAACGCGCTGGACAAGCTTCGTCTGGCCGGTCAGTGGGATACGCTTGCCCAGTTTATTGAGCCGTTGTTTCAGTATGCGCCGCAGAACCGCACATTTATCATGCAGCTGGCAGAAGCTTACGGTCGTCAGAACAAGCTGACACTGATGGAAAATGTGCTGGCTTCGGTGCTGCCCGACGACCCCCAGGCGGAAGCCATCCGCGCATCGGTTTATAAAAAACTGGCTACCCGGCAGGAAAACGATAAGCCAGTGTCTTCCCGGGGCGCTGCTGTTTCCGAACACGCTTTTGTGATGGATCTTGAACAGACTGGTGATCATTATCTTGCTCCGGTTAAACTCAACGGACGTCATTCCCGACTGCTCGTGGACACCGGCGCGTCGATAACGACTATAACTTCAGACGTTTTCAGTCAGCTACGACAGCGGGGGCACTATCGTGATCTCGGCAAGTTTGCCCTGAATACCGCCGGAGGGCGGGTAGAAGCCCGCATGATTACTCTCGAAAAAGTGGAATTCGGGCCGTTCAGACTGAGTAATGTAACCCTGATGGTGTTGCCGGAGGATACCCTCACCGGTGCTGAAGGACTGCTGGGCATGAATATTCTCAAGCGATTTGAGTTTCGCATCGACCAGTATCAGAGCGCGCTGTTGCTGGATCCCATTCATTGAACCAGGCCCAATTTCAGCAGGACAGGTCAAACTGAAACCTCATACGCCCCGTATCTACGCCATGAAATCCAAAAACAGGGACTACGCCATGAGCCATCGTCCAATCAATGAAACTCAGCTCAGAAAGCTCATCACCAGCACGCCGGTAGAAGGCTCACCGGAAGCCATGCGTAAAGCGTTTGCACACATTGCCGGATTACATGACACCAGCGACGTGGAAGAAATTGACCGCGGCGGTGTTCGATGTCTTGCAATTGGAGTAGGCCCAGAACTTATCTGGTTCCATGGAGGCGGCTATGTATTTGGCAGCCCGGAAACCCACCTGACTCTGGCTCGTGAACTGGCAAGTTATGGATTAAGGATTATATTACCCGCCTACAGAGTGGCGCCCGAATACCACTGGCCAGCGCCGCTGGAGGATGCCGTTGCTATTGCAGAAGACACTATTGCCACCACAGGCTCGCTCAACTTAGGTGGTGACAGCGCCGGCGGACACTTAGCGATTTGTGTTGCACTCAGGCAGCAGGCTGACTGTCTTGCGCTCGTGGCGCCAAACACCGACCGGTCGGGAAAAAGCACTACCCGTAAACGGACTACCGACATCATGAACGAAGACAGTGCCGATGCTGCGCTGGTATCGATGATCATGCCGAATGTTAACCCGACTCACCCAGACGCATCACCGCTGCTGGGCGACCTTAGCAAGCTGCCGGCTATGCACCTTGAAGTCGCTGCCACTGAAGTACTACTGGATGACAGTTTACTGCTGGCACGGCAAGCAGCCCTTGCTGGCGTGGAAACATCGTTGCACGTCACACCAGGGTTATTTCACATGTTTCCACTTTGGCCAGATTGCCTGCCAGAGGGCGCACAAGCCCTGCAACGACTTGCGCATTTTGTGCTGGCTCACAGCGATGAACTAAAAGCGGGCTAAATGAAGCCTCGCTATTGAGGCATTTACAGCGACGCCGCCACCTTAGTACCTTGTTCAATAGCCCGCTTAGCATCAAGCTCCCGGGCTTCATCAGCGCCGCCAATCAGATAGCATGGCTTTTCCAGCCCTTCCTGCAACGCCCGGAGAGGCTCCTGACCGGCACACACAATCACATTATTCACGGCAAGCACGGTTGTTTCACCATCGATAATGCAGTGGATACCGTCGTCGTCAATGCGCTGGTACTGCACGCCGGGGATCATTTTCACGCCTTTCATCATCAAGTTAGCCCGGTGAGACCACCCTGTGGTTTTGCCAAGGCCAGCACCAATTTTTGATGATTTACGTTGAAGCAGAAAAATCTGTCGCGGCGACGGCTCTGGCTGTGGTTTCACACCTTCCACACCGGCGCGAGCCGTCATGGTCATGTCAATGCCCCATTCTTTCATGAAGAGCGGAATATTCAGACTTGGGGAGTCTTTACCGTGAGACAGGTATTCCGCCACGTCGAAACCAATTCCACCAGCACCGATGATAGCAACCTGCTTACCCACGGGCTTTTTCGCTTTTATCACATCGAGGTAAGTCATTACGCTGGGGTGGTCGATACCGTCGATGTCCGGCACCCGTGGCTCAATACCTGTAGCAAGCAGTACGCTGTCGGCTGACGAGTCGTTCAGCATTTCAGCCGTCACTTCAACACCCAGTTTTACTTCTACACCGTAAATCTCAAGCTGCTTGCTGAAGTAGCGTAGCGTTTCACTGAATTCTTCTTTACCCGGGATCTGGCGCGCTATATTGAACTGACCGCCAATCTCGCTGGCTTTGTCGTACAGGGTGACACGATGCCCACGGCGGGCTGCCGTTACTGCTGCGGCTAATCCGGCTGGCCCCGCGCCGACGATGGCAATATGTTGCGGCGCATCTGTGGGAGCAATCTGCAGTTGCAGCTCGTGGCATGCTCTAGGATTGACTAAACAACTGGTGAGCTTGCCGTTAAAGATATTATCCAGACAGGCCTGGTTACAGCCGATACAAGTATTGATTTCATCGCTGCGATTCTGTTCAGCCTTGGCGACAAATTCCGCATCGGCCAGAAACGGCCGCGCCATAGACACCATATCGGCATCGCCCCGGGCAAGCACTTCTTCAGCAACTTCCGGCGTGTTAATTCGGTTCGACGTGATCAGCGGCACGTTCAGCGCGGCTTTAAACTTCGCCGTCACCCAGGTGAACGCGGCGCGGGGAACACGGGTTGAAATTGTGGGAATACGGGCTTCATGCCAGCCGATCCCGGTATTAATAATGGTGGCACCGGCTTTTTCGATTTCTAACCCCAGCGTAACCACTTCATCATAGGTAGAACCGCCTTCGACCAAATCCAGCATGGACAGGCGGAATATAATAATAAACGCGTCTCCCACCGCCTCACGAACACGGCGAACCACTTCCACAGGCAAACGAATACGGTTTTCATAACTGCCGCCCCAGTCATCGGTACGCTGATTGGTTCGCACGGCGATAAACTGATTCAGAAAATACCCTTCAGAACCCATGATTTCGACGCCGTCGTAACCCGCTTTTTGCGCCTGTGTGGCGGCAAATACGAAATCAGTGATCTGCGATGCTATTTCGTCTTCTGTAAGCGCTTTTGGCTTGTACGGATTAATAGGTGCCTGGATAGCGGAAGGAGCCACCAGCTTTTCAGAATACGCATAGCGGCCAGTATGCAGGATCTGCATACAAATTTTCCCACCCTCGGCATGCACCGCATCGGTGACTTCTTTGTGGTGTGCTACCGCTTTATCGGAATCTAAGCGTCGGGTCATCGGGTGAGTAGAGCCTTCTTCATTAGGCCCAATGCCCCCGGTCACGATTAGCCCCACGCCACCGCGCGCGCGTTCTGCGTAGAAGGCGGCCATGTGTTTGTGTCCACCGGGCATTTCTTCCAACCCAGTATGCATAGACCCCATAATGATACGGTTTTTTAACTGAGTGAAGCCCAGTTCCAGTGGACGGAAAAGATGGGGGTAATGTGTGGTGCTCATGACTTGCCCTCTGTATATCCAAACGTTGATATTAGTTTAACAAATTGTTTACTGCACAAACTTGACAGCGTCAAGATAACATCAAAGTTGACAGTGTCAAGATTAAAAAGGACACTTCCCTCACTTTAGCAGCGATACGGTGACTTATGGCTAACAGCTCAAAATATCATCATGGAGATTTGCGTACGGCACTGCTTAATGCCGCCAACGCGATTATTGAAGAGCATGGCATAGATGCCCTTTCACTGCGCAAGCTCGCAGAGATAGTGGGCGTTTCACGTACTGCCCCTTATCATCATTTCAAAGATAAAAACGCCTTGTTATGCGCTATTGCCGCGAAGGGTTTTGACGATTGGCACACATCAGCAAAAACCATATTTGAGCAGCAGGATAAAGCGCCTGGATTACGCTTTAGAGAATTCATTCACCAGTATGTTGGCTATGCTGCCCGCCACCCGCAAGTGTATGAACTGATGTTTGGTCGAACACTTTGGCATAGTCATCAAGCCACCGACCAATTAAAAGAAGTGGCCTATCCGTGTTTTCAATATCAACTTACGATGACCCGCACTTGGCAGGAATTCGGCTTGCTGCCTGACGATCAAGATGCCTTGCGCTTGGCCCAAGTTACCTGGAGCACCCTCCACGGTATTGCCCGGTTATTGATTGACGGCATTTATGCCGATGCCAGCCATGTGGCAGAAATGTGTGACTGTGCTGCAGAGGTCTTTATGCGTTCTGCCACAAGCCGCGAAGAATAAGATCTGCCATCCGCTCAGCAATCATGACAGTAGGAGCATTGGTATTGCCGCCCACCAGTGTTGGCATTATCGAGGCATCAATGACCCGAAGTCCGTTAACCCCCCGTACCCGACACTGATTGTCTACCACCGCCATAGGGTCATCGTTCTGGCCCATTTTGCAGGTACCCACCGGGTGATAAATACTTTCAGCATGATCACGAATGAACTGCGTAATTTCTTCGTCTGTAGACGAATGTGAAGCCGGCGATACGGATTTTCCTCTCACCGAATCGAATGCGGAACAGGACACAATTTTCTGCGCTTGTCGTACGCCGTCTATTAATACTGTTAGGTCATCGGGATGAGCGAGGTAGTTCGGATCGATGAGAGGATGGTCATCAGGGTGACTACTTTGCAACAGCAGTCGTCCTCTGGATTTTGGGTACAGTGCACATACATGTACGCCAAAACCATAGCCATGCACCATGCGTCGTCCGTGGTCAGCGAGAATGGCAGGCAGAAAATGAAACTGTAAATCTGGTAAACCATTTGAAGCAAGTGACGAACAAGCAAAGCCTCCCGCCTCGGCAATGTTTGAAGAAAACGCCCCGCGACGTCCGGTTAAATATCGCCAGGTGGCACCGGCATACTTTGGTACTGCCGATAGCGCCACACCATAACCGTGATGTCCTTTCGCCCGATACTGCACAATGGCATCCAGGTGATCTTGTAGGTTACAGCCCACGCCAGGTAAATCCACCTGTACGTGAACTCCTTTGTCCGCCAACATTTCACCGGGGCCGATACCAGAAAGCATCAGCAAGTGAGGAGAGTTGATTGCACCGCCGCATAACAGCACTTCCCGGGTAGCAAGAATTCTGCGATTTTTGCGTTTAAACCGCACTTGCACACCCGTCGCGGTGCCGTGATTAAACAAGACTTTTTCTGCACTGGTTTTGGTGTAAACCGTAAGATTCGGTCGGTTCAGCACCGGTTTAAGGTAAGCCTGTGCAGTAGACCACCGACGCCCATTTTTTTGAGTAACATGGTAGTAGCCAAGGCCACAACGCTGCTCGCGATTAAAATCATCCCTCTGCGTATACCCAGCTTCTTCAGCGGCGGCGATAAATCTATCGGAGAGCGGGTCGGTATGCTTTAACGCTTCAACTCGCAGCGGTCCGCCGACACCATGATAGGCATCTGCGCCTCGGAAGAAATCTTCAGCCTTGCGAAACCATGGCAATACATCATGATAGGCCCATCCTTGTGCTCCTTCCTGATGCCAGCGGTCGTAATCCTCTCGCTGCCCTCGAATGTAGCACATGGCGTTAACCGAACTGCTGCCGCCTAGTGTTTTTCCCCGGGGCCAGAACAACTCGCGATGGGATAAAGCCTGCTGCTCTGCAGTAAAATAGCCCCAGCCGATGTTGTCGAACCGACTAAGTAAAGCAAGGCCAAAAGGAATATGAATAAGCGGATTAGTGTCGGCGCCTCCCGCTTCAATCAAACACACTGACAGGGATGGATTTGCTGACAAACGGGCGGCCATGACGGCTCCGGCCGAACCACCACCTACAATTACGTAATCGAATTTCTCTTCATTCATTGTTCAATCCGTCAGCGCCAACTGCTCGTACCAGTTTAACAAATTTAACGCCGTTGTCTGTTTTATTTGTGTTACTGTTGAACGGTTAATTTGAAACGCGTCATAAATACACGTCACAGCTAAAGGACAGTCGACACCATGAGCTGGCAGGAGCTAAGCAAAATATGGGTATGTGGTATGCTGATAAAAATTGGCCGACTCACCCATGATGATTTCAGCCGCGACGAACTCAACGCGTTAATTCAGCCCCATTTCCCCCGCCTGTTTCCCATTGATGTGCCCGCCGGCGCCGGTTCAGTGCACGTTACTGAAGCCCGGGTACAATTTAACGCGCAACAACAGCGTTTAGCGTTGGAATGCTTTGCCGAATTAGAGCTGAACGTTCTCGATGCAAAAATTTACCGCGCCCATGTCATCTTGGTGGTAAGTGCAGAGCCGGTTTACGCTCCCGCTGAGGGCATTGTGCGATTAACCGATGTGGATGTTGATGTGATTCAATTGGTTAACGATAATTTTAGTTTTATCAAAGACACACAAGATCTCATTTCACAAATTTTGCCTGGCCTCACGTTAGGGAAAAGTCTTAGTAATCTGCTTGCGCAACCCTTGATCAGCGTTGCCAGTGTGGCAACTACGGGGCGCAGCGATAAAATCGTGAATTACCTGCAACTTTTTCTCAGTGCCGATAAGCAGAAAATTCTCGACCACCATAAACCGGATATCTCCCGCCGGTTACTTTCCCTGCTTGATGAAGATGCCTTGTACTATCAACTTAGCGAAGGGTGGCGTGAGCGTACCTTTTTACGTTGGGGGAAACAGGTCTCAGTAGAAAAAGACAGCCTACGATTTAGCTTTTAGCCGTTAATTGATGACTCCTTAAGTCGCTGACACTTTCTATTCGCTAACGATAGAGGGCGGATAACGGTGAATTTGTTCGCCAATATCATCAATACCCACAGTAGGATCATCGACAGATTGCTCAAGTTTATTCAGCGCTTCCTGGGCATATTTTGCCAGTGGGTTTAAATCTTTCACGTGACGATTACAACACACCAGACCAATGTTTGCTTTGCCGCTGTATGTCATCACCGTAATGTTTACTCCCCCGCCCGGCGTCATGGTCGATACCGGATAGCAGGCTAGCAACTTACTGTCTTTTAAGTACCTGTATTCCACAGGGCCAGGCAGATTTGAGATAAGAATGTTAGCGATGGGTTTTACCCAATCGGACAGACGTAACCACTCAAACACCAGTGATACCGCTTGAATAGCGATTGTATAACCGCTGAAGGCCCTCGGTGTGGCCGACTGAGCAGCATTTTTGACAATTCTGTGGTTCACAATAATCTGCCGTAAACGAAGATACGGATCTCGCTCGCCGTGAGCCAGTTCAATGGGCACAATGGCAATTTTGTTGCCGGTGGTTTTCTCACCCGGCTTGCGAAGATTAATGGGAATGTTGGTGTAAAGTGGTCGGCTAAAGGTTTGCCCGTAATCATGCAGAAATCGATGAACGGCAATATCAAAGATACAGAGCAATATTTCATTGGCCGAAGACCGGGTTCGTTTGGCCAATCCGCGCACACGAATAAAATCAATATCCATGGTCGTTACCGCCCTACCCGGCTTTAACTGACCGGTTAGTGGGGTTTTCGTTCCGGTAAATGGCACAGGCATATAGTGGGTGTTGATGCGCATGATTTTCATCAACAGCCGCACAACGATGCAGCAACATTCCCACGCCGCCTTTAAAAACTGTCGGCTGGCATAAGCGCGGTCGCGCCAACGCACCAGACTTTTACGTTTGTGCCGCAACCGTTTAAGCGCCCACACTGGCACGAAGTCATCGTGGTTTGGCTTCGCCGTATAGCCGGCCTGAAACCAACGTACCAAGGTGGCGCCATCGCCGTACATGTGGTGAACCCGGGCGTAAATCACAAACTGTCGGCTCTTGCTGTCATGCATAAATACGAACTGCCACAGTGGCTTGTTTGAATCTAACCGCGAAGCATGCAGGGTTTCAACAAGCGCATCCAGCTTTTGTCTGTCGTGCACATCTTCAATACGATGGCACTGCACATGGTAATCCATGTCCATCTGTTTAACCGGTTGTAACCCCAGCGGATACGATAGCCACGTTTTTATCCGGCAATTAAACGGCGGGGTAACTTTATCGTGCGCTTTCACTTCCCGAAAAAGTGCATCGACATAGGTCGTCGGGTCTGCGTCGTCAGGCATTGCAAGAATTTGCAGACAACCCACATGTTTAGGGCTGGCGTCAGATTCCGCCAACCAAAAGGATTTATCAAGAAATGACAAAGAACGAGACATCAGACTGACTCGCCCGGTAGTTCGCTTTGCGTATTCTGTAAGTGAGGGCGTCTAAGATTGGCCAAACTATGGCTATCGATGCCTTTTTGCAGAGACCACAACTCTTCTTCCGGTAAACGTAAACGAGGTAGCAGACTTGTAAGCACCAACGATAAACAATGGTAGCGCTGCGCATCCTCGTCGAGCGGGCGGCTCAGCTGATCATATTGGAATGATTGGGTAAGAATGAGTGACAACAGTTCTGTAAGCAGAAGCAATTCGCTTTTACTGGCCAATAATTCATTTCGTTCCGTCATTTGTTGCAGCAGTCTATGCAGCTGTGACTCCAATGCATCTATTACGTTGTTTCTTATTTTGTGACTATGCGGGTATTTCTCTGCCAAATCCCCCGGGCTGCGATAGAAAAAACGGAAAACATGCATTTTTTCGATAATCAGGTACAGGTAGTAAAAGGCCTCAGCACCTTCCACTTTGTCGAGCAAATCACGCCGTAATACCTGCAACATCTGGCTTTTGTGCAACGCGATCAATTTTTCCACCATCACTTCCTTGCCTTTGTAATGGTAGTACAAATTCCCCGGACTGATATCGAGCTCCAAGGCGATATCGACACTGGTTACACTGTTTTCACCGTGTTCGTTGAACAAGCTCAATGCCGTATACAAAATGCGCTCAGCGGTTTTCATAATCAGAATGGCGCTCCGAATATCAATGTTAGCTGAGCAATACCGGCGGCCAACCCTAACAATGCCCCGGTAACAATGAGCTTCCACTCATCCTGCCTATAAGCCGGCCGCAACACCCCTTCAAACTCTTCAGGGGACAGCGCCTGCATGCGCAAACATAAATCATCGCCCACCCGTAGCGCGCCATGGGCGTAATCGTAGGCATAGAACAAGTACTTATCGGAATTTTCAAAGATGCGCTTCACCGCGAGTGACTTCATGCGGAAATAGTTATCTGACCCCACACCTAATGCGAAATACGGCTGGGCAACGGCGACATAGCGTTCAATAGCATCATTCACATGTAGCTCTATAAGCTCTAGCAACTGCGCCGAACCTGAACCATGCAAGATCACATGAGTGATATTTTGTGGCGTGATCAGTTTTCGCTCTATGATATCGGCATATACCTTCGAGACTTCCTGCTGCCGCTTAAGGAACATGCCCTGCAACGTAAAGGGGCCAATCTTGATAGGACGCTTGGGCTGAAAAATAATTTTGATGGCAATCCAGTTAGTGATATATCCCACCAGCAATCCGCCCAATGGGAGTAGCCACCAGGCCTGAAAGTAGTGCCATAACAACATGGTAGGTAAGCCAAACAGAAAGCCGAAATAGAACCCAGAACGAACAATGAAGGGGAATTCTTTTTCACCCGCAGTAAGAAAAATTTCATTAATGAGTTCAGGGGATTTCACCAGTTGCTCTACCACCAGCTCCTTAATATCTAAGATTTCGTTGATATTGAGCTGAAAATCGGTAACTAGTTTTTTCACCACATGAGGCATGTCGTTTTCGATGCGACGATAAACCAGATTTTTGCCTTGCACAGGAATGGCCGCCCATAAATCCGGTGCAGACTCTTCCATGACCTCGTTGACCACGGCGCGCAATACTTGTTTAAGTCTGCGCTCGATAGACAGCGCCAGCACGTCGCCCTCTAAGCGCGCTGCCAATTCCTCAACACTAAGCAGCTTACCGAGCACCAGCTCGACTTCAATTTCAGCCATTTCCCTGCGCTTGGCCGGGATCAGGCCCTGCCAACCAAAGCAAGGACGGTAACCCACGTACTCGATAGGATAAAACATCATCCTCACGGCAAGGTAGTTTGTTAACCAACCAACTATCGCACTGATCAGCGGGATAGACAGCAAGCTCAGCGTTTCAGCGTTCCATTCCATGCAAGCTATTGTGTTCTGGTTATTTTATCAACATAGGTTCAGGCTAAAGGCAGAACCGCGAATTAGCAAACATTTATCAGCAAAACATGATTTGGATGGCGCAGCGGATAAATCCAGGGGGTGAAATTAGGGTGTAATTTCAAATCAGGCTTTCTACACTCTTAATAATCCTGCTATCAGGCTTGTACTCGTTGCTTGCAAACCGTTACGAAAGTGGCATAGAGGAAGATCATGCGTATGAGCAAAGGCGAGCTTGGGTAGCATCGTTAAAGAGGTAAAGTATGGCCATTTTCCCCCCTAGACTATCTGCAATTGAAAAAGAAATAGCGAATGCTGCAGATTACCCCACTTACCGTGAAGCCAGTCTCGCTCACGACGCGCTGTCTGGCGCTGATGAGTGGAAAAACGAAGACGTAAGTCAGCATTATGATTACCGCCTTATCCGCAAACGGGTAGAAAGAATGCAGGCAGCAAGAAAGCTGCAGGATGTGTACGGCCTGATGTCCATCATTCATGAGGGGCTGCATGGGAACCTTGGGAATATCGCCAATCCCGCTCTGCTCGGCCATTGCCGAATAGGGACGAAAGATCTTATCCAGACTTTTATCGATGAAGTTGTCACCGCCCTTAACACCATTTATGAAGCCGACGAATCAATAGTGGATTTCTATGAGAAAAAACGCTTTTTTGAAGAGACAACGTACGCGTTTGGTCAATCGTGCCTGATGCTGTCTGGTGGTGCCGGACTGGGTATTTTTCATGCTGGAGTTGTGAAGTCATTGAATCAGCAAAACCTGCTGCCCGGCGTGATTTCCGGCGCCAGCGCAGGTGCAATAATCGCCGCCCTCATTGGCACGCGAAAACAATCAGAATTAGAAGCGTGTTTAGCCCCGGAATTTATTCTGGAAAAATTCAGATACTGGCGGCACTGGTCGGGATTCGGGAAAAAATCACTGTTCGACAGTCGGGCGCTGGAAAACACGTTGATTGAATTGTTCGACATTATGACCTTTGACGAAGCCTTTGCGCTTTCCGGTAAGCATATAAACGTAAGCGTATCTCCTGCAGATTTGCATCAGCAATCCAGAGTGCTTAATGCAAAAACATCGCCCAGAGCAGTCATTACGCAAGCGGTGCGGGCATCAACCGCCGTGCCGGTGTTTTTCAGCCCCGTGCAATTAAAAGCGAAAAATCTTCAGGGCGATATTGTGCCTTACATCCCAAACCGTCGCTTTGTCGACGGGTCGATGATGGCCGATTTACCCTACAAACAATTATCACGCCTTTACGGCGTGAACCACAGCATTGTCAGCCAAACGAATCCCCTTGCTATTCCGTTCGTCCCCGCCAACCGCAGCGAAGAAACCAGTATTACCGGGCTGACTTTCCGACATGTAAGGCAACTTGCAAAAAGTAACAGTGTGTTTGCGTTTGATATTCTGGAAAAGTGGGTCAATCACCGCGGCACTAAACTCGCAATCCATAAGGTGCGGTCTATAATCGATCAACAGTATGTGGGAAATATCAACATACTCCCGCAACGGCAGTTGCGAAGTCTGACGCAAATTATGGCGAACCCAACTTTGGAAAGCGTTACCAACCTTATTTCAGACGGTGAGCGAGCCACGTGGGAACACATTGATATTATTGAGAGAAATACAAAAATTAGTGAGACTTTAAGGCGTTTATTAGCTAAGCTGAAAGAACGTGAAGCCAAGGTGTCGGGTCACGCATCATCATCAGCCAGAACGGAATCTACTTAGATGGAACGTCATTCAGAAGGTTGTTGTGAATAGCAAATTTGAACAAGCTGATAGTCCGTTAGTCGTTAGAATTAAAAATCTGACAGATCTTGTCGACGCTAACGGGAAAACCAAACCTACCTTAGTCTCGCTCGCCCAACATTACTTCGAAACAGCGCCTGCACTCACTGCTGAGATAAATACCCTTGCGCTGGAAATAAACGAAGTAAAAACGCACCGTGCTAATCAAAAGCTGCTCGACGAACTCACTGAAAAGCACAATCAAAAAGTCGCTTTACACGACCAAGCATTGCAAGAACGCAACCGGCACTTGCAGCGGATAGTGCGCATCATTTTAGACCTCTGCGAGGGCGAAACTTACTTCGAAACGCAGAATTCCACGGCACGTGTGCTCGGTACTTTGTTCCTTCTCACAAGGGAGAATAATCCTGGTTATGCCCGTCAACATCAGCGCCTAAGACCTCTTTACAAAGCAATTCTTGCACTGCGTTTGGTTGATAAAATACTGGCCGACGATGCCCTAAAGCACCCTTACCTGCTAAAGCATAGAGGGTTACTGGGACGATTTGATGACCACGAGAAGATGTATGAGTGGACGCAGTACATTGCGGTTCCTGTTATTACGGCTGCGCTTCTGCAAGATATTGGCCTCAACCATAAAGCCGCGCAGGATATCCTGATTGGCAAACAAGGTAAGCTTGACCCCTTCAGAGAAATTAGCGATGCCGAAAGAAAACAAATGCTGCAATTAAATTATCAATACACGGTGACCTACCTGAAGGATGCCCTCACCCCAGAAGAGGCTTTTGGCAGCAAGGAAGGTCACGCTTTCGCCCTTGAAATCATTCAAAACACCTTTATTGGTAAAATCGGCATTGGAGACATCATCAAAATACCGCAAGTGTATGCCTCCTTTGTGCTATCAACAAAAGCGGCTTACAGCCGAGCCTCTATTCCGAAAAGCTATATTCTCATCGAGCAATTAGCTAAGCAGCAAAATGTGAGTCGACGTCTTACTGAATATTTCATATCCATGGTGGGACATTTCCCCATTGGATTTGGCGTGTGTTTTATTCCTGTGGGTGACGACGGTAAAGAGAAAAATCATTATGAATATGCCATAGTAACAAGACTGAATCCGGAAAAACCGGATGAACCTATCTGTAAGGTCGTTTCCAGACAGCAGCAGTTTTGTTCACCCACAACAGAGGTGCGCATTCCTGCCGAACGCAACCTCTACTTCGACAAAAGCAAACAAAAGCTGATGACCATGGACCGGGAGAGAATGGCGGAGATCATGAGCTTGCTTCGCAAGAACTTCACCATGGACGATGTGGATAATCATATTCCGGCATATTGGGAAGCCCATGAGTTCTATGCTGATAAGAAGAACCAGATCATTTGGCGTTAGATATGGTGAAAACGCCGACATCTACATCTCGCCGGCGTTAACTTAACTTCTTGTTGGTGGCTTTGCCGTCGACACTGAGCGTGTTTTCACTTTCGGCGTCGTCGCTACCGTTTTTTTGCGGGTAGAAGGTCGACGAGAGGGTTTCTCTGGCGTTGCGACGTTATCGTCGTCAGGTTTAACAACCGTCTCTGTGGATGCTGATTCTACTGCTTCCGCCTCAGCTTGTTTTAGCTTTTCTGCGGCCAACTTTTCTGCTTTTACTTTAGCTTCTTTCGCAGCAAGCAGAGCCACTTGCTCGACCAACAGATCCACTTTGGCAGACAAGGCATCAAGTTGCTCTGCCCTTTTTGCGCCTTTGTTATTAAACGTAGGCACCAACGACCAAAGCGGATTCGCTTTAACCATTTGTTCAACGTTGTCCAAAACGGTTCCTGGTGAAAGCGCTTGCTTTATTTTTGCATCCAGCACCGCGCCTCTGGCTTGAAGATCATCGATGGTGCGCTGCTGATTTTCAATGTGTGCATTAACCTGTTTGGTCACACCGGCTAATTGCTCTGCTACAAGCTCACTACCCGCTTCTAACCAACCCGTTAATGGACCATTAGGTTTATTTCTCGCTGTCATGATAATGCCCTTTGTCAGTAGATTACGCCTCGAGTGCGCTGCTAACGGGGTGTTACCAGCGCCAAATCGATTTACTTACTGGCAGCCAACTTTGCTACCGCCTCGGTGAGGGCGTCGATCTTCGCAGACAATTCTTCGATGCGCTGATCGGTGTTGTCGACATCGAGACCCAGCTTTTTACGCACATCGCTAACACGGTTTTCTACATCGTCGGATGTTTCTTTGAACTTGGTACGGGCATCGTCTTCTAACGATTCACCTTTTTTCACTAAGTCATCGAATACTTTCGACGCTTCCGTGCTCAGCTTTTCGTAGCGGCCCTGCGCTTCTTCCACGCTTTTGCCATAAGCGCCTAAGCCTGCAAGCCAAACTTTACGGGCAAAATCTTCAGCGTCATTCAGTTTACTTTTGATGGTATCTGATTTGGACATCACTCTGTCTCCTTTAACAAGCTATTTATCTACTGATTAAATTAAGCCATAAAGTTAGAAATCACATACTAAACTGCAGGAATAAAAAAAGAGGCATAAGCCTCTTTCTTTTAAAATCAATCGACCAAATCTTTTGGCATGTCTTCGCGGATCTGCGACCACACCTTGCCGGACGCGATACCGTACTGACGGATAAGATTCGGTACACTTTCATGTTCACCGGATTTTGCCGTTTCCAGCAACTTGCTGTAAAAGTCTTTCGCCACATCACGGGCAGTTTGGTGAGAGAAGAAGTATCCACCAATACGGGAATACAACCCTCTGAAACCATTCATCATCAGCACGAAGACTTTATTCCCCGATGCCAACGCTAAATCGTGGTTGAGTTGGTAATCGAAGTGCGCAAAGGCTTTACCGTCTTCTTCCACTTCCAGATAACGAGCAATGATTTCTGCCGAGTCTTCAGGGTTGTTCCGAATAGCCATGCGGATGAACACCGCACTTAAATTAGTGCGTGCTGCTAACAGGTTATCAACCAACTCGGGAATACCGTCTTGATCCAGGCGAGCCAGGGTTTCAAGAATATTCAGGCCGCACGTTTCCCAGAAATTATTTACCTTGGTCGGCTTGCCATGCTGAATCGTCAGCCAGCCATCTCTGGCTAAACGTTGTAGTACTTCGCGCAATGTGGTGCGAGTGACGCCAATCAGTTCGGACAATTCTCGTTCTGCCGGAAGAATCGTTCCCGGTGGAAAGCGGCCGCTCCAAATTGACTCAACAATGTACTCCTCAGCAAAACCTGCCGGGCTCTGGGCTTTGTATATCATCGGTGTCTCGTCTGAATATCTCTTATTATCGAACTGATTGTACCAGAGGAATTTTCCTTAAGACAATTATATAGATAGTGATATGCGGTGATTGCTATCTAAATTAGGAATAAGTACGAGGTAAGAACACTAATCCAACTCACTAATTAACAGTGAAATCATAAACTTGACGCTTAGATAATGAGAAGAGAAAGTACTCCAGCTTATCGAAAAAAACTTAACTTCCGCACCAACACCCTCTCTAAAAGGTCAAAAAACAACCAACCCAATAGAGCCGTAAGCCCTCTATTCTATTATTTAATGATCCCTCAACGCATCAATAAGCTCATCTTTCGACATGCTCGAACGCCCATCAATATCAATTTCCTGCGCACGCTCATAAAGTTCATCTTTGGTCCACTCTTCATATTTCTTGGCTTTACCGCCCTTCTCAGACGGATGCTGATTAGGATTCGCCTGCGCATTTGAAATCCGTGCGGCTTTTTCCTTGCTGTAGCCTTTGTCTCTTAATGCTTCGTAACGATCATCGTTTTTTATCTGATTACCGTGGTTAGTGGCCATTACCGTCTCCTCAAACTTGAACTTAAGAACGTTGAATTCAGATTTGTTACGCAAGATAAGCGGCGAAAGATTAGATAAATTAGAGGGGATTTATGACCTGCTCAAAGTGCTTGAGCAGGCAAAATGTAGGAAGAACGAATTGAAAATTTGAGGGTATCTTACTTTCCACTGGCAACCCGGTTGGCGTCAAAAATTTCAATACAATAGCCATCGGGATCTTTAATAAAAGCTATATTGTTCATCTTGCCGTCGGCTAAACGCTTCTGAAACGCTACACCGAGTTCTTCGAAACGAGCACATGCGCCTTCGAGATCGGGTACGTGAAAACCAATATGGCCGAAGCCCCGAGGTTCGCTATTTCCATTGTGGTACGTTTTATTCTCTGCGGTATCGCCCCAGTTGTGGGTGAGCTCTAACATGGCGGGACGTCCAAAAGTTTGCGCCGTGCGCTCAGCTTCATCGCTGCTGATATCAGAAAAGTCTTCTCCGTGCGTCAAAAAATACAAACTGAACGCCATGTCTGGAAAATCCAACTTTTTCAATAACGTCATGCCCATCACCCGAGTGTAAAAGTCCAGTGACCGTTCGGGATCAGCAATACGTAGCATGGTTTGGTTAAACACGAAGCCGTTCGTTGCCGGATCTTTCTGTTCACATAAACCGTCTGCTTTTTCGAAATGGCGAGTCATTCATTTACCTTTGTAATAACGAGTTGAATTAATAGAATTGGGGGCAAAATATGCCAACGCAACCTTTTTACTTACTGCGCTTTATTTGTTGCCGGATAAGGCTCGAGAAGCTCACGGACTAAATCTGACAGTGCACGCTGTACACTAATATTGTCGCTGGCATCCAGTTCTGCGCTACCGGCCGCACTATAGATAAAGCTGCCATTTTTTATGACATCAATTTGCAAGTTTTGATATTCAGAGACCTGCTCACCCACAGGCACACTGAAGATACTGCCCAGCGAAATACCGGTGGTACGGCCAAATACGCCGGTGCCCAATCCCAAGCTTACCGATTTACCATCTTGCTTTCGCGCTGTTGTCGGCAAAAATGCGACTTCTATGTCGGCATCAGCCTGACCAACTGGGCTTAAACCTTTACCCCGCATGATGGAAGAAATGGCGGATTCGAGTTGATTTTCAAGAGTGCCGTTAACGGAGTTCAACGGAGGCTTCACATAGAAGGTTTTGATGGCAGCAAAGTTTTGTTGCTCATCCATATTAATTTGGGGCTTATTAGAGGCACAGCCTGATAACAACATGAGAGACATAACGGCGAAGAGAAAAAATCGCACCGGCGCTGAAGACATAATCGCTTCCACCACTTAAAAGTATTGATGATATGAGTTAAACGAAGTGAGACCGGAAAAAGGATCGATTTAGTTCACTGCTGTTTGAAAACGCATTTCCACTTGCAACCCACCCTTGTCGGCTCGGCGGAACACGAGTTTACCGCTGTTCAGTCTCACTGCCTCTGCAGTAATGGCCAAACCGAGTCCAAGACCACCAGTCTCGCTGCTTCTCGCGCTATCTGTTCGATAGAATGCGTCGGTAAGTCGCGCTAAATCAGATTCCTCCACTCCGGGGCCGTCGTCATCGATCACAATGATGACTTCGTTATTCTCAAGAGCACAACGTAATGATACCGATGAAGCTGCATATTTGAACGCATTGCGCACCACATTCTCAATCGCGGTGATAAACGGCTCTTCATACACGGTAAGAGTGGCATCACATAACGTATGCTGCCACTGCATGTCCAGCCCTTCAGCTTCAAATGCCGCGTCTTCACAGAGCGCTTCGAGCAACGAGGAAACACTCAAGGTTACCACGCCCTGCTGAATCGCCCTCGCCTCCATGGTGGTTAGGTCGGATAGCCGCTGAATATGCAAATTAAGTAGTTCATTTTCCCGCTCAGCGCGCTCTAGCAGAGGGAATAATGCCGGATCTTCACATTTGCGGCGTACCAGCGCCAGGGTCATTTGCAGTCGGGTTAACGGCGTTCTGAGTTCGTGTGAGATATCGGCACTCTGACGTTTTTGATTTTGAATAAGGGCAGCAATTTTTGCTGTCATTTCATTAAACTGAGCAAAAAGCCGGGTGAAAGGCGCAGAAGATGCGTACTCACTGTCTTTACTGCTGGCGTTATCGAACTCAATACGATGAGACAATCCGCCATTCCCCACGGTCGAGAAGGCTGTGCCTAGCCGGTTTAACGGGCGAGCGATTGAGCGCACCAATAGCCAACTCATTACAGAAGTCACAAGCACAAAGATTGACGCCATTAACCACCAAGGCATTGCCTGAAAAATATCTTCTGGGCGTGGCCGTTCAGGACGCCATAAAATGAGCTTCCAATCGGGGCGAGAACTCAGTGTTGCGGGTCCGATCATGCGTGTCCATTCCATGTTGATGTCGCGAGGATGTTCACCGCGGGCAAATAACCAGAAACGTCGGCTATCAAAACGGCTCTTTAGCGAATCTCTTACTGGCGCACTGCTGGCAACGATCTCAAGCTCTTCATTAATGATAAACCATTGGAATGGCATTCTTTCATCCAGATCTCGATACCGTGATCGAATTGCCCGGCGGTTATCCCCTGTTTCTGCCACCACGGCATTCATTTTCTTCGCAAAATTTTCCAGCAGGTGGTTTTCACGGGAAGTGAGATGAGAGTTATCTGAAAGTTCCTGCATGATGTAAGCAGGGATGGCAATAGAAAGTAAGCACACCAGAATAGTCAGCCAAAACCAACTCAACACCTTAAGGTTAAAATTACGAATGGAGCGCATATCAGACGAAAATTCCGTAACCACGGCCGCGTTGGCTTTTTATATCCACCGAGGAGTTCACAGCATTGAGCTTTTTGCGCAGGTTACTGATGTGCGTATCAATACTGCGATCAAACGCTTGTAGCCTACGGCCAAGACAAGTTTCTGATAATACCTCTTTGCTGATAAGTTCGCCGGCTTTGCTTCCTAAATACTTGAGCAACGCATATTCGCTGCCCGTTAGCTCCAGCTCGCTACCATGACAACTGACTGACATTTTTTGTGTATCAATTTCAATGTCACCGACTTGAAGTAACATTTTTTTGTTTTCGCGCGCCGCCTCTGAGGATAATGAAAGCTTATCGCCGGTCCGTCGAATAATGGCCCGAATTCTTGCCAACAGTTCACGGTCGTTGAATGGTTTTGCCAGATAATCATCTGCGCCCAACTCCAAGCCAAGTACTTTATCTAAGTCATCACCTCTTGCCGTGAGCATAAGAACCGGCAACTCACTTTGCTGGCGTATGCCCTTGAGTACATCCAGTCCATTCATTTTCGGCAGCATTACATCTAACAGCACCAAGTCGATGTCGGTTTGGGTAAGCGCGGCCTGCAAACCAGCTTCACCATCGGCACAATGGACAACATCGTAGCCAGACATACTGAGAAACTCAGTAAGTAACTCGGCAAGACCTTTATCATCTTCAATTAATAGAATGCTCATTGGCGCCCTGTTTTTACTCTAACATGGCTAATAATGCCTGACTTTTCATATGTTCACATCAGATTTGCACTTCTTAACGTTTCGTGACATTCAGCGCGCTAGTATGAAGCTGTCCTCAATAAGAGGCTGAACAAATTTCCAGGAGAACATTATGAAACGTTCACTTAAAAAGATTGGTCTGGTCAGCATCGCAGCAGTGTTCATGGGCGCAAGCATCAATGGGCTAGCGCTAGCTGCAAATAGTGACGACGACAAAGCGGATCGTATGGAACAAACCATGCCGCCGATGATGCACAAGATGATGAAAGACATTGAGCTAACCGACGCGCAAAAACAAAAACTTGTGACACTTAAAGAGAAGCAAAAGGCGCTGCGCGACGAATTCTGGACGGTATTCACTGACGAACAGAAAACGGCCATGTTACAAAAAATGATGTCTCGTGAGCAAAGAGATATGCGCGGCGGTCCCCGTGGTGAAGGTCGTCATGACAAAGGTCCACGCGATAAAGGCGAGCGTAAGCGTTGGCGTGATGCGGCGCCAGAAGACACGCCAAAAACAGATGCAGAGCAGTAAGCTCAGCCCTCATTAAAAGTGAGATGAAACTAGCGGGTCACCTTGGGTGGCCCGTTTTTTTTTAAATTGCACGCTCATTTGCTCCAAATCGCACGCAGTTCATTTTTTGTTCTACACTAAAAAGAATTCTCCTTCTATAACCGGACAATTCTGAAAATGGATTTGGCACCTATCGATATCCTTTGGGTTCTTATTTCTGCTGGACTCGTGATGTTTATGCAAGCAGGTTTCACCATGTTGGAATCAGGCTTTGTACGAGCAAAAAACAGCTACAACGTCGCAATAAAAAATGTCAGTGATTTCATCGTAGCGGTCATTGCCTTCTGGTGCGTGGGTTATGCTCTCATGTTTGGCAGCGACGGGGGAACATTTGTGGCGTTTTCCGGCTTTATGGGCAGCGAAGTGACCACCCCTTCCACGATTGCGTTTTTTATTTTCCAGGCTACTTTCGCCGGAACGGCTGCCACCATCGTTGCCGGCGCGGTAGCAGAGCGAGCGAAATTCAATGCTTATCTTATTGTTACCATTGTGATAAGTGCCATTATTTACCCTGTGTCTGGTCATTGGGCGTGGGGCAGTATCGCCGGTGCAGAGCATGTAGGCTGGTTGGAAGCCCGTGGCTTTGTTGATTTCGCTGGCTCCACTGTTGTGCATTCAGTAGGCGCTTGGGTCGCCCTGGCAGGGGTTATTATACTTGGGGCACGAAAAGGCCGGTTCAACGAAAAAAAAGAACCGCAACCTATTGCCGGACACAATTTGCTTCTTTCCACCTTGGGTGTATTTATTTTGTTTTTTGGCTGGTTCGGTTTCAATGGCGGTAGTCAATTAGCAGCCGACGATGCTGTTCCTGGTATTATTCTCAATACCATGCTCTCTGCTGCCGGCGGTGGCCTTGCTTGTATTGTGATGGCGGCGGCCTTGGGTAAGGGTAAAATTGCCGTTGAAAAAACACTAAACGGGGTATTAGGAGGCCTGGTTAGCATAACCGCTGGCTGCGCGCTTATCTCACCGAATTATGCACTCATTGTGGGTGCGTTAGGTGGCATCATAGTTTATTTCGCCGAAGACTGGCTCATCTATCAATTTAAGCTCGATGATCCTGTTGGAGCCATTGCAGTTCATGGCTTTGGTGGCGTATGGGGCACACTGGCACTTGCATTCTTCGCCGATCCGTCAGTTTTGCCTGCAGGCAGTGCCCTCTCTCAAGCAGCAACGCAAGTCACCGGTATTGTCGCTTATTTTGTCTGGGCTTTCGGACTCGGATACCTGGTATTTTTCATTCTTAACAAACTTCACGATCTGCGTGTTTCAGGTGGTGATGAAGACTTAGGCCTGAATGTAGTAGAACATGGCGCCCGCACCGTGTGGCTAGATACAATGCAGACCATGGACAAAATCGTAAAAGAAAAGGATTTATCACTTCGTGCCCCAGTAGAATACGGCACTGAAGCAGGTGAAACCGCGCTGGCATTTAATCAGTTACTCGGCGATTTTGAACAAAGTATTCGCATGATGTCTGCCACGGCCAGCGACATTCTCTGCCATGTTGAAAAGGTAAAACCTGAAGTCGATCATGCGGAAACGACCAGTTCGGAACAAAAACACAGTACGACTTCTGTGAGTGCTATGACCAGCAGTATCCTGGAAAAAGCCAATCAAATTCATGAACTTGTCAATCAGGGGGTAGCAAACACCCGTAACAGTCATCAGCAAGCCTCTTCAAATATTACGCGAATTCAATCATTTATCGATGAGTTTCATACCCTACACAACGAACTAATGGCATCTAGCAAGAGTGCGCAAGCCTTGTCAGAACATATTGTATCAATCGGTAGCGTGGTTGAATTGATCCAATCAATTGCTGAGCAAACTAACCTGTTAGCGTTGAATGCAGCCATAGAATCCGCCCGTGCGGGCGAAAATGGCCGGGGGTTTGCGGTCGTTTCCGATGAAGTGCGAGAATTGGCAATGAAGACCCACGACGCGACTGAAAAAATTCAAATGGAAATTGAACAATTGCAACGAGAAAGTTTGAATAATGCTCAACAATTGTCCAGCTGCGCAACCATTGCCACACGCTCATCAGAAGATGCTAGCACTATGATTCACTCGTTTCGCCAGCTGGCGGAAGACATTGATGCGATAACCTTACTCAACCAAAAAATTGTTGAATCGACGCACTCGCAATTGGCATCGGTTGAAAATGCAGAGCAATTACTTCGCTCGATTTCTAATGGTAGTGATGAGAATCACCATCATTGCCTGGCGATAAAACAGGAAGCTGAGGCACTATCCAGGGCTGCGGTTACTTTTGGTAAGGTATCTGGTCAATATCGTTTTGCCTAACATCAACATGACTAAATTGAAAAGTTCACAAAGTGAGCGCGGACAACGATAAGTTAAGTGACGGTGTTACCCGCCCGCTTTGTAACACAACCCGTTACAAAAGTGAGAGCTGGCGGGGTCTACGCCCTTATTACGGCTACATTTTCGCCAGTAAATGAATTGTTATTAAATTTATCCGAATTTCTTTTTAATTTTACATATCTTGTAGGTAGCCTGTTCGTTAACCAATTGGCTTTATTATTTTTTTTGTAACTTATTGATGTTTAAATAATCTTACGTTTACTAGGTGCATTCGGGCCAACCCACCACCTTATTTGCTGCATTGCAGCACGTCGACATCGATATCTGGCCCGACTTTCTCAGGGTTAAAATTTGATGTAGAGTCAGATGTCAGATAAGTCACGGGTCACAAAAAACCACTAAAAACCATAACTTGTCTTTTAAAACGGCTACACTGAATAAATATCAATATAGGGCCAGGCACACCGCCAACTTGTTGTTAAAGGAAAATTAACTATGCAAACATCGCTACCAATGGCGCTTTATAAGAACTTTCTGGGGCATGCGCCGGACTGGTACAAAAAAACGATTGTAGCGTTTCTGATTATCAATCCCTTCCTTTTCATGGTGGATCCATACGCCGCGGGTTGGGTGCTGGTAATCCAGTTTATCTTCACACTGGCGATGGCGCTGAAATGCTATCCTTTGCAGCCGGGTGGTCTGTTGCTCATTGAAGCCATGTTTATCGGCATGACTTCGCCAGAACACATGATGCACGAAATCGAGGTAAATCTTGAGGTTCTGTTGCTGCTGGTGTTCATGGTAGCCGGTATTCACTTCATGAAAGACCTGCTGCTGTTTCTGTTTACCAAGCTGGTTATAAGAGTAAAAAACAAGCTGGTCTTATCGCTTTCTTTCATTATTGCTTCTGCTTTCTTATCGGCGTTCTTAGACGCGCTCACCGTGGTTGCGGTAATCATTGCGGTAGGTTTGGGCTTTTACACGATTTACCACAAAGTGGCATCGGGTAAAGAGTTCCATCACGACCACGATCACACCGACGACGGCAACGTGCAACTCGGTAGCGATGACCTTGAGAATTTCCGCGCATTTTTGCGTAACCTGATGATGCACTCGGCAGTAGGTACTGCACTCGGTGGTGTAATGACCATGGTAGGTGAACCGCAAAATCTGATCATTGCCGACAAAGCCAGTTGGGGCTTTGGCGAGTTCTTTGTTCGTATGTCTCCAATCACTGTTCCTGTGTTTATTTGTGGATTGCTCACAACCATATTTCTGGAGAAAGCAAAATTGTTCTCCTACGGCGCGAAGTTACCTGAAGCTGTACGTGACATTCTGGTGTCTTACGACAAGCACATGGACCAAGGCCGCACGAATCGCGACAAAGCGCGCCTGGCGGTACAAGCATTAATTGGTGTTTGGCTGGTTGTTGGGCTTGCCGGTCACTTTGCGTCTGTGGGTCTTATCGGCCTGTCGGTTATTGTTCTGGCTACCTCCGCCAGCGGCATCATTGAAGAACATGCACTGGGCAAAGCCTTCGAAGAAGCGTTGCCGTTTACTGCGTTACTTTGCGTATTCTTTGGTGTGGTTGCCGTTATTATCGACCAGGGCCTGTTCCAACCTGTTATCCACTGGGTACTGACATTCGAAGGCGAAATGCAACTCGTCATGTTCTACCTGGCCAATGGCGCACTGTCTATGGTGAGTGATAACGTATTCGTAGGCTCTGTATACATTACAGAAGTAATGGCTGCGCTTCAGGAAGGCCAAATCACCCGTGACGAGTTTGATCTGCTTGCGGTTGCTATTAACACCGGAACAAACCTGCCATCGGTTGCGACACCTAATGGTCAGGCGGCATTCCTGTTCCTGCTCACCTCTGCCATAGCCCCACTCCTTCGCCTGTCATATGGCAAGATGGTGGTGATGGCACTGCCTTATACTATTGTACTCACCTTGGTAGGACTGGCAGCCACCTATTTTGGATTGGCAGACTCGACCCAGTGGCTATATGATATGCACCTTATTGAGCATCATACTGCGTCACCGATGATGGGTGGCGAATCGCACTAAGGTCATTATCGGACAATGAAAGTCATTCAATGGATTAGCAGCCAGGCGGAGCACAAACCCGCCTGGCTGTTGTTGTTTCTCTCTGCCCTCGGGCTCTTTTCTACCGCGTTATATTTCCAGCATGTAAACGGCTTACAACCCTGTATTATGTGTATCTATCAGCGCACCGCTGTGATTAGTATTATGCTGTCGGCGTTGCTGGTGTTAATTGTGAACAACGGTGTAACCCGCATGCTGGCATTTGCTGGCTGGATCGTGGCCTCAGTATGGGGTTTCATGATTGCCCAAGAGCAATACGAAATCATCCATAGTTTTTCCCTTTTTTCCAGCTGCGGTATTGTGCCTAACTTCCCGGAATTTATGCCTCTGCACGAATGGCTACCGCTTATTTTTGAAGCGAAAGGCGATTGTCTTGATGATGGCTGGCGTTTGTTCGGTTTGGGCATGCCTGAATGGATGATGGTGATCTTCGGTGTTTACACCACCGTATTCGTAATCGTGTTTGGCAGCCGTATTCTGGACAAGAAACCCTTTTGATCGACTTATCTACCCTCCCTTCCCGGCTTCCTGCTATCGCTACCACTGCCAGCCCAATCAGTATTGAGAGGATCAGTGAAAAGCATGCTGAGATGCTTTGTGAAGCCGCACAGTTATCTATTAACCACGTACGTCCGTGGATGGGTACTGCGCTGTGCCCGGTTACCCTACCGCAGGCCCGTCAGTGCATCGCGACGTTAAAAGCGCAACGCGATAGTGGCTATGGCATTACCTACCTGCTTGTGATGGACGGAAAGTGTCTTGGCATGGGCTTTATTAACTATATTCACCCGCTGCATGGCAATGCTAACCTTGGCTTCTGGATCCGCCCTGAGGCGTGCGGACAAGGCGTTGCGGTGCAATTAAGTCAGGCACTGAAAAAGCTGGCATTTACTCAAATGAACCTGCACAGACTGGAACTTCTGATCGAACCCAACAACAAGGCAAGCCTTCGGGTGGCAGAAAAGTTGGGGGCAGAAAAAGAGGGTTTTTTACGCAAACGGGTGAGCGGAAGAAATGCACTGCTTTATGCAGTCACAACGGAATAACATGATTGAATTAAGCGAGCAGTTAAACAAACTGCTCGCTATTGCTCTGCCTCGTAAGAAGCCAGCGCTGTGATTAATCGATATCTTTTAATGGCCAGCTGGCGATGTAATCTTCGAAGGCATCCAAATCGACATCGGTTTCAAACACCGTTTTACCTCTTACCGACATCCCTTGTTGATGCATCTTAGCTTTCTTGCCTTTATGCAGCAACGGATGCCAGGACGGCAAACCACGTCCTTCATGCAGGCGACGATAAGCACAGCTTGGCGGCATAAAGAAGATGTCTTTCAGGTTCGCTTTCGTTAGCTTTACACAATCAGGCACCAACTTAGTTCGCTCGGCATAGCGGGTACAGGCACAGGTTTTGGTGTTCAACAGTGAGCACGCGATATTGGTGTAATGAATTTCCTCGCCTTCACTGATAACGTCTGTTGGGGCAGCTTCTTCGGCCTCATCGTCCTCAATGAACTTGTGCAAACAACACTTTGCGCAGCCGTCACATAACGATTCCCACTCGCTATTACTCATTTCTTCTAGCGATTTGGTTTCCCAGAAACGTTCCATTACGCTTCCACCCGGCTTGTAACCATTAAGCCACCCTCAAGAATAGCTTCAATGTTGTCACCGGCCACTAAAGGACCCACGCCTTTTGGCGTACCAGTGAGAACCACATCGCCCGGTGTCAGCGTAAATACACGCGACATTTCGGCAATGAGCGCTAATAAAGGTCGAATCATCTTAGCGGTATGCCCCTGCTGCTTCATCTCACCATTAATATGAAGGGTAAAATGAATATCGGTAGGATCAGAAAACGTAGACGCCGGAACAAAGCCTGATAATGGACAGCTACCATCGAACGCTTTTGCACGTTCCCACGGGTAACCCTGCGACTTGAGTTTACTCTGTACGTCTCTCAAGGTGAGATCCAACGCCAAACCGTAACCTTCAATTGCACCCAACACGTCCTCTTCAGACGCATTCTTCAGCGGTTTATTCAACAAAACCGCGAGTTCCAGTTCATTGTGACATTCGCCTAAATTGTCAGGAATCGTTACCGGCTGCGACATATCGCACAGTGCGGGAGCCGGCTTCATGAAAAACAACGCTTCATCGGGAACAGCATTGTTTAATTCTGCAATGTGGTCGTGATAATTACGGCCTATACATACCGCACGAGTAACGGGCAAATCAATGACTTGTCCATCTGAAGTTTTATGCTGGTACATGCTATTGCCCTTTTTTAATGCGATCGGCAAGATAACTCACAGAAATGCCGAAATAGGAAGACCGGTTCCACTTCATCAGTGTATGGAAGTTATTGTAAACCAGATATAGTCGCCCATCGATGCCATCAGGCATAATTAACGACGCGTTAATATCGACATCCGGTAAATTGGATAGGTCAAACTTACGCACACCACGTTGTTGCCATGTTGCAAGAGGGACAAAATCCGCTTTGCCTAAGCCAGCATTTTCACCCTTATAGCCATCAACAAATTTCACCTGACGCCCCCAGGTGTAATCGTCATTCCACCCTTCGCTAGACAAGAAATTGGCAATCGACGCAAACACGTCCGCTGGGGTTTGCCAGATATCTTTTCGGCCATCGCCGTCATAGTCCACAGCATAAGTTAGAAACGATGTGGGCATGAATTGGCTTTGTCCCATTGCGCCAGCCCACGAGCCTTTTAAATCATCAACGTGAATGTGACCATCCTGAATAATTTCTAATGCGGCATAAAACTGCTTTTTGAAGAGGGTTTCTCGGCGGCCTTCATAAGCCAACGACAACAGAGCGGAAAACACCGGATAGCTACCCTGTATTTTGCCGAAGTTAGACTCGTTCCCCCACAGAGCTAAGATAAAGCGCGGCTGTACACCATATTGCTTACCGATTTCATCCAGTAACGCTTTGTGCTGGTTATACAAATCCAGTGCTTGCTTCACTTTCCAGTCTGGTACCCGGGTGGCCAGGTAATCATCCAGGGTAATTTTCTTTTCTGGTTGATTTTTGTCTGCTTTCACCACCGTGGGTCTGAACGTTGCGGTGGTCAGCGCACTGTCGACCAACGCGGCGTCAAAGCCTTTATTTACGGCTTCTGTTTTGATGTCGTCTAAATAAGCATTGAAACCCGCTTCTGTTTTTTCTTCGGCGTGCACGCTGGGTATGGCTAGCGAGAGCATTATACCTGCCACCATAAGGCAGCGTTTAGTCTGATTGAAAAACATTAGCGCTTGTTATCCACATTGGGGGCTAACCCCTGCTCTACGCGATGGGTCGCAAGCATGTCCTCTTCCTTTGGCGGCATTTGTAGATAAAAGCCTTTATCCTTTAACGCGGCTTCGAGATCGGCTTTGCTCACACCGGCTAATTGAGGCCGTTTATCAAGGGGGATGAGCATCACTAATTCAGGCGTGCCGAATTTTTGCATTAGAATTTCTGGCACGTCGTCAAAGGCATTGTTGCCCGGCACATACAAATACATGCCTTCTTTGCGACGAGTTTTATACACTGCACACAACATAAGATTTCCTGGGTTTATTCGGTATTATCGAAAGCCGTTAGCCTACTTGTCAAAGGCCAGTGGGCCCAATAGAGAGGTCAGTTTTTCCTCCAGCAGCGGCCGGCGCCATCCGGAGAGAAGGTCTGGTAACAAACCTTGTGAACGGGTTTCATCTAAATCGAACCACTGCCACTTCAGTAATTGATTGATTTGTTTTTTCGACGCTATGACTTCTTCGGTTACGGATTGTGCTTGCGCCACTTCCGCACAGATCCGTTTTACTGCCGCCAGGTTTTTCTTGTATTCAGGAAAATCGATAAGTCGGCGTATAGGTACAAGCTTACGATCAGCCGGCGTGTCTTCGAATAACTCTCGGGCTTCGGCCACCAGGTTAATAAGTATGTCACCATAGCGGCGCAGCGTTTGGGGCTGCAAGCCCTCGGTGCGACTCAGTGCACTACGACTTACTGGCATTCTGACAGCAATATCAAACATCTGGCCTTCTCGAATCACAAAATTCAATGCTAGATTCTTCTGCCGCGCCACTTTTAGCCGCCATGCCGCGAGATGACGAAATACCGTGAGTTGTTCAGGTGTTAAACGCCACAGGTTTTTCAGATGCAGATATGCCTGCTCTAAAGACACCTGGGCTTTCTTTTTTTCTGCCAGTACAGCTATTTCCTGCGTTACCCACTCGTATTTACCAACCTGAGCAATTTTCTCAGCCAATTGGCGGTAAACGGGTAACAGGTAAAGCACATCGTTGGCGGCATAACTTAGTTGCGCTTCGCGCAATGGACGTGCCAGCCAGTCTGTACGAGACTCGCCTTTATCCAGCACCACGTTGCTCATTAATTCCACCAACCTGGCGTAGCCCAACGTGGGCCCCATGTCTATTACACTGGCAGCAAACTGGGTATCGAAAATGGGAGCTGGCACCATGCCGAAGGCAGCCAGAAACGTTTCAAGATCTTCAGAACAAGAGTGCAGCACCTTAACCACATTCGGGTTGGCCATCAGTTCGACAAATGGAGACAGATCGTCAATCGCCAGCGGATCGATGAGTACCAGGTTTTCGCCATCGAACATCTGCAACAAACCTAGCAGAGGCGTCAATGTACGGGTTCGCACGAACTCGGTATCAATGGCTACCGCATCAGCTTCCGCCGCTTTTTCGCACACGCTTCTCAGCGCTTTTTTATCGGTTATTAGTTTATATTTCATCATACAAAACAGCCGGCAAAGTAGCCGGCTGTCCCAAGTGTTTATTCGAGCAGGAGCGATTAATCCCGTAATTCCCGTCGCAGGATTTTACCTACGTTTGTTTTCGGCAGGTCATCTTTAAATACCACTTTCTTCGGTACTTTATAACCTGTGAGATGCTTGCGGCAGTGGGCAATAACCTGCTCGGCAGTCAGACTTTTGTCTTTGGCCACGACGAACAGTTTCACCACTTCCCCACTCACATCGTGAGGCATGCCTATCGCGGCTGCTTCCACAACACCTTCGTGCATGGCTGCCACTTCTTCAATCTCGTTCGGGAACACGTTGAATCCGGAAACCAGAATCATATCTTTTTTACGGTCAACAATATAGAAATAACCTTCGTCATCCGACTTCGCAATATCACCCGTTGACAGCCAGCCGTCTTTTAAAATTTCCGCGGTATCTTCGGGACGATTCAAATACCCCTTCATCACCTGAGGGCCTTTTACCAGCATTTCTCCCGCCTCACCCGGCGCCACATCGTTTCCTTCATCGTCTACCAGACGAATGTCTGTTGACGGAATAGGCATGCCGATGGCCCCTTTGTACGCTTTAATTTTAGGCGAGTTCACCGCAACCACTGGGGAACATTCCGTCAGACCATAGCCTTCCAACAAGACTGTTCCCGTAACAGCTTGCCAGCGCTCTGCTACCGGACGCTGAACGGCCATACCGCCGCCAAGACCAAATTTGAAATGGGAGAAATCTAATTCTTTGAAACCAGGTGTGTTCAGCAAACCGTTAAACAGGGTGTTTACACCAGGCAGTATCGCAAATTGATGTTTAGACAGCTCTTTGACAAAACCTGGCATATCCCGCGGATTAGTAATAAGCAGATTAGGACAGCCAAACTTCAAGAACAGCAGACAGTTCGCCAACAGTGCGAAAATGTGATAAAGCGGCAGCGCGGTAACCACTAAATCTTTACCGGGCTCAATAACGATTTCAAGAATACCGGAAACTTGCTCAAGATTCGCAATCATATTCCGGTGCGTCAGCATGGCCCCTTTAGACACACCTGTCGTGCCGCCGGTGTACTGCAGAAAGGCTAAATCCTCACCCTTAATGTCAGGACGTTGATAGCTTAACTTTTCTCCCGCTTTTACTGCCGACATAAAAGATTCGGCAGTAGGCAGTGAGAAGTCAGGTACCAGCTTTTTGATATATTTAACGCCCAGGTTGACCACCCAACGCTTTGGCGCAGGCAACATATCACCCAGGGCTGTGCGATAAATATGTTTAAGGTTTGTTTTGCCGACCACTTGCTGCAACGTGGCAGCAAAGTTATCAACAATCACTATCGCCTGAGCATTGGCATCATTCAGTTGATGCTCCAACTCCCGAGCAGTGTACAACGGGTTTACGTTTATAACGGTTAAACCGGCGCGGAGAACGCCAAACATGGCAACAGGATACTGCAGCACGTTGGGCATCATAATAGCAACGGCATCGCCTCGCTTAAGGCCACTGTTTTGCAAATAGGCTGCAAACTGGGCTGATAATTCATCAAGTTCTCTGAACGTGATGCTGTGCCCCATGTTCATGTAAGCAACCTGATCGCCATAGGTTGTTACAGACTGCTCGAAGATATCGACAATAGAGGCATAGCGATCAGGGTCAATGTCTGCCGAAACACTTGGGTCGTAATGCTCTAACCAAATTTTTTCCACACACCCTCCGGTAACATTTATTTTTATAGTTGATTTACAGATACTGCTTAACCAATATTTTACAACTGGTCTGATTAGTTGCGTATCTTATAGGATGACAACAAAAAGATAAACGTTCCTGTTTACAATTGTTCAACAAACTGGCGAATTGCCCTCCCCACTTCGTCAGTTTTTTCCATATGAATATGGTGACCCCCATCAAACACTTCACATTGGCTAGAAACAAACCAATCTTTACGCGCGCCATATACATCCGGCATTTTCTTAAAGCTGTTGCTAGCAGCAGCGAACCACACCGGGCAAAGCACATTTCGCATGAGCGCTTCGGCCTGCTCTTCAGTATAGCGCAGGGTAGATTTGGTTCGCAGTTTAGGATCGCTCGACCAGAAACAGTGCCCCGATGCATCTTGCGTGAGATTGCGGGAAAGAATCACTCTAGCGTTGTCTTCATCAATATCTGATACCGCACAACGGGCTTTAACCGCATCCTCTAAATCAACGATATTTAGCCGGTTTTTGCGTTTCTTAAAACGACTTTGAATCGATTCTCGCATTTGTTCAGCACTGCTTTCCGCTGATTTTGTGAGTGGTCCACAGGCATCAATGCTAATAACGGCTTTGACGTGGTCGGGAAAAGCGGCAGCGTACAGTGTTGCTAAAATACCCCCCAGGGAATGGCCTAATAGAATAACGTCTGAAAACGCATTTTCTGTGATCAGCGCATACAAATCTTGCAGGAAATCAGCTTGATGGTAATGGGCGCCAGCCGGACGATGGGAAGAGTGCCCGTGACCAGCTAAATCCAGCGCGATAAACCGGCTGTTCTGCAAATACGGGGCAAGTGGTGCTAGAGAAGCCGCATTATCCAGAAAACCATGAAGTCCGATTACCACCGTGCCAGCACCCTGGTTGTCCAATGCTGATAGTTTGATATCACCCAGTTGAAACTCTGTTTCTTTCATCGCCATTCTCTCCAGCTATGCGGCAACAAATAACAAAAGAGCGGCAATCTCTTGCCGCTCTGCCAGGAAAAACGTTTCCGCATTTTATTACTGTTCTTTTCTCACAACAGATCGTGTTGCGCTTGAAGTTGGCCGTGGTGCTGCACGACTCGATACGCTGCTTCGGTTTGAGCGTGAAGAACTACCCACGTTGTTGATCGACGTTTTCCTTACGCGAATAGCCGGACCGGTACTATATTGATAATAACCGTCATAGATACCAAAGCCCCAAGGCGATGAGAACGGTCTATAAGCACCGTAGTAGAACGGAGAGTACCAGCCCATGCGGTAATCAAAGAACAGCGGATTAATATAGTTAACCGAGTTCTTACGCCACATGTGATAATTATCACCGTTTAATAGTGGGTACATGTACGGTTGCTCGCCTACCATGCCGGCAATCGGTTTTTGCACTTCACCCACAAACGTCACCAGGCGCCCTTTCTCAAAATGAATAGGATCAACAAATCCATCCATCGCGACTTTAAAGCGACCGATAGTCTCTTCACCCGAGTTAGGTTTACCATAGTGATTCAAAGGAAAATTAACGATTTCGACGAAGGTTTTTTCGGGTTTATTTTCCACTCCAACAATAATCCCGCCCCATCGAGCAGTCTGTCCGATGACAGCATCCCCGCCGGTTACAGCGCGGTTATACGAAACAAGATTCGTATCGTCAGGCAAATCGATGTCGTCCGGAACAACAGAGCAACCTGTTGCCAGTGCAATTGCAGCTAATAAGAAAAGAGAACGCAGCATAGTAGTTCCTGAATATTTGATAGGCATGTTCATTATCCTACTGCAAGCTGAATGCTAGCTGAACAATAGGTATTCCTAAACATTATACGAATGAAGCACTAAGAAGGTTAACGCCTTATCGCATTAGGCGTAGAGATCAACGCCAAGTAATTCGCGAATATTGTCCCGTTGCGCTTCCCGCTCAAGACTTTGATAAGCTGCGACAGCTTGTCTGCCCTTTCCTTCAGGCTGGTCATAACCGGTTTGCTGTTGAAATTTGCGTGCAGAATTTAATACGTCGTCAGAGGCATCGTTGCGGATAGGTTTTAGCTCAACAATGCCCTCGAGCGGTTGAGCCTGATCTTTCTGACGGGCATCAACACGCTCAGGCTGTGCGCGTTGCGGAGCCTGTTCCGGTCTGATGATGTCAAAGCCAGATTGGATTTCCATAATGTAAACGCGTTAACCCTTACAATTTATCGATTACATTTTATACAATGAGAGCCCATATTGAGAAAGAAGTCAAGCAAAAATTGCGCCATCACTCTCTTCCAGGCAACTTTTTCCAGGTGACCTTATCGCGTAAGTAAACCGGCTCAATGTGTTCAGCTTCGCTTACATCACCTAGAGCAAATTGCTGTTCGCCAAGGCTTAACATAAAGCGAGCATCGGGATACAAAACCGCAACCTCGGCGTCGCACTTGGCTGTGAGTTCCGAGTACGCTGCCCACCCTGTTCCTGCTTGACTTGCACTATCGCTAAGCAAAGACGCAGCATGTTCGGGAGGACAAACCCTCTCTTCATCCAGCAGTTGTACCAGCCCGTTTTCAGCCTGATATTGTGCAAAATACACTTCGCTCATTCGCGCATCAATAGCCACTGCAACCGATGCGCTCCCCTGTGATTCAAGGACTTGTTGCGCCATCGCAGCAAGCGTACTCACCCCAGCCACTTTCAAACCTGAGCCCAAAGCCAACCCCTGAATCATACCGGTTGCGATGCGCACTCCTGTAAAACTCCCCGGGCCACGACCATAAACCAGACCATCAATGTCTTTTAGCGTAACGCCAGCCTCTTTAAGCACCTCGTCTACCATGGGCAGCAAACGCTGGCTATGTTGTTGAGGACAGATTTCAAACCGATGAAAATCACCCTGATCAGTTCTCACAGCCACTGAACAGGCTTCTGTGGCGGTATCTATAGCAAGAAGGTTCATACAATTCCTGTTAATCGATGGTTTTTAAAAATGACTCAACCACATCGAGTGAGCGGGTACGTTTCATGTCTGGCAGACTGGCAATAAATGTCTGCGCGTAATTTTTGGTTACCAGGCGATTATCGCAAATAACCAACACCCCTTTGTCGGTAGGGTCGCGAATTAAACGCCCTGCCCCTTGTTTAAGGGTGATAACTGCCTGTGGAATTTGAATGGCGGCAAACGGGTTCGCCCCCCGCTTTTTCACATCATCCATTCTGGCCTGTAACAACGGATCGTCTGGCGAGGCAAAGGGCAGTTTATCAATCATCACGCATATAAGGTCGTTTCCACGAACATCAACCCCTTCCCAGAAGGCACCGGTACCCAGTAATACGGCTTGTTCGTCGGCAAGGTATGCATCGAGCAACGCTTGTTTTGTGGTGGTGCCCTGAACCAGCAAGGTGTTTTCTACGGCAAATTCCAGACGTTTAGCAATTTCCCGCAACATGGCGTGACTGGTAAACAACAAGAAACATCGGCCTTTACTGGCGGCAATTAAACGTTTGGCCGTTTCGAATAAGGTATCTTTCATGCTGAAGCTGTTTGGCTCAGGCAAATACCGGGGCACACATAAAATGGCTTGTTCGCGGTAATCAAACGGGCTTTCTAATTCCAGGGTTCTGGCATCATCCAGGCCCATCCGCTTTTGAAAATGGGTGAATCCGCCATCAACGGTAAGAGTGGCAGACGTAAACACCCAGCCGCGGGGCACTGCATTAATGAAACGACGGAACTTGGCTGCAATAGAGAGCGGTGTCAAATGCAGAATAAGATGACGCTGGGTGGTTTCATACCATAAGCTCACCCCATCCTGCTGGCCGTCACACAACGCTGCGAGCTGGTCGCGGGTTTGTGCTACACGCTCATAAATATTGTCGAGATCTTTATCACGCCCCAAGTGCAGTTTAATGACTTCGTAGAGCACAGCAATGCCGTCGGTCAAGCGGGAAATCTGCGTTTGGACGTCCTGCCTGTCGAGGGCTTCCGCCCAGTTGCCTTTTTCCGGCTGCTCAGGAAACAGCAAGCGTAAATCTGCAGCAGCAATTCGGCATTTCTCAGCAGATTTATCCAGTTGGTCGGCGTCTTTAAGCACGGTGCGATAAAGCACGTTGATGTCTTTTGCCAGTTCCTGCAGTTGGCGTGTCGACAACGATTCACCAAAGTAGTCACTGGCAATGTCTGGAATTTGATGCGCTTCGTCGAAAATAATGGCATCAGCTTCGGGGATCAGCTCACCAAAACCCGTATCTTTTAAGGCCATATCTGCAAAAAACAAATGGTGATTAACCACAATGATGTCGGCTTCCAGCGCTTTGCGACGCGCCTTTACAAGATAACAATCTTCATAGTCCGGGCAATCCCGCCCCAAGCAGTTATCCACCGTGGAGGTGATAAGTGGCAGAACTTTGGCATCTTCCGGCAGGGTTTTCAGTTCCCCTACATCACCGGTTTTAGTCGTTTCCGCCCAGCTGCGCACGGTAGAAAGCTGCCCCAGCACTTCTTTTTCCACCAGCATTGAATTTCCGCCATGCTGTGACATTCTATGCAGACACAAATAGTTGGCGCGGCCTTTAAGCAATGCCGTTTTACGGCGACTTCCCAACGCTTTCTTCATCACCGGTAAATCACGGTGATAAAGCTGTTCTTGCAGGTTTTTGGTACCGGTGGAAATGATCGCTTTACCTTCAGCCAGTAGCGCGGGGCCAAGATAAGCAAAGGTCTTACCGGTACCCGTTCCGGCTTCTACAATCAGACTGTGTTGGTCGTCCAGCGCTGACTTCACCGCCAGCGCCATATCGGTCTGCGCTGCACGGGGCATAAAGCCAGGTATCGCCTGAGCCAATAATCCGTCAGCAGAGAAAATTGAAGAAACAGAAGGCATAGATCACAACTAAAAATTTAAAGCGCGTAGTATGCCAGAATTATCAGGAAAATGGGGCAGCTTTTCACTGCCCGGAAGAATGGATTCTCGAAGGCGTTTTTTTAAACGGCTTCGTAAACGCGATACGCCCATGGCGACAAAATTGGCGGCTGGGAGGCATCCAGTTCCACGCGCTGTTCACTGAGCACATCGATGTATTGCCCATTGTATAAATCGGCATCGAAGGTAGGAGAAACCACATCAGCTGACAAATTAAGGATAACTAACACCTTGCCGTTATCATCTTGCCGAACATAACTGAAAACCCGAGAGAGATCGTTACACACCACCTGCAACATTGTGGCACCGTATTCACCGTTCCATAACGCTGTAGTCCGTTTTTTGAGCGCGATGAGCTGTTTATATAGATCACCGATGGGATGTTCCTGCCATTCGATGGGGTCACGTTCAAAGAACGCCAATCGCTTTGATTCCCCGGCTTCCTGACCATTATGGATGAGTGGCACACCCTCACCGGTTACAGACAACACAATCGCGGCTTCTAACGCGTTGGCAAATTGCTCATGTTGCGTGCCATCCCAGGCGTTTTTGTCGTGGTTGCTAACGAATGTCATCCGGTAAGCGGATTTTGGCCAACTGCGCTCATTCCAGGAATAATACTTTCTTAACCGGTCAACCGGCGCTTGCCCATGAGCAATTTCATGTAACGCCTCATTCCAGCTCCATGCATAAGACATATTGAAGGCTTTTTCATGCAAGTCGCGATTTTCCCATTCCGCCAGTAGAAAAACCGGTTTGATGGTATCTAACGCTACCCGCGCCTGCGCCCAGAAATCATTCGGCACGTAACCGGCAACATCGCAGCGGAAACCATCAATGTCAAAATGCTCAACCCAATAGCACATGGCTTCCACCATGTAACGTCGAAGTGCGGGTACGTTGTAATCGAATTCGATGATGTCGTCCCAATCCCACCAGGGCGATGGTCGGAAATTTCCCTTGTGATCCCGGGCATACCAGTCTGGGTGAGAAACGGTTAAAGGGTTGTCCCAAGCGCTATGGTTCGGGATCCAGTCGAGGATCAGCTTCATGCCCAGCGCATGCACGGCTTTTACCAGCTTTTCAAAACTGTTGGCATCGCCAAACTCCGAATTGATGGCATAGTAATCTTTTACCGAATAAGGACTGCCCAGCTCACCTTTGCGATTCATTTCGCCAATGGGATTAACCGGCATCAGATAAATAATATCAGCACCGAGTGCCTTAATTCGCCCTAAGCCTTCCCGCACGCCGTTGAAATCGCCATTGCTGCTGAATTGACGGGTATTAACCTGGTAAACAACAGCGTTTTTTGACCATTCAGGTTGTGACACCTGATAGGGATTTTGCGGTACAAACGGTTCTGCCATCTTCATTCCCTTTTCAGATTGAACGCCGGTAATTCCCTCGCATTTCATTAGCAGGTTTTCACCGGCACTACATTGTTTACGGTGCAATAGAGGAAAAGTTTGTCAAGCACTACAACATTATTGGCGCTAATGAAAAACCGGCAAGCCACTTAAGCCAAGTAACAGCACCCAAAAACCAAAAAACAATTTCAGTTTTTGTACCGAAAATGCTAGCACCACATAGCGGGCCAAGCGGCCGCCAATGATAGCTCCTGCGCCTGCAAATAATACCACCTGCCAGGCTACCGCCTGCGTTTCAAGAACATGATAAATAACGCCAAACCACACGGTTACCGCAGAAAGGATAACCGCCACTGCAATAGCCATGGTTACGCTAAAACCTCGCAAAATAAGTAGCACAGCCACGAGCTCACCAACACCAACAGATAACCATGCGGTAATCGCGCCGCCGACGAACCCCACCACAGGTAGCAATAATACTTCCACACTGGACATTTCCAATTTGAATGCAGTTTTACGCAGCAGCGGAATACTGGCAAAAATCACCAGGGCTAGAAATACCGAAAATACGCCAAAGCCAATGTGTAAATCGTCCACATTGCCTTGAATGGCAGAGAGAAAAGGCACACTGCTCGCCGCGTACTGCGCCATAAGTAAACCACATACCGAACCAGGTATGGAAAGCACAAGCACCTGGGGTAAAACCGACCATTGCGCATTTTGCCTTTCAGTATGCGTAAAATGTCCCCACCAACTTAATGCCCCGGCAGTCATACCACAGCATTGAATGGCAAAGCTGGTGGCAACAATATCTACCGGTGCAAACCCTAAGTGGTTAAATACGGGTACGAATACGACGCCTCCACCAGCCCCCGTGGCGTTGGCGAAAATAGCCCCAATGACACCAAGCACAAAAAAGCCGCCAAAATCCGATGCCAGGTTTAGTGGTTCAGGCTGACTAAAAAACACCACGCCCCACACAAGCAGCAGAATAGAAGGTACGGTAAAACGGTTTAACAGAGTGGACACAGATAGTTACTTCTCAAATTCGATCATATTTTCGCCACTGGGGCGTAGAATCATAATGCGGTTTGTACTTTGATGACATTAGCAGTAAATTGCATAGCGAATAAATAGGGAATCGTAGCAAAGGAGTTCACCAAATGCGAAACATCAGGGGCCGCTTTAAGCCAGTTTTTCTTTCCAGCTTGTTCACCACGTTTCTGCTCAGTGCATTATCCTGCCAAGCAGCCTCCGTATGGCAGGTTTCCAAAGGTGACAATACGATTTATCTTGGCGGTACCTTACACATTCTGAGTCCTGATGATTATCCTCTGCCCAAACAATACGAAGTCGCTTACCAGGCTGCCGATTTACTGGTTTTCGAAACCGACCTGGCGGCACTCGTTTCTCCTCAGTTTGTTGAGCAAACACAACAATTAATGACCTACAAGAACGGACGCACCATTCGTGACGATTTAAGTGAAGATACGTACCAACAACTGAAAACCTATCTTGCGCGCTACGGTGTGAGCGTAACGCAGGTAGAAAAAATGAAACCGTCGTTTCTTGGCATAACACTTTCTATGATGGCGCTTCAGCATGCCGGGCTTACTAATCCCGGCGTCGATAACTTCTTCTTCACCAAAGCAGATGCCGACGAAAAACGGGTAGACTGGTTTGAAACGCCCACTCAACAACTTGAGATCCTGTCTAAACTTGGGGAAGGCGAAGAAGATGCTTATATTCGCTACTCTCTTGAAGAATTAGATACCATGTCTGAAACCCTGGAACCCATGAAGCAAGCCTGGCGCAATGGCAACATGAACCAGTTGTTTGATTCATCGATGGACACATTCAAAAACGATTACCCACAAGTCTACGCCAACGTACTGACAAAGCGTAATTTAGCCTGGCTGCCGAAAATAGAAGAATATCTGGCTACGCCCGAAACCGAATTTGTATTGGTAGGCACCATGCATATGGCTGGCCCCGATGGCGTGCTTAGCATGTTAGAAACCAAAGGTTTCACCGTGCATCAGCTCCAGTAAATAGTACAAATAAATGCTTAGTTTTTGTTTCGCTACATAAAAAATATAATCAGATGAAATAAAAACTCTCTTCATTTGAAGTTTTAAACTATTCTTACAGCATGACCCAACGAGAACATCCCGGATCCGACGCGACTGGTCCGGGCCCTATTGAGCTTTGCTTAGCTGAGAGATAAGCATTGTCGGAGTTTCCATGTCTATTAAGCGTAAGTTTTTAATTTCTATTTCTGCGGTTATCGCCCTTTTCACCGTTGTAATTTGTATCGTTACCGTGAGTGCGATTAAAACAGACATTGACGAACGGATCTCTTCACAGGTTGATGCAACCACCAATCGTTTGCTGAACATATTCACTGTTACCGATTCAATAATGAGTGAACGCGTTAAAAGTAGTATGGCGCTGCTTAAACAACGTGGACAAGCTATTGGCATACCGTCTCAACGGGGAACGGCAATGGTTAAAGAAACCACTGCCAATCAGCTCTACCTTGGTAGCCAACCACAGGCAAATAATTTTGCGTTGGTAGATGGCCTTACGCAAATAATGGACGGCACAGCAACCTTATTCAGTAAGACTGGCGACGACTACATTCGGGTAAGCACCAACGTTATTAAAGACGGACAGCGCGCCATCGGCACCAAATTAGCACCTCAGGGCAAAGCCATGGCAATGATAAAAAAGGGCCAGGCTTACTATGGTGAAGTCGATATTCTGGGTAGTCCCTACCTTACTGGCTACGAGCCCATGTTTAATGCATCGAATCAGGTTATTGGTATTTGGTACGTAGGCTATTCAGCGGATCTAAAAGTGTTGGAAGAAGCTATTTCGTCCAGTCACATTCTCGATAAGGGTTTTGTGGCGCTTAGAGATGCGAAAGGCAATGTCAGAATGCACTCTTCACATGTAAAGATTTCAGACGTAGACGAAGCTTTGGCAAATCGCGGCGATTGGAAAATCACAGTAGTACCTTTTAAGAATTGGGGTTATGACATCATTCTGGTTGAATCGGAAAGCGAAAAATCCGGCATGTTGACCTCTGCGATTCTCCACCTGCTGGTCAAAATTTTGCTCGCAGGTGCCATCATTCTTATCGCCCTGGTGATACTGGTTAAACGGGTTGTTGGTCAGCCTCTCGACGAATTCCAAAAAGTGGTCAGCGACTTATCCAGTGGTGAAGGTGACCTCACCTTCCGTTTCGATGTGAAAAACGATGATGAATTTGGCCGCATGGCTAAAGCGTTTAATAATCTGTTAGAGCAGCTACAAACAACCTTACAGACAGTCTGCCAAACAACACAAACCATGTTGGCGAAATCACAAACGTTGAACGATACCGCCCATGGCGCTAAAACAACGGTGGCGTCACTCACCAACGAAACGGATGCCATTACGGGCGCGATCACAGAAATGCACCAAAGCGCTGAAGCCGTGTCCAACATAGTTATTCGCTCAAGCGATGCCGCCCGCGCTGCCGATACCGATACACGAAACAGTGTGAATGTACTCAAAGCCACCATTGCTGACATCGAGAAGCAAGCCCAGGAAGTCGACGCATCAGTACAGGTAATTACCGAACTTGCCCGCTCTAGCGAAGAAATTAGCGGTGTCATGGATGTCATTCGCAATATTGCCGAGCAAACAAACCTACTAGCGCTTAACGCGGCTATTGAAGCGGCGCGCGCCGGTGAACAAGGCCGGGGCTTTGCGGTGGTTGCCGATGAAGTTCGTTCACTCGCCAGCCGAACACAGAGTTCTACCGAAGAAATCAGAGTGATGATCGAACGCCTGCAACAAGGTAGTCGTGATGCCTCTGAGCGTATGCAATCGAATAAAGAGAATGCTTATAACACAGTGGAAGTTACGCAGAAAGCCGGAGAAACTCTGCAACAAGCGCTTACCGCTGTGGCGACTATTTCTGAATTGAACCAGGAAACGTCATCCATGGCGACGCAGCAAGCTGCCGTTTCTAAAGGTATTTCTGGTCGATTAGACAGTATTCAGCGCGCGGGTCAGGAAAATCTGCAGCATGCGCAAACGGTGTCTGATAACTGTGAAGAACTGGTGCAGCAAATTTCGCGAATGCAGGAACAGCTCAAACGTTATCGCTTTTAATTGTAGTTAAATGAGCGGCGTAAATCCGACAATGTGTCGGCAATTTGCGCCGCTTTTTTATTGTTAAAAGAACTGTAAATCTCGATTCCACCGCTTAACTCAATGATAGAGTTAACTTTTCTATACTTTGCACATTAATTGCAGTCAACGCTTATAACAATATTGTCGAAAGACAAATTGCCTGTTCAGCAAGTTGGCATCAGGCTGCTTTAAAGGAGTAATGAATGAAAAGTAAAATAAAAATGATAACAAGCGCACTGGTTCTGGCGACGATTGTCGCGGTATCTGGTTGTGCGTCAATGGGTCAAGGCACCATAGCTGAGAAACGAGAAGCGATTCTTACCATGCAAGATGTCGCGCTGGCTAAATTGTATAAAGAAAAACCGGATGTTCGTGCCCAAATCGAAACGGCACCAGGCTATGCTGTGTTCAGTAATGCCAACGTGAATGTGATTTTTGTTTCTGCCGGAACAGGCTACGGCGTGGTGAACGATAATGCCACCGGTCGTCAGGTCTATATGAACATGGCTGAAGGCGGTGTCGGTTTAGGTATTGGTGCAAAAGATTACCGCATAGTCATGGTATTCCATTCTCGCAAGGCTATGGATTACTTTGAAAAAAATGGTTGGACAGCCGGCGGCAATGCCGACGCAACAGCGAAAGCCGGTCAGAAAGGTGTTTCCGTAGAAGGTGAAGGCTATCTCGGCGATATTACTGTGTATACGCTGACAGAATCTGGTCTATCGCTACAAGCAACAGTTAAAGGCACAAAATTCTGGGTAGACAAGGCCCTCAACTAATTTCAGCGAACTAACCAGACACGGTGACAACTCAGATCTGATGAAACGCCTTAAATGATAACAGACACCCGCGAATTAACGTCGCATTGTGCATCGCTTCTATGGCAAAGTCCTGTACATAGGTCTTGCTTGGAAGCGGTGGCAACACTGAAGCTTCCCGATTGCTGGATTGGCGCAGGGTTCGTTCGCAATCTTGTTTGGGACTTTACTCACCACTATCCCGCCCCCACCGCACTCAATGATGTGGATGTTGTGTATTTCGATAACAGCGATCTCGGTAAAACACGGGAGCAGCAGTTACAGCAATTGTTACGGCGACGGTATCCTACTGTTAATTGGGAAGTTCGCAATCAAGCACGCATGCACATCAAGCATGACTTTCCTCCCTTCACCGATACGTGCCATGCAATTTCCCATTGGGTTGAGAAAGAAACGGCCGTCGCGGCCCGCTACACCGGTTCCACCGTTGAAATCATGGCCCCCTATGGGCTACAGATGAATTACAATAACAGTATCACGCACCACCATTCTCATTCACTTTCGCTTTTCGAGAGCCGCATAAATAACAAGTGCTGGCAACGGATATGGCCAAAGCTCTGGATCAATCACAACATCAAATAATACGCCTATATCACTAACCGTTAACTCTCCTTATTGACATGCTAGCCAACATATGTGAAATTACACATATGTTTAAAAACGTATATGTGATTTAATTCATTGTATGGATGTACTGCAACTATTTAAATGCCTAAGCGACGATACCCGCCTTAAGTGTGTGATGTTAATTCATTGCTTTGGCGAGGCGTGTGTGTGCGAACTTATGGAAGCGCTGGCACTGGACCAACCCAAAATATCTCGCCATTTAGCGCAGCTGCGAAAGTGCGGCATTTTGCTCGATGAGCGCCGTGGAAAATGGATGTATTACCGCTTACAGCCTGAATTATCAAAGGCTGCACGCGCCATTATTAGCACAGCGGTTGATTGTCAAAATACTGAATTTGACGCCCTTAAAGCAAAATTCACCCGCTGTCAGATCAGTGACTCTGGCTGCTGTTAACCGCTACTGAAAACATTAAGTAAGGAATATGATGAAAATATTATTTATCTGCACACACAACCGTTGTCGCAGCATTTTAAGTGAAGCCATCACCAATAAAATAGGCGAAGGTGTGATTGAGGCGCGCAGTGCGGGTAGTCAGCCCGTTGGTGAAGTGCACCCGCTGTCAGTGAAGTATTTGGAAGAAACGGGCTATCACACTGAGGACTTGCGCAGTCAGTCCTGGGATGAATTCGAGGCATTCGACGCGGACTTAGTGATCACTGTTTGTGACTCTGCCGCTGGCGAAACCTGTCCGGTATGGTTTGGGAAAAGCGTTAAAGCCCATTGGGGGCTCTCTGATCCGTCGAAGGAAACCGGTACAGAAGAAGAGATTAAAGCCGCTTTCCTTGCCTGCATCGACATCATCGAAAAGCGTGCCGCCGAATTGCTTAGCATTGCGACACATAACAAAGAACCAGCTGCACTCCGCGCCGCTTTAAAGAAACTAGGGGCACAAGCCTAATGACCAAGATACCAGATCTACCAAATATCAATGAGGACCAGTGGCATTCGCCAACATTTGATGCTTGCGCCCCAACGTCGCTCACACATAAACCACGCATTTTACTGCTTTATGGATCATTACGGGCCCGTTCATTCAGCCGCCTTCTCGTAGAAGAAGCTGCCCGATTGCTTACCGCCATGGGCGCTGAAGCTAAGGTGTTTAATCCCGAAGGGCTCCCCCAAACCGATACCGAAGACGAGCACCATCCCAAGGTAAAAGAATTGCGTGAGTTGATGATGTGGTCTGAAGGCCAGGTTTGGTGTTCGCCAGAGCGTCATGGCGCAATGACCAGTATTTTCAAAAGTCAGATTGACTGGGTGCCGTTAAGTATTGGTGGTATGCGCCCCACCCAAGGAAAAACCCTTGCGCTGATGCAGGTATGCGGTGGATCGCAGTCGTTCAATACGGTTAATCAGATGCGTATTTTAGGACGCTGGATGCGCATGGTCACCATTCCTAATCAGTCATCGGTTCCCAAAGCTTTCCTCGAATTTGAAGAAGATGGACGAATGAAACCCTCGCCTTTTTACAACCGCGTTGTGGATGTGATGGAAGAGTTGATGAAATTCACCCTGATGCTGCGCGGCAACAAGGATTATTTTGTCGACCGCTATTCTGAACGGGTGGAAAGTGCTGAAGAACTCAGCAAACGCGTAAACCAAAAATCGATTTAGGACATTGTAATGGGATTATTTGAACGCTTCTTATCAGTGTGGGTGGCTCTCGCTATTATTACGGGTCTGGTGGCAGGCAGTCTGTTTCCGGATTTATTTGCAGCGGTAGCCGGGCTGGAATATGCCCATGTAAATCTGGTAATTGCGGTTCTTATCTGGCTGATGATTTACCCGATGATGGTACAGGTGGACTTTTCCTCTATCAAAGATGTGGGTAAAAAGCCTAAAGGATTGGTACTAACGCTTGTGATCAACTGGCTGGTGAAGCCTTTCTCTATGGCGTTTCTGGGTTGGCTGTTCTTCAAAGGCCTGTTTGCTGATTGGGTCGACCCACAAACCGCCAGCGAATACATCGCCGGTATGATTTTACTAGGTGTAGCGCCCTGCACAGCCATGGTATTTGTATGGAGCCAGCTAACGAAAGGCGATGCAAACTACACATTGGTACAAGTCTCAGTAAACGATATCATCATGATTTTTGCCTTTGCGCCTCTGGCCGCTTTTCTGCTTGGCGTAACCGATATCACGGTTCCCTGGGATACGTTACTGTTGTCTGTTGTACTGTACGTATTAATTCCACTGGTGGCCGGCGTATTCACACGTAAAGCGCTAGATAGCCATAACAACCACCAGCGGTTAAACCGTTTTCTTGCCACCATGAAACCCTGGTCGATTATTGGTTTGCTGGCCACTGTGGTGCTGTTATTCGGTTTTCAGTCTGAAACCATCATCGCCGATCCACAGGCCATTGTTCTGATCGCGATTCCCCTGCTTATCCAGACTTACGGTATTTTCGCTATTGGCTATTGGCTGGCGAAAAAAATGGGGCTGTCGCATCAGGTGGCCGCACCGGCCTGTATGATTGGCACCTCTAATTTTTTCGAGCTGGCAGTGGCCGTAGCTATTTCACTGTTTGGCTTGCACTCTGGTGCAGCCTTGGCGACCGTAGTCGGTGTACTAGTTGAAGTGCCAGTGATGTTGTCGCTGGTGTGGTTTGCTAATCGAACTCGACATTGGTTTGCCTGAATTCGCTGCAACCAAACAGCAAATGCAGTAAAAAAGGCAGCGTCAGGGTTCAATCAGACACTGCCTTTTTTCAAAGTAGAAGATTACTCGATGTCGAGCATCACCACTTTGCCCATTTTCTCAAGTTCTGCTTTGTATAACGAAGCGTCCCCTACAATCATGTAGACAATATTGTCGGTGGTAAATAGGTCAGACTGTTCGCGTACATCCTCTAGCGTTAACTTGTCATATTCCTGCTGAAGCAGCATCGGGTAATTCAAAGGTTTACCCTGCATCAGACTGGACTGAATTTCAGAAAGCACACTGTTGTTCGTCTCAAATGAACCCGGCAACTTGCGGACCTCGGTAGTAACTGTTTCCGAAAGCTCAGTTTCTGTAGCCGGATTCTTACCGTTATATTCTTTCATTTCACGATCGATCTCTTTGATAGAGTCAACGGTTTTATCACTCTGCACCGGTGCATAGGCAAACCAGGGACGCATACCCGCCGTGGTCAGCGACATGGTACGGGCACCGTAGGCCCAACCTTTGTCCTCACGCAGATTCATATTCAGACGTGCCGTGAATTTGCCGCCAACGATAGCGTTAGCGGTGTCGATTGCCAGCGCATCTTCATCGGTAACGGAAGGAATTAATTTACCCGCCAGAATCAACGACTGCGGTGAGTCCGGGCGATCAGCCAGATAGAACGTCCGGCCCTTCACCTGCGGCACATCAGCAATGTCTTTTTTACCTGCTTTGCCAGACACTTTCCACTCGCCAAAGCTATCGTTCAGCATGGATTTCAGCGTCGACTTCTCAATATCGCCTACCACAATGATTTTCGCATTATCCGGACGCAACCAGGTGTCATGGAAATCTTTCAGCGTTTTAGTGGTTATTTTGCTCACTGACTCATTGGTACCGGAACCGGTTAGCGGCATACCATAGGGATGCTCTTTACCAAACAGCAACGGCGGCAGTTCCCGGAAAGCAAGCTGAACGGGCTGAGATTTCTCCTGCGCAATGTTCGACAGCCAGATTGGCTTCAGCTTAGTCAGATCATTATCCCGCATTGCAGGTTTTTGAATCACTTCACTGAAAAGCGACAGTGCAGGTTTCAGGTTCGCCGTCAGCGATTGTAGATGAGCATAAGAACTGTCCAGCGATGCGCCGAAATAACTTGCTGCGCCCAGCATATCCATTTCGGTTTTATATGCCTCGCCGTCAGTTTTACCACTGCCCTCTTCCAGCATCCGCATGGTCATAGAAGACGTTCCCAGCGGATAACCACTGGCATCAGCTGCGTAACCACTATCAAATACCACGCGCATGGAAACATCAGGCACCGCATTCCGCTTTACAAAATAAACGGAAATGCCGTTGTCCAACTTGAACTCTTCAGGCGTCGGGAACGCAAGTTCAGGCATTTCGGTGACTTCAGGGAGTTTAGCGCGGTCTGCGCTTTCACTGCTAACAGCGTAGTTGGGGAACGGACGTACAATTACCTGATGGAACCCGCCGCTCAGCCACGCTTTTGCGACACCGTTGAGATCTTCAGGTGTGGCTTCAACATAGCGCTCAAGACTCTCCATATAGTGATTTGAGTCATCGGCGTAAAGCTCACCTTCGGCCAGTACGTTTGCCTTACCACCGAAGCCGCCGATTTTCTCCATACCGCGAATCGTCCGCGACAGCGTGCGCATACGGGCACCGTCCAGCTCAGACTTGGTTACCTTAGACTTCACCAGCTTTGCGATTTCCTCATCAATGATAGCGGAAACCTTTTCTTCATCAGCGCCGTCTGCCAGCGTCACTTCTACATTGAAAATACTGGCAAGCGTGTGTTCTTCAACATAGGCACTGACGCCGGTAGCCAGTTTTTCTTTTTCAACTAAACGCTGATAGAGACGCGATGTTTTACCTTCACCGGCAATTTTTGCCAGCAGGTTCAGCGCTTCAATATCGTCGGTAGTACGACCTGCCACCGGCCACACGCGATAAATTCTCTCGGCAGCGACCTTATCGAAGACCTCTTCATAGCTGCTGATTTCTTTTTCCGGCACATAAGATCTCAGGCGCTTAACTGGCGGCCCAGGCGGTATATCACCGAAGTAATGTTCGACCTTTTGTTTGGCTGCTTCAGCAGTAATATCACCGGCCAGTACAATAACGGTATTCGCCGCTCCGTAATATTGCTTAAACCAGTCTTTCACGTCGTCCAGGCTCGCGGCATTGAGATCTTCCATGGAGCCAATGGTGCTCCAGCGATACGGATGGCCTTCCGGAAAAATCCCTTCCAGCAAACTATATTCGGCTTTACGATATGGTGAGTTATCGCCCTGGCGTTTCTCGTTCTGTACAACGCCACGTTGGTTATCCAATTTTTTCTGCGTAATCGCCCCGAGTAAATGCCCCATGCGGTCCGATTCCATCCAAAGCGCCAAATCGACAGCCGTAGATGGTACGTTTTGGAAATAATTCGTGCGATCAAACCAGGTTGTCCCGTTCATGTCGGTGGCACCGACCTGTTCGAACGGCTTAAAGTATTCGCCGTCATAGTTCTCAGAACCGTTAAACATAAGGTGCTCGAACAAATGGGCAAAACCGGTTTTACCGGGTTTTTCGTCTTTTGAGCCCACGTTGTACCACACCGAAACCGCCACAATAGGTGCCTTATGGTCTTCGTGAACCAGTAAGGTTAATCCATTGTCGAGTTCATAACGTGTGTGGGGAATTTCAAGGCTGTTAACGTCGATAGATTGCGCAAATAGGCTGGTGTGCGTAACCGCGAGGGCGGCCAGCAGAAGCGTCTTTTTCATGAGTTCTGTCCGTAGTCATTATTTTAGGGGCATTGAAGCGAAGCGACCATGTATAAGCCGCAACCCGGCCAACGTCTTTGTGACCAATTTTTATACTAGCGGATATTTGAACTGGGTGTGACGAAAAAAACGTTACTAAATATAAATATCCAGATGCTTAATTTTATCTTCATTTTCTGCACCTGTTTCAGCATCCTGATGTTCCTGCTCCTCTTTCAGATTCGCATTGCTTTCCTTGGTCTCATGTTCTTCGGCCATATGCCCATCTCGACCATACAAGTCATCATGCTCATGGCGGTTCTGCTGATATTGCTTTCGCTCATGTTCGCTGCTGACACGGCGCTCTTCATCGTGCTCCATTCGCTCATGTTCACCAAACGCTTCAATACGAGTAATTTTGCCAATTTTTTGCACGCGATTTCGAAATTGAACCGGCACGCGACTATCCCGAGGAAGAATGGGAAACAGCAAATCATTTACCATAATTTCGCCTCCATTTATGACAATACTTGCACAAACACGTCAGTTTCGACCTTTTAAACTGAAGGATATAACTTATGACCAAACATTTGGTCTAATAATTCCCTAAAAAAGCCGTTTTGGGGTTGATTTAGCGCAGCCGATTAGCTAATGTTTGCCGCGTCTAAAGATTGGAAAGAATTACGTTACATGTTTAATTGCGCTGCGAACCATCACCACCATCATAAAGCATAGCCTTTCAGGTTTGTGCTGGAAGGTTATTTGTTCCTTCCAGCGGCGCAGATAAAGAATTCTCGACCCCCGGAAGGAAACTTCCGGGGGTTTTTCGTTTTAGCAGCTTCAAATCAGGTTCATAAAAGAGGAATGTTCACATGGGTGACAGCAAACGTCTGCGTATTGCAGTTCAAAAATCAGGCCGTTTAAGCGATGACAGCATCGCGCTGCTAAAAGCGATCGGTATAAAACTCTACATTCGCGACCGCCTCCTCATTGCCCATTCAACCAATGAGCCTATCGATTTGTTACGCGTTCGCGACGATGACATTCCAGGCCTGGTCATGGACGGCATCGTTGATCTCGGCTTCATTGGCGAGAACGAGCTGGAAGAAAAGATGCTTGAGCGTCAGTCTGCAGGTAAGCCCGCAGATTTTGAAGTTCTGCGTCGCCTGGACTACGGCGGTTGCCGCCTTTCTCTGGCAGTGCCGCAAGAAATGACGTACGAAGGTGTTCAATCGCTGGAAGGCAAAAAAGTCGCAACCACCTACCCTTACCTGCTTGAGCGCTACTTTAAAGAACAAAATATTAATGCCCGTGCGGTCATGCTGACCGGTTCAGTGGAAGTTGCACCTCGCGCTGGTGTGGCCGATGCCATCTGTGACCTGGTATCGACCGGCGCCACACTGGAAGCCAACGGTCTGGTAGAAGAAGATGTGATTTTCCGCTCCAAGGCAGTGCTTATTCAGCGCGCCGACGGTGCCCTGTCCGATGAAAAGCAGGCGCTGGTTAACCGCCTGGTGCCGCGCATCGACGGTGTGACTCAGGCTAAAGAAAGTAAGTACATCATGCTGCATGCACCAAAAGCCTATCTGGAACAGGTGAAGAGTCTGCTGCCAGGCGCAGAGAACCCAACGGTTCTGCCACTGGCTGGCGTAGATGATGTAGTAGCCGTTCACGTGGTCAGCCCTGAAGATCTATTCTGGGAAACCATGGAAAAACTGAAATCCTTAGGTTGTCGCTCTATTCTGGTTATGCCAATTGAAAAAATGATGGGTTAATCTGCAATGATCAACTGGTCCTCACTCTCACCTGCCGGGCAGACCGAAGCCCTTGCCCGGCCGGTAATGAAAAATTCAGACAGTCTGCGGGTGACCGTTTCAGACATTCTTGCTACGGTTCGCCAGCAGGGCGATGCCGCGGTGCTGGAATACACCCGCAAATTTGACTGCGCCGCACTTGAATCTCTTCCTTTGTCCGTTGCGAAGCGTGATGAACTGGCGGCCCGGGTTGCTGATGAAGTCAAAGAGGCTTTGTTAGTCGCGTTCAATAACGTAAAACAGTTTCACGAAGCACAAAAGCCTCAGGATATTAACCTCACTACTACGCCGGGCGTAGTCTGCGAGCAGCGTTTTACCGCGCTGGATGCAGTTGGCCTGTATATTCCTGGCGGCAGTGCGCCGTTACCGTCAACCGTGATGATGCTGGGTGTACCGGCGCTGGTTGCCGGTTGCGAACGCAAAGTGCTGTGTACGCCACCTAATCAGGCCGGTGAAATCGCGCCGGAAATTGCCCTCGCCGCTTCATTATGTGGCATTGAAGAGATTTACCTCTGTGGCGGAGCCCAGGCCATCGCTGCCATGGCATTCGGCACAGAAACCATTGCTAAAGTAGATAAGATTTTTGGCCCGGGTAACAGCTTTGTAACTGAAGCCAAACAGCAGGTCAGTCAGCGTGCTGATGGTGCCGCTATCGATATGCCAGCCGGTCCTTCAGAAGTATTGGTACTGGCTGACGGCAACGCCAATGCCGCATTTGTGGCTTCGGATTTACTGTCTCAGGCAGAACACGGTCCGGATTCCCAGGCCATTTTAGTGACTGACAGCGAAGCGCTGATTGAAGTCACTAAAGCGCAGGTAGAAGTGCAACTGGCAAAACTGTCCCGCAACAGCATTGCCTCACAGGCAATGGAGAATGCACGTTATATTCTCACCGGCGACATTAGCGAAGCCGTGCTGGTTAGCAATGCTTACGCGCCAGAGCACTTAATCGTGCAGACCGACAATGCCCGTGAACTGCTTACCGACATCAAATATGCCGGTTCCATTTTCGTTGGCCAGTGGTCACCGGAATCTGCAGGCGATTATGCCTCAGGCACCAACCACGTATTGCCAACTTATGGCTACGCGCGAAACTACTCCAGTTTAGGGCTGCTTGATTTTATGCGCCGCTTCACCGTGCAGGAACTGTCTGCCGACGGCATGCGTAATCTCGGGCCCGCCATTATGAAGCTGGCCAGCGCCGAAGGCCTTGACGCCCACGAGCAGGCCGTTGCCCTGCGCATGGCTGAGCTTGATAAGGGGGATGATCAATGAGCAGCCTGGTCGACCAACTGATAAATGACAACCTGATCCCGCTGAAGCCTTATGAGTCAGCGCGCCGCCTTTACGCCGGTGGCCAGGACTGGCTGAATGCCAACGAATCACCGTTTGCCAACCACTACGATGTGGACAGCAGCCACTTCAACCGCTACCCGTCCTGTCAGCCGGACGGCGTGATCAACGGGTACGCGGCTTATGCTGGTGTTGCAAAAAGCCAGCTGATGGTGACCCGCGGTGCCGACGAAGGTATTGAGCTACTTATCCGCACCTTCTGTACGCCGGGCAAAGACAGCATTATGATTTGCCCGCCAACCTATGGTATGTACGCCATCAGTGCTGAGACCTGCGACATTGGCGTGAAAAAGGTGCCACTGAAAGCCGATTTCAATCTGGACGTGGAAGGCATTTGCAGTAACGACGATGTGAACTTGGTGTTTATCTGTGCGCCGAACAATCCTACCGGCACCCAGGTGGCAAAACAGGACTTAGACACCGTACTTCGCCACTTCACTGACAAAGCGCTGGTGGTTGTGGATGAAGCCTACATCGAGTTTGACGCAGAAAACACCTGGGCGAACAAGCTGGCCGAGTACCCGAATCTGGTAATCCTACGCACCCTGTCCAAAGCCTTTGCGCTGGCCGGTCTGCGCTGCGGTTTCACCATCGCCAATGACGATGTGATTGCTGCGCTGATGAAAGTGATTGCGCCCTATCCTATCCCGGATCCGGTGGCGCAGATTGCTGCCGAGGCGTTAAGCGAAGAAAACATCGGGCGCCTGCATGCTCAAGTCAATATTCTCAACACCGAAAAAGCCCGTCTCACGGAGGCACTGGATGCGTTTGAAGAGTTTGAGATGGTGGGCGACACCAAAGCCAACTACGTGCTGTTCCGTTATGCGCGCTGCAAAGAACTTATGGCATATTTGGTTGAGCGCGGCATGCTTATTCGCGACCAGTCCAAACAGCTGAATCTGGAAAACTGCCTACGTGTCACCATCGGCAGTCCGGAGCAGGACGACCGCCTGCTACAGCTAATTAATGATTATTTTTCCCAGACAGGAGCTTCCAAGTGAGTCAGCAAGCTATTTTATTTATCGATCGAGACGGTACGCTGGTTGAAGAGCCGCCGGTAGATAAGCAATTAGACAGCCTGGAAAAGCTGGTATTTGAGCCAAACGTTATTCCTGTTTTACTAAAATTAAAAGCAGCCGGTTTCTCACTGGTGATGGTGTCGAATCAAGACGGTTTAGGCACTGACAGCTTCCCGCAGGAAGATTTCGACAAGCCGCACAATGCGATGATGGCGATTTTCGAATCTCAGGGCGTCACGTTTGATGATGTGCTGATTTGTCCGCACTTCGACCACGAAAATTGTGCTTGCCGCAAGCCTAACCTCGGGCTGGTTAAAGACTACCTGCAACAGGGCCGCATCGATTTCACCCGCTCTTATGTGATTGGCGATCGCATCACTGATGTGCAGCTGGCCGAAAACATGGGCATCAAATCGTTCCAGTACAATCCGGAAACCAACAACTGGAAAGATATCGAAAAAGCCTTACTGGCATCATCGCGCATTGCGGAAGTGGTGCGTAAGACGTCTGAAACCGATATCCGTGTGCGGGTGGATTTGGACTCTACGTCCAAATCACAAATTCACACCGGGATGGGCTTCTTCGACCACATGCTGGATCAGATTGCTACCCATGGCGGTTTTGAAATGCAGGTGTCGGTTGACGGCGATCTGCACATCGACGATCACCACAGCGTAGAAGACACGGCACTGGCCCTGGGCGACGCGCTGAAAAAGGCGTTGGGCGATAAGCGCGGCATTGGTCGCTTTGGTTTCGCACTGCCTATGGATGAATGTCGTGCCGAGTGCATCATGGATATTTCTAACCGCCCTTACCTGAAAATGGATGCCGAGTTCAGCCGCGATCAGGTTGGCGAAATGGCCACCGAAATGGTACCGCACTTTTTCTATTCACTGGCGCAGAGCATGGGCCTGTCCCTGCACCTGTCCACCAGCGAAGGAAACGCGCACCATCAGGTAGAAAGCCTGTTTAAAGTGTTTGGTCGTGCATTACGTCAGGCCATTACCCGTCAGGGCGATGCCTTGCCGAGCAGTAAAGGAGCCCTGTAATGGCGCAGAAGATTGTCATTGTAAACACCGGCTGTGCGAATATCTCGTCGGTAAAGTTTGCCCTTGAGCGCCTGGGCGTTACTGTCGATGTGTCTGATGATTTCGACATTATCAAAGCCGCCGACAAAGTGTTTCTGCCCGGCGTGGGCAGTGCCTATGCCGCCATGCGCAGCATTAGCGGCAAGAACCTTACCGACACCATTCGTTCACTGGAACAACCGGTGCTCGGCGTGTGTTTAGGTATGCAGCTAATGGTCGAAACCTCGGATGAAACCAGTAATGGCCAAATTGACTGTCTGGGTCTGATGCCTGGTCACGTTGCCCGCCTGCAGGCCGGTGATCTGCGCCTCCCTCACATGGGCTGGAACACGGTTACGCCGCTTGAGAGCAACACGCTGTTCAAGGGCATTCCGGCTGACACCTATTTCTATTTTGTGCACAGCTTTGCCGTGCCGGTATACGACAAAACCCTGGCTACCTGTGAATACGGCCAAACGTTTTCTGCCGCCCTGCACAGCAATAACTTCTTCGGTGTGCAGTTCCACCCCGAGCGAAGCGGCGAAGCCGGCGCACAACTTCTGACTAATTTTGTGGAAATGTAATGATTATTCCAGCAATTGATTTAATCGATGGCGCCGTAGTGCGTCTGTTTCAGGGCGACTACAACCAGAAAACCCAGTACCAGAAAGATCCGGTAGACGTGGTACACGACTACGCCGATCAGGGCGCTGAGTGGCTGCACATTGTCGACCTCACCGGTGCCAAAGACACCAGCAAGCGACAGCTTACGCTTATTCGCAAAATGGTCGATACACAACGCATGAAGTTTCAGGCTGGCGGCGGTATTCGCAGCGAAGAAGACGTGGCCCAGCTGTTAGATTCTGGTGTAAGCCGCGTGGTCATTGGTTCATTGGCAGTAAAACAGCCTGAGCTGGTGAAAGGCTGGATGCAGAAATACGGCGCGGAAAAAATTGTGCTGGCGCTGGATGTAAACATCAACGACGCTGGTGAACGTATGATTGCCACCCACGGTTGGCAGGAAGACTCCGGCGTGGCGCTGGAAGGCCTGCTGAAAGATTTTCAGGAAGTGGGCGTGAAACACGTGCTGTGTACTGACATCAGCCGTGACGGCACCCTGCAAGGCAGCAATGTAGATTTATACACCGACGTATGTGCCCAATTCCCGCAAGTAAGCTGGCAAGCTTCCGGCGGCATTGGCGGCTTGGATGACATTCGTGCTCTTCGTCCTACCAATGTAGGCGGCGTGATCTTAGGCCGTGCCCTACTGGAAGGTAAATTTTCCGTTGAGGAGGCTATCGCATGTTGGCAAAACGGATAATTCCCTGTCTCGACGTACGCGACGGTAAGGTTGTTAAAGGCGTTCAGTTCCGCAACCACGAAATCATTGGCGACATTGTGCCGCTCGCCGAACAGTACGCTAAAGCCGGTGCCGACGAACTGGTGTTTTATGATATTACCGCGTCGTCTGATCAACGTGTTGTCGATAAAAGCTGGGTAAGTCGAATTGCTCAGGTCATCGACATTCCGTTCTGCGTAGCCGGTGGTATTAAATCGGTAGAAGACGCAGGACGCATTTTAGAAATGGGCGCGGATAAAATTTCCATTAACTCCCCTGCTCTTTCTAATCCAGATCTCATTAACGAGCTGCACGACATTTATGGTCAGCAGTGCGTGGTCATTGGTATCGACAGTTTCTACAACGACGCGAATGGTCGTTACGATGTGTACAAGTTTACCGGTGACGAAAGCCGCACTCAGCAAACTCAGTGGCACACTATCGACTGGATTAAAGAAGTACAGTCACGCGGTGCGGGTGAAATCGTACTGAACTGCATGAATCAGGACGGCGTGCGTAAGGGCTACGACATCGAACAGCTGAAAGCCGTGCGTGAAGTATGTAAGGTACCACTCATCGCCTCTGGCGGTGCCGGCGCCATTGAACACTTTACCGACGTATTCAAGCAAGCAGATGTGGATGGCGCGCTGGCAGCGTCGGTGTTTCACAAGGGTATTATTGATATGCACGAACTGAAAGATACGTTGGCTTCACAGGCTATTCCCATGTGTATCCGTCACGGCCGTTAAGGAACAATTTAATGATTATTACTAAAGACAATCTGACGCAATTGGCGTGGGATAAAATGGATAACCTGCTTCCGGCTATCGTACAGGATGCCGTAACCGGCAAAGTACTGATGCAGGGTTACATGAACCCGGAAGCGCTGGAAGCGACTCTTGACTCGAAAAAAGTCACCTTTTTCAGTCGCTCTAAACAGCGTTTGTGGATGAAGGGTGAAGAATCCGGCAACGTACTGAATCTGGTAGAAGTGGGCAGCGACTGCGATAACGACAGCCTGCTTATTCTGGCTCGCCCTAAGGGCCCAACGTGCCACACTGGCGCGGAAAGCTGCTGGTTCGATAACACCCCAGCCTCATTCACTTTCCTGGCAGATCTGGAACGTGTGCTGGCAGCGCGCAAATTTGCTGACCCAGATTCCAGTTATACCGCTTCTTTGTACAGCAAGGGCATTAAACGTATTGCTCAGAAAGTCGGTGAAGAAGGCGTGGAAACCGCGCTTGCAGCGACGGTGCAAGACAAAGAAGAGTTAAAAAATGAAGCGGCTGACTTGCTGTATCACCTAACCGTATTACTTCAAGCCAGCGATATGTCCATGGACGATGTCATTGCTGTGCTACGTGCTCGTCATCAGAAGTAGCATTGATGCCAAGCTGCTGTGCAGCGTCTTTCAGGCGCTGTACCACTGCTTTGTCAGTACCTTTACTCGCCGCGAGATAGCCCGTTAACGCCAGCTCTGGAATATCGGTCACCGGTACAATCTCTTCCCCGTTGATGTTTAATCGTTTTGCCATGGGTGCAATAAGCGACGGGTCCTCAATGATAAAATCTACTGTCCCACGAACCAGAAAATTCCACGAACACTGAATGTCGGCACACACCATGAGGTTATCTCCCTCGGTAAACCCCTGCTCGACCAACCAATGATGTGCCACATCGTCGCGCTGCACGGCGAAGGTAAAACGTGAAATGGTATCCATGGTAACCAATTTGTTTGCCCGTGCTTCATCCCGAAGGCCGACTACCGATAAGTGAAATTCCGATAGCTTGGCTATCCAATAAAACTTATCTTTCCGATCTGCAGTTTTAGCAAGTGAAAAGATGAGTGTATCGGCATTTTTCTCCGCCAGGGTATACGAGCGCGCCCAGGGATAAACGGAAAAATCGGCGTCCAATGCAGCAAGTTTAAGGATCTGGCGAACTTTGTCGGTACTTTCCCCCGCCACACGCCCATATTTGTCTACGTAGTGAAGCGGCGGTGATGACTCTGTGACCACAGACAGTCGCGGTGATTGCGCATAAGCGAACCACGGAAACAAAATAAGCAGGGCAGTAAATAAGCGCATGTTGCATCAATGAATTATGATTATAAAACATACAATATCACTGTTTTACAAGAATAGCAGCCTAAGCCATTAATGGATTACAGGAAGCCTACCAGGCAACTCAGCCACGATTTGAAAGATTTTGTTACATCTGCAACTGAACAATACAACCCGCTTAGCGCTCTAAGCCATGAGCAATTATCGACACAGAGGAAAAGATGAAAAAAGGACTCTCACTGAAAAAGATCTGGCAGGAAAATAAATCGTTTTTTATTTTTCTGGGACTCATGTTGTTTGTTCGCGCCGGTGTGGCGGACTGGTATTACATTCCCTCCGGTTCCATGGAGCCGACTATTGAGGTTGGCGACCGAATTTTTGTGAACAAACTGGCTTATGATGTCAAAGTGCCTTTCACCGACATCAGCCTAACAGAGACTGGCTCCCCTTCCCGTGGAGATATCATCGTTTTCGACAGTAAAGCTGCAGACAATCGCTTGATTAAACGTATAGTGGGCTTGCCCGGCGACCGCATCGCCATGCGCAACAACGTGTTGTATCTGAACAATCAGCCCCTACACTATTCCGGCGATGATGAAGATAAGCAGGAGCAATTGGGTGAAGTGCTTCATCAGATCCATCTGGATAAAACCGGCTCGCCGCTATCCTCCTTCAATACGGTAACTGTACCGGAACATCATGTGTTGGTGCTGGGCGACAACCGAAATAACTCAGCAGATTCCAGAGTACATGGCTTTATTCCTATGGATGAAATCATCGGTAAAGCCTCGCACATCGCCTATTCACTGGATAACGACAACGCCTATATACCAAGGCTCGCACGCACATTTCAGACGCTTGAATAAAAAAATTTAAAATTTTTTACTTGGAGGTGTTGAAAAGTTTTTTTTAGCACCTACATAGTAATTGTCGGCGCTTGATAGCAAGGTCGACAGAACCGCCGCCGCTATGTCGGGGCAAACATTTTAAACATATTGCTTTATAAAAAGGATATGACTATGCGTACTATCGATCTATCTCCTCTTTACCGTTCTTTTATTGGTTCAGACCGCCTTGCATCTTTAGTGGATGCCGCTTCACGCTCTGAAAGCCAAAGCACGTATCCGCCTTACAACGTTGAGTTACTAGTCGATGACAAATACCGCATTTCCATGGCGATTGCCGGCTTCTCTTCTGACGAAGTGGAAATTGTTGCTCAAGACAACACCTTAACCGTAAGCGGAAAAAAAGCCCAACAGGAAAATGCAGTGGAACGAAAATTCCTGCATAAAGGCCTGTCTGAGCGTAGCTTCGAGCGTAAATTCCAATTGGGTGACCATGTAAAAGTCACTGGTGCAGATTTACAACACGGACTGCTTCATATTGAACTCGCACGGGTAGTGCCAGAAGCGAAGAAACCGCGTCGTGTTGAAATTGGCAAACCAGCATCAGATTCCGCTGAATAAGCCTTAAATACTCTGTTATTGATTTCCGGTATCGGTTTCCGTTGAGCCGATACCGTTAAAAAACCAGCTGCCGTATTCGGGGCTGACAACTTTACATATTGCTTAATTGAAAGGATATGACCATGCGTACTATTGATTTATCACCACTTTACCGTTCATTCATCGGCTCAGACCGTCTGGCTTCTTTTATTGATAACGCCACCCGCTTTGAAAGCCAGAGTGCGTTCCCTCCTTACAACATTGAGTTGCTAGAGGAAAATAAATATCGCATCTCTATGGCTGTAGCAGGCTTCGCCGACGATGACATTACCATTGAAGTGCAAGAAAACACCCTCACCGTCACCGGCAAGAAACCGGACGATGAAAAAGATGCAGCCCGTAAATTTCTGCACAAGGGGATTTCTGAGCGCAACTTTGAACGCAAATTCCAGCTTGGCGACCATGTGAATGTTACCGGCGCGAACCTGGAAAATGGCTTGCTAAGTGTGGATCTCGAGCGAGTTATTCCTGAGGCGAAAAAGCCCCGCAAAATTGAGATTGGCAACGCGGCCATCGAACACAAAGCTGAATAACTAACAGCAGAAGAATTGAGAACGGCACCTTCGGGTGCCGTTTTTGTATTCTGCGTTTATAAACCCGCTTCCTGAAACGGATTTTCATCCGGTAATAGTTACAGCTGAAGATACTATTTTCATAGCACGCCGGTTCTTCTCTCTGTACTGTTTAAAACAAGAAGCAGCAGATAACTTTCAACACACTGAAATTGAACAAGTTTTCAACTATTAGATACATTCCGATGTCTACAGCGTACTGGCATTTAAGATGCAGCGCTTAAAGCATAACTGTTTTTTGTTGAAGCTTATTCAACGAGCCAGATAGCGTAAGGAGTCACCGATGACCATTAATCAATTACCCACACTTGTACAGGCTGAACTAGAAGCTAGAAGACGTGCCCAGGAATCCGAAGCGGCTTCAGAAGACCCTACAGCGATAGCCCCCGTCGCACCGGCTGAAGCGCTACAGGCAGATGAACAGCGCGAACAAGTACGTGAACAAGACATACGAGAACAGGAAATACGTCGCGAGGAAGTTCGACGCCAGGAAGAACGACAGGAAGAACGACAGGACGAGATAGAGCAACGACAAGCCCAAGAGGCTGAACGTCGCGCAGAGCGTAACGATGAAATTGAGCAGCGTGGTGCAGCTCGTGAAGAAAATCGCCAGCAGATATTGCGTGAACTGGATGAGCGTCAGGATGAGCTACGACAGGCCGAAGCCCGTTCTGATGAACGTTTAGAACAACTACGTGAAGAACGTGAAGCTCTACGTGAGCGAAGACTCGCGTTGCAGGAACAAGACCAACTTCAAGCACAGGAACAGTTAGCGAACCGCCGTGATGCTGCGCGGGTGCAGGCTGAACGCGAAGCAACCGATGAACTTCGCAATGAGCAGGCGCTGCAACAGCCCGCGACTGACAATTATGATCAAGTGGCCGGAGATCCGTCACGCCGCACTGCACTGGCATATGACGAGGAGGAACTGGCAACCCGACTGAATTTCGATCAGACAACGGATTTAAACGCGCCGGATGAAAACCTCGAAGGGGCAGCGCCGGTCACCACAGCGACTGAAGCAACTGAGGTACAGTCTACGGCCATTGAAGCGCTGGAAGACGTAGCCACAGTAGATCCATACGGGAATGAGGATTTAGCTGACACCATACAACTACTCCGAGCAGAAGCGGATGTTCTGCGTGAAATGCTAGAAATTATCGAAGTGGATGATGCCTCTCTACAAAGTGAACTTGACGACATCGAGCAGCGACTAGAGGATGAAACAGAGCGTGAAGCGAATCGCCTGCAAGCAGACCAAGGGTCGACAGACAGGCTGGGCAACTTTATTGACTCAGTTAGCTAATGAAAAGCGGGCAGCGAGTAAGCTGCCCGATTCATTTCCAAAGCATTGTTACGCGAAGAATGTTAGTGACAAAATCTTCTGGGTAGCAGCAGTCAGCGCTGCTTATTTAAACATGCCGTAAGCGACCAGAAAATCAATTAATACCCGGGTGCGTTGGGGAATGTGTTTGCGCGACGGGTACACCAAGGAAAACGCCAATCGTTCACCACGCCACTGAGTAAATATCGGTGTTAACGCCCCAGAATCCACCTCATCCTGAACCGTAGAGGGTAAAAAAGATGCCACACCCAGCCCAGATGCGGCCATTTTATGAATTAGCATAGGTGAATTACAACGGTGGTAATTTGTTGGGGTGATAACGCGGGTACCTGACGCGTTATGCAACCTTACCGAGTTATTCCAATTCGGCAAATCCAGCAATACCCAAGGCAGATTGGTTAAGCCTTCAACATTTTCAGGCATACCATATTTCGCCAGCATTTCAGGCTGTGCGTATAAAGCAAAAGCCTCTTCGTGCAATACTCTTGCTATTAACGAAGCATCTTTCGGAATACCAATACGCACCGCTAAGTCGACCTTGTCGTGGATCAGATCTATGCGTTCATCGCTGACCAGAAAATCCACGTAGACGTCGGGATACTGCGCTTTGAAGGCCACCAGCGCAGGCATAACAAATTTATGGGCGATATCGTGATTGGCAGTGATAGCCACCCGTCCTACGGGATGCTCTGACGCCGTAATACTGTCGATGTTTTGCAAGACTTCCTGTAGCACCCTCGCCCGCTCATACACCCGATTCCCTTCCTCGGTAACGGTGAGTTGACGGGTCGAGCGCTGAAGTAAACGGCTGTCCAATGCACTTTCCAGCACGGCAATTTGCTCACTCACACGGGAACGACTGGTGTGCAGCGCTCTGGCGGCAGCAGCAAAGCTACCCGCCTCAACCACCACACAAAAAATGGCCAGATGTCGAAGGTTTTGATAGTCCATCAACCTTGCCACCAATTGTACTCAAAACCAGAACACTGCATTCTTTTTTGTCCTACTTATTAATACACCGATGTTACCTCATAATAATTTCATCGAGCAACACACTGACAAATTAAACTAATTTTTCAAATTCGATTTTTTTAAGAATACGAGGTAACTAAAAATGATTGGAATTACTGGCGCAACAGGTCAATTAGGCCAACTGACAATTAAAAATCTGCTGAACAAAATACCTGCCGATACCATCGTCTCTCTGGTGCGGTCACTGGAGAAAGCGAAGCAATTGAACCCCGGCATTGAGGCGCGAGCGTTTAACTACGATACCCCTGAAACCCTTGAGCATGGCTTGCATGGTGTAACCACGCTGTTTCTGATTTCGGGCAGTGAAGTGGGTAGCCGCGTGCCTCAGCACACCAATGTTATTAACGCGGCGAAGAAAGTGGGTGTTTCCCACATCGTGTACACTAGCCTGCTGCGAGCAGATACGTCTAAACTCGCGCTGGCAGAAGAACACAAGGCCACCGAACAGCTCATCAAAGAATCTGGTATTCCTTACGTGATCCTGCGAAATGGCTGGTACTCTGAAAACTATCTTCAGGGTGTACAAGCTGTGATTGACTCTGGTGTTCTCGCGGGTGCTGCAGGCTATGGCCGCATCGACACGGCAACAAGAAATGATTACGCGGAAGCGGCCGCGGTGGTGCTGAATAACGTCAGCCAGCATGTGGGTAACGTTTATGAACTGGCAGGCGACGCGTCGTTTACGTTGCAGGGCTACGCAGATGCTATCAGCGCGGTCACGGGTAAAGACATTGCTTATCATCCTATGACACCGGATGAATATCAACACTTCTTAACAGATGTGGCGGGACTTCCTGCTGGTCTGGCCGGGGTATTGGCGAATTCAGAACAGTACGCGAAAGAAGGAGATTTAAGTGGTTCAAGCAACACGCTGCACGAACTCATTGGCCGTGCAACGCCGTCAATCACTGACCTGTTGAGACAAGCGGTATAACGACTTACCAACCGTCGGCGCTGTCCCAGACTTCGCTGACGGTTTGATTATCGCGGGTAACGAAGTACTTACGATATTGCCCTGCTGTAGCGCAGGCATGGTTCGGTAAGATTCGAAGCTGACTGCCAAATTCGAACAGACCGTCTGGAATTGGCAGTTTATCTTTATGCTCGATAATACCATGTTCCTGATTAGTCATACTCACATACCAGCCATCAAGCACCTTGCCGGCCGCATCTGCCACCAGCCCATAACCATGATTGTTGCTTCCCTTATCACGGGAAAGTCCCATCCAGCCTGCATCAACCAATACCCAGTTTTTCTCCTGCTGATGGCCAATTACAGTAGTCAGCACTGATAACGCAATATCCTCCACTGCACAAACGTTTAGATCTGCCATAACCAGGTCAAAGGTGGCATAAACGCCCGCGCGAATTTCAGTAATGCCCGTTTGCTTGTAGTCAGACAATGCCGTTGGCGTAGAACCCACGGAAACCACGCGGCAAGGCAAGCCTGCATCGGCTAACCGCTCTGCGGCCATTGCGGTGCGTTCACATTCCTGCTTGGCCATGGCAGTTTGCGCAGCTTGCGTGTTGCAGCTGTAAGACGCACCTGCATGTGCCATCACGCCAGAGAACGCAAGTTGTTCAGCATCATTGATTTGTTTTGCCATGGAAAGCAGCGTTTCACTTTCGGGGGCGATGCCAGCACGGTGATCATCCACATCCAGTTCTATGACTACACTGAGCGGCTTGCAGAACAGACTGCTGGCACGCGTTAAGGCATCGACAGCTGACGGATTATCTACGGCGACGGTTATCGCTACGCCGTCGGCGAGTAGTCTGTTTACCGCCTCATACTTGTTCGGCGTTAGGCCCACGGCATAGAGAATATCCTGATAGCCTGCATTGGCAAAATAGCGGGCTTCCGCCAAGGTAGAAACCGTGATTGCAGAGGGTAAAGGCGCATAAATCGCAGCAGCTTGAGTACTTTTTAGTGTTTTAACATGAGGGCGCAACGGCAAATCTACAGTGCGACATTTTGCCAGCATCCGTTCGCTGTTTTGCTCAAGACGATTTATGTCGATGACACAAGCTGGGGTGATCAAAGCAGAAAGTAAGGTCATACGCCCCTTATTGGAATCAAATCCTGTTGATTAAATAATGTAGTGAATCATAAATAAATTCGCGCAGGCGAGAAACAGCATAGACAGAAACGTCAGGATCATCCCTGATAATCGCTGCCAACTCACGCCTTCACTCAAACGCAGGCCATACGCATGAAGAATGCGGCCGAACAATAACGCACAACCGCCAGCATGGATCACCCAATGTTGTGGATGCAAGCTTTCCAGGCAAGCTAGCAGGATGAGCGTTAAGGGCACATATTCATTGAAATTACCATGCACTCGGATAGCTCGCGCCAGCTCGGCATTGCCACCGTCGCCTACACCAATTTGGGCGCTACGGCGAACATTAATAACAGCAAATGACAGATAGATATAGCACAGGGCCAGTAAACTGGCATAAAACGCGGTGATTGGAAAACTCATAGTCGTCAGTTATCTTTATTCTGGTTATTGTTATTCTGTCAATTTAACGGGTAACAGGCAAAATGTTTTACCTATTCTGACAGACAGGCACAAAAAAAGGCCGCAACTTGCGACCTTTTCAATCTGTGTGACTTAGCCTAGCAGTTCAGCCAGCTCTTTACTGACTTCGTCTACTGGCTTGGTACCATCGAGTTTGTGGTACTGGCAGTTACCGGCTTCGGCTTCTGCAGAGTAGTAGCTTACCAACGGCTCAGTTTGCTCATGGTAAACGCCTAAACGTGCGCGAACGGTATCTTCTTTGTCGTCATCACGGATGATCAGGTCGTCGCCCGACTCATCATCTTTACCTTCCACTTTAGGTGGATTGTAAACAACGTGATAAACACGGCCTGATGCAGGGTGAACACGACGGCCGCCCATACGCTCAACAATAACGTCATCTGGCACATCGAACTCGATGCAGTGATCAACGTTCACGCCAGCTTCTTTCATCGCATCAGCTTGAGGGATCGTGCGCGGGAAACCGTCCAACAGGAAACCGTTTTCACAATCGTCCTGAGCAATACGCTCTTTAACCAGACCAATGATGATGTCGTCAGACACCAGCTTACCTTCGTCCATGACGCGCTTGGCGGCAAGACCCATCTCAGTGCCTGCTTTAATGGCTGCACGTAACATGTCACCGGTAGAGATCTGAGGAATACCATAACGACCCATCAGGAATTGAGCCTGAGTGCCTTTACCAGCGCCTGGTGCGCCGAGAAGAATGATTCGCATTTTGCGCTCTCCGCTTTATTTTCTTAACTGACGGCACTTTACACACTAAGAGAAAGCGAAACAAGTCCAGAGCAGAGGCTGAATCAGATAATACGACCTATGTCGCATGCTTTATGAACAATAGTACTACTATAACAGCAAATGGAAGGGACTTGTAAAGCTTTCAGGCCAGACTACATTATGTTTATAAAACAACAATTAAGCCGTTGTTTTACAGTAACATTACGTGGCTAAATAAATGTTGATGATGATTACAATAAAAACGGGTCATTAAGACCCGTTTTACTATGTTTACATTTGAAACAATGGCGTTATTTCGCCATGTTCATCAGCAGGCTGTTCAGGTTACGAACAAAGCTAGCGGGATCTTTCAAACTGCCCTGCTCTGACAATGCCGCCTGGTCGAACAGTACGCCAACCCACTGGCTAAACAACGCTTCATCCTGCACGTCAGCCAGCTTTTTCACTAACTGATGTTCAGGGTTCAGTTCGAAGTGATATTTCACCTCTGGCACAGTTTGGCCAGCAGCCTGCATCAGCTTCATCATTTGCGTCGTCATGCCATTCTCGTCGGCAGTAATTACCGCAGGAGATTCTGTCAGACGGTGAGTGAATTTCACGTCGATAACTTTTTCACCCAGTGCAGTCTTGGCACGTTCCAGTACACCTTCAACTTCTTTCTCGGCGTCTTCCTGGGCTTTTTTGGTTTCCTCGTCGTCGAGATCACCTAAATCCAGGTCGCCTTTAGAGATAGACTGGAATTGCTTCTCGTTGAACTCAGTCAGGTGAGACATTAACCATTCGTCAATGCGCTCGCCCATCAGCAGTACTTCAATGCCTTTCTTGCGGAAGATTTCCAGGTGCGGACTGGTTTTCGCTGCCTGTAGGCTGTCTGCAGTCACAAAATAAATCTTGTCCTGACCTTCCTTCATTCGGCTGATGTAATCTTCCAGCGACACAGATTGTGCATCAGACTCATCATGGGTAGACGAGAAACGCAGCAGACCCGCAATCTTGTCTTTGTTGCTGAAGTCTTCAGCCGGGCCTTCTTTCAGAACGTTACCGAATTCGCTCCAGAATGACTGATACTTCTCGCCGTCATTCTTGGCCATTTTTTCCAGCATCTGCAGTACACGCTTGGTGCATCCCTGACGCAGTGTCTGGGTGACTTTGTTGTCTTGCAGAATTTCACGGGAAACGTTAAGCGGCAGGTCATTGGAGTCCAGCAAACCTTTCACGAAACGCAAGTAAGTTGGCATGAACTGCTCAGCGTCATCCATAATGAATACGCGCTGTACATACAGTTTCAGGCCGTGGCTCTGTTCACGGTTCCACATATCAAACGGCGCTTTGCTTGGGATGTAAAGCAGGCTGGTATACTCGCTCTTACCTTCCACCTTATTGTGCGCCCACGACAGCGGATCAGCAAAGTCGTGAGAAATGTGTTTGTAGAATTCTTTGTACTCTTCTTCAGAGATATCTGACTTATCACGTGTCCACAGCGCAGTCGCTTTGTTCACGCTTTCCCATTCGCCTGGTACAGCCGGGATTTTCTCACCGTCTTCACCATCCTGCTCAGGGACTTCATCTTTCCACATCAAAACTGGAATGCTGATATGGTCAGAATATTTGCCGATGATAGAACGCAGACGCCATGCATCAACAAACTCTTTTTCGTCTTCACGGATATGCAACGTGATTTCAGTACCGCGTGTAGGCTTGTTAATTTCAGCCACGGTAAATTCGCCTTCACCGTCTGAAATCCACTCAACGCCTTCCGATGCATCAGCGCCTGCTGCACGTGTGCGAACAGTTACTTTATCGGCAACGATAAATGCCGAGTAGAATCCCACACCGAACTGACCAATCAGCTGCGAGTCTTTGGCGGCATCGCCAGACAGCTTGCTGAAGAAATCTTTGGTACCGGACTTAGCAATCGTACCCAGGTTAGCAATAACCTCTTCGCGATTCATACCGATACCGTTATCGGCGATGGTGATGGTGCCTGCGTCGGCATCGACGCTCAGCTTAACGTTCAGCTCGCCGTCACCTTCGTACAGCGCTGCATTTTCCAACGCGCGGAAGCGTAACTTGTCGGCCGCATCGGCGGCGTTAGACACCAGCTCACGCAGGAAGATTTCTTTGTTGGAATACAAAGAGTGAATCATCAGTTGCAGAAGCTGTTTTACTTCAGTCTGAAAACCATGTTTTTCTTGTTGGGCTGCTTCAGCCATAAACCAGAATCTCCTAGCTGTTTGAAACAATTTTCAGAGTAGGAAGTAAGGTCGGCAGAAATAATTTCAACCTGAAAAGCAGGGTTTTTATCAGATTTGATGAATTTAGTAGGATGCGGCTCTGCCAGCAACGCAGCTGACAGAGCAAAAGATCAGCAATTAAAGCTTACGACGACCAGAGAATGCGTGTGTGAGTGTGCTGCCGTCGATGTATTCCAGTTCACCACCTACCGGCACACCGTGGGCAATGCGGCTAGCAGTGATATCCAGCGCGTTACACATCTGCGCAATATAGTGGGCAGTGGCCTCACCTTCCACCGTGGGGTTAGTGGCAAGAATAACTTCCGACACGGGTTCCTGTTTAAGACGGGTTTCCAGTTCAGTTAAGCCAATATCCGCGGGGCCGATGCCATCAATGGGCGACAAATGCCCCATCAGCACGAAATAAGTACCGCCAAACGACAGCGTTTGCTCAATCGCCAGTACATCCTGGGGACTTTCCACAATACACAGTACGCCCGCTTCCTGACGTTTCGGCGAACGACAAATCTCGCACACCTCATCTTCGGTAAACGTACGACACTGCTGACAATGCTGAATATGCTCCATGGCATTGTGCAGCACAGTACCCAGTTTCATTGCGCCATCGCGGTTACGTTCCAGCAAGTGAAACGCCATGCGCTGGGCACTTTTATTGCCCACACCGGGCAGACAAGTGAGCGCACTGATAAGCTCACCAAGAAGCGGACTAAATTTCATTGGTTAAAACGGCATTTGGGAGATGAATGGGCTTCAGTCATTGATTGTACTGACATGGGATATTTTGTGGCCTGTAGTTGTGTAATCATTGTTTTCATCACTCATTATATCTCTTTTTGTTCCCACTGCGCATCAGGAAAGAGTGTTCTTGCGCTTAGCTATGTAATCATCTAACTGGGAAAGACCAACCTTACGCGTACCCTAATTTAACATCAAGGTACGCCATTGCGATTTCTAACGTAGGCTAGGCGTCATCATCGCGGATTAAACACTATCGTAAAAGCTCAGATTCAAAATATATGAGGAAGTGAGGATTTGTGGTTTATCACGTTAGACCAGACAAAATACGCTTAAAGCTTGTCACGAATTTTTACACATGATGACAATTTTAACTATAGCATTAAGCGACAACCCGTACATTTCTAAAAAATTCAGTTAGTTAGATAATATGCGACAATTGGTACGCTTTGTGCGATAAAAGAACAAACCCAAAGTGATCCGATCTAACACTATTATATTGAAAAGGAAGTACGATGAAGTTTTTCAAATCTATTTTTATGATTGTTGCTCTGTTAGGTGCATCTGTAAGCGCTCAAGCTACTTTAATTGATTTTGACGATATAGCGACCGGCGATAATGTCGACGATTTCTACTCATCAATTGGTGTAGAGTTTGAATCAGGGGATTGGTCAACTTTATCAAATTACGGTGAAACGTCAGCCCCCAATTTCGCATTTACGATAGATAGTGTTTCATACGTGAACTTCTTAGATGGCATCATTACTGAGGTTATTTTCTCATATGGCGCTTTTCAAGATGCCACAGTTTCTCTTTTCGATGGTCTAAACGGTTCCGGTAACTTGCTTTCGTCATCAATCTTAACGACTAATGACCCAAATAATTTTGATTTTACAAATATCAGCTTTACTGGTACCGCGTATTCTCTTGTGGTTACCAGTTCGCCAGGTACTTTTGGCTGGGACGATTTAACGTTTACTGATGCAAATACTACTACCGTACCAGCACCAGCTACAGGACTGATGTTTCTATTGGGCCTTGCAACATTAGCATTTAGACGCCGGTCTTAAACTTTAAGACCGCTTATTTTATTGCTCACAGCTACACGATAAGCAGTAAAGTTTGATGTATTAAATTCTGATCAAAAGAAACGATTTTATCTTTCTAAAATACTAAACATCGTCAGAATAACGTTTCAAAAAACAAAAAGCTCTAGAGAAAACTAGAGCTTTTTTTGATCTTCTCGTTTCCCCATTTGACCCCATCAAGAGAACAGTAAATTTACAGTCTACAGGGCAATAAATAAGGGGGAAGCAATTAAAACGGCATTTTGAAGCCAGGAGGCAGTGGCATGCCACCAGTTACATCGCCCATTTTTTCTTTGCTGGTTTCCTGTACGCGACGAACCGCATCGTTACATGCGGCCGCAACCAGATCTTCAATCATGTCTTTGTCGTCGTCCATCAGCGACTCGTCAATATCAACACGGCGTACGTTGTGGTTACAGGTCATGGTCACTTTTACCAGACCGGCACCGGCTTCACCGGTCACTTCGATTTTTGCCAGATCTTCCTGGGCTTTCTGCATGCGCTCCTGCATCTGTTGCGCCTGCTTCATGATATTTCCCATTCCACCTTTAAACATGGTCGATTCTCTCTTTCTAAATTGATTGGAATTGCATTAGCGGGGCTGAACGGTATCTTCAAGTACCGAGGCAGCGAAAACATCCCGCAATGTCGTAAATTTTTCGTCGTTACTCACTACTTCGTGGGCATAAGCCTGACGCATGGTATCTATACGTGCCTGCAGCGATAACGGTGTTTGTTGTGGATGCCCGTAAACAATTTCTACGTTCACTGGCTGTCCTAATGCACTGGACAGCGCATCAGTGAGCTGGGCAATCGCATTATCGTTTATTAGATGGCTCTGACTCTGGTCTAATTCAAGCGTCACTTGCTCACCATTTTGCGAAAATGCAGAATTAAGTACGATTTGTTTCGTCAGACCAACCAGACCCAGGCTGGCTACGCGCTCGCTCCAACTATCGATTTGTCTGCCAAGCAGCAATTTCGTGCCGTCAGGTAGATATGCTGGAAGCGCGTCTTTATCTACGCTTTGTACAACAGATTTGGCCGGTTCAAACGTTTGTTCTGATACCGAGGGCTGTTGTTCATCGCTATCTGATTCCGATTGTTCAGATTCAGTAGGCAACGCACTTTCAATGCTATTTACCACTTCGGCCACATGTGTCGATGTCGCATTATCAGCAGGCTCTAGAGCGTCCGCAGGCGATTCGGCATGAACCTGATCGTCCATCGACGACGGCTGAGCAGGTATCTCATCGGTAGCCCATGGTGGCGGCTCTTCAGCAGCAGGAGGTTGGATTTCCGATTGCGGTACGGGCTGTTGATTTACCTCATGGGATGAAGGCTGAACGACTTCGGATTGTTCAGGACCGATAGCGTCAGACGACGTAACCGGCTGTTGGCCCCCTCGCTGACTTAATCTGCGAACCCGTTCGGATGTATCGGCTTTATCCGCTTGCTGCTTTTTTGCCGGTGACTCATCAGCCTCTTTACGTCCATTTTTGAGTTTCTGACGTAAAGCGAGCATTTCTTCAATTGACGTGAGTGAAGCCGTATTATCTACCGGAGCAGACACCTGAGCAGCCCCGCGCTGATTATCGGGTAAAGGATAATCATCGATGTATGCTTCATCATCGTAATCCCGCGCTGGCATGTCATCATAATGGGACGTTGGAATATTATCCCATTGCGGCGGCGCATTATCTGCGTGCTTAAAAGATTGATCAACCGATTGTGCAGGTTCTGGTTCAGATTCAGGTGCAGCACCGGCCTGAATCTCTTCTTGGGGTTGCGATGGATGAGGCTGTTGTTGCGATTCGCTTACCTTCTCAGGCACCACTTGCGGCTGAGGTTCAAGTGCCACAGGTTCAGCTTGACGAAGCTTGTTCGCCATCTGCTCAATCTCTTGTTGCTCTGCCTCTAATGAGGCAACCGACGATTCATCATCGGCCAAATCATCAGATATCGTTGCTTCCGGCTCCGGTGAAGTTACAGCGGTGTTAACACTGGGAGTTTCTGATTGCAGGCTTTCTTCATTAACTGGAGACGAAGTCAGAGTTGAAGCCTCGGGCTCTGACTTTGACTCAGACTCGGGCTCGGCGGAGTTCTGCATCGCAGTTGAGGCTTGGGTAAAAGACGATACAGGAGCAGCTTGCGCTGAATTAACAGGTGTTAACTGTGCCCCATCACCTTCGACAATCAATTCAAGGTTACCGTCATTTGGCGGAACAGGTGCAAAAGACATCATGCGCAGCAGTGTCATTTCCAGTGCTGAACGACCGTCTACCGCGTACGGTAAATCTTTTTTACCCTGAAGGGCTATCTGATAGAACAGCTGAACCTGCTCTGCGGGCATGGCCTTCGCCAGTTGATAAATGGCTTTAGCGGAGGTGGTTTCCAGCTTACAAGCATCAGGCACCCACTGAGTAAGCGCAATTTGATGTAGCAAGCTAGATACCTCTGCCAACACCTGACCAAAATCCGGTGCCTGCTCAGCCATTTGTGCCACAATATCCAATAATTCAGCTGCGTCTTTCTTCACCAGGGCAAAAAGTAACTTAAGCACTTGATGGCGATCCATCAGACCTAGCATGTCGGTGACGACCGACGCTGATACTTGATTGTCGCCCTGGGCAATGGCTTGATCTGTCAAACTCAACGCATCACGCATACTGCCTTGTGCAGCACGGGCCAGCAGCGCTAGCGCAGCGGGCTCAAAACCGATCTGCTCTTGCTGCAAAATATGATCAAGCTGTCCGGATATTTGCTCCCGAGATAACGCCTTCAAATTGAATTGCAGACAACGGGATAAGATAGTAATAGGCAGCTTTTGCGGGTCGGTAGTCGCCAGCAGAAACTTAACGTGGGGAGGTGGCTCTTCCAGTGTTTTCAATAACGCATTGAAGCTGTGCTTGGAAAGCATGTGTACTTCGTCAATCAGGTACACTTTATAGCGCCCCCGAGTTGGCTTGTACTGCACGTTATCGAGTAGTTCCCGGGTGTCTTCTACCTTGGTACGGGACGCCGCATCGATTTCGAGTAAATCGACATAGTTGCCTTGCTCGATTTCGCGACACGTATCACAAACGCCGCAAGGATTAGCGCCCTGCCCGGTCTCGCAGTTCAGACTTTTTGAAAAAATTCGTGCGATAGTTGTTTTACCGACACCACGGGTGCCGGTGAACAGATAAGCATGGTGAAGGCGGTCGTTATCTAATGCGTTGGCGATGGCAGTAACAACGTGTTCCTGACCAACGAGCTCACTGAACTTCCCTGGTCTCCACTTCCTTGCCAGAACCTGATAACTCATAAAACCAAGTTTTCCTTATTCACCTTCAAAATCACAAATTGAGTAGCATTCGATACCCAGCGCAGTCAGCTTGTCATAGCCGCCAAGATCTGGCAGACCAATCACGAACCCGGCGTGCTCAACCACACCGCCCAAGCGTCGAATAAGATTTGCGGATGCACCAATGGTTCCGCCGGTTGCCAGCAGATCATCGATTAGCAGCACACGGTCGCCTGGCTTTATTGCGTCTTTATGGATTTCCAGCGTATCTTTGCCGTATTCCAGTTCGTAAGATTCGCTCACCACTTCACGAGGCAATTTACCGGGTTTGCGCACAGGAACGAATCCCACACCCATTTCCAAGGCCAGCGGCGCACCAAACAAAAAGCCTCGGGCTTCAGTGCCTGCAACTTTGTCGAAGATTAAGCCCTGATATTGTTCAAGCAGCATAGCCACGCAAGCGGTGAACGCTTTATGGTCTTCCAGCACGCTGGTGACATCACGAAACATGATGCCGGGTTTGGGATAGTCGGGTACAGTTTTTATTACAGATTTTATATATTCAGCAGTCACTTCTTTGCCTTATGATTACAGCCAGAAAGTGAACCAGCCAGCGATAATATGTGCCAGAGGGAAAGCGACTAACGTGACAAGGATTGCCAGAAAGTACCACCAGTTAAACACTTCTTTAAACTCGCCGTTATCAGCCATAATCATTACCTGAAAGTTTTAAGTCAAAATGGTCGTAAATGTTAATCGAAACACTGTTCGAATAACAGAGCTAATGTCCATTATAGCCAAGAATGTTAATCCAACCTCAGCACATGAAGACTATTTTCTTTTCACAAAATGCGTGAAATGTTGATGCGATGTAAGGCTTCAATCGTTTGATGGCGGCGGGTTCAACGAGACTTTCGAGATGGTGCAATATTAACGTTTCGGTTAAGGGCTGTTTGGCTTCCGCCAGAACGCCTAGCAACAACGCAGACGCCGGCGTGAGTACAGAAAATTGTACTTCATCGTCCTCATCGCGATATACGCAGTAGTGGTGGGGATTAGCGGCAAGGTCTCTGCCGGCGTGCTCTGCACTGATTTGATGTACTGCATAGTTGTAGCTAACAACTTCTGCCAATGGCGACAAGGTAAATCGGTGGGCAGTATTGAGGTTTACATTTACAGGAAACGATTCTTGTCGGGTAGCAATGTCGATTTCTAGCCATTCATAATGCGCGAGATCTCGGGCGAATGCGGGTAGTGATGCGGTAATAGCATGATTATCATGCAAATATTCAAGAAATGCTTTACTGATGTCTACAAAATAAGGGCTATCACATCGATGATGGATAACAAAATGGCGAAGTATCGATTGCCATTGTCCCTCACTAATAAATGACTTCAAAACCGGAAAAGCAGAATCGACAAACTGGGTGATGTTGTTTAAAACCAATTGTTGATAAACACCCAAACGCTGCCTCGTCTCAGCAGTATCGGCACCATATTTTACGGCAGGATCACGTACAGCCCTGGCGAATGCGAATTGCTCTTCGAATGTTTTATTCATGCCGATTTACCTTCCCCCCGTTTGGAAGTTTGGTGAAAGGCGGCAGTTTCCTGGATATCTTTGATGCGGGAAACTTCACCAAGTAATTCAGCCATCGGCGGCAGATTGAAATCGCGCTCTAGCAAGGTAGGAAACACACCGTGTACGGTATATGCTTGCGCCAAAAGCGACCACACCGGTTCACATACCGCATCGCCATGGGTATCTATTTTTAGCGCTTCACTTTCGTCAAAGTGCCCCGCAATATGTCCCAATGCAATCCGCGACGATGGCAGTGCCTGCAGAAATTGAGCAGCATCGTATTTGTGGTTGATGCTGTTTACGTAGAGATTATTGACATCGAGCAACAGCTGGCAATCTGCGCCATCAAGCACAGCCAGAATGAATTCCAATTCAGTGAGTTGCCCATGAGGCTGATAATAATAAGAGACATTTTCCAGTACTAATGGACGCTCGATTATATCTTGTACCCGCTTAATGCGGCCTACCACATGTTGAACCGCTTCTTCCGTAAACGGGATCGGTAATAAATCGTATAGATGACCTTCTGAGGAGCAGTAACTTAAATGTTCACTGTATAGCTGAATATTGTGGTCGTCTAAAAAGGTTTTTACTGCTTTGACGAATTGGATATCGAGAGGATCTGGACTACCAATAGACAGTGACAATCCATGGGCAATCGTTGTGGCTTGAGAAGTACAATCACGAAGTTGACGCACAAACTTTCCCCCCATGGGGATCCAGTTTTCCGGTGCCAACTCCCAAAAATCCACTTCAGACGGTAAATTGGGCAGGAGCGAAGGCAGCATTTCACGACGAAGTCCGAGACCGGCACCAAGTAAATTCATCACCTTGCTCCTGTACTTTTGATTATCTTAGCGCTTACTCGCACCGCATTTACCCTCTCCACACTTTCCTTCTTTGTCAGCTTTCTTCATCGCGCTGCAATTTCCCTCTTTCATTTTTTTGTCTTCACCGCATTTTCCCTCAGTGGCTTTTTTTGCCATGGTTTCCGACATTGCTTTGTTGTCTTTCATGTCTTTAACAGCTGAAGGTTTTGACTCGCCACATTTTCCTTCCTCGGCCATTTTTTTCATGGCTTTTTTATCACCGCACTTCCCTTCTTCTGTTTTCTTTTCTTTACCACCACATTTACCTTCACCGCATTTGCCTTCGACAAACGTCTGCATATATCCGGACTCGAGCGTTTGATGCCCGAATGGGTTCGAATCTGCCAGCACAGAACCACTGCCCATAACCGCTGCACTTACAATACCGAGAGATAAGGTACGTTTAAAATTACTCATGTGTCTTGTCCTCAAAGAATGGATAACAGCAGTAGCATTTGATTCACCACATGCTGTTTATGTCAGGTTATTTAAAGAGACCGACTTTTACAGGTAATACTTTCATCGTATGAAATGAAAGTAAGTAAACATTTGAAATAAAAAAGCAGCCCAAAAGCTGCTTTAAGTATTATGAGGAAAAGTCACCAGCGCTATTTAGCTGTCCATGGCTTTATAACCAATTCGGAAGCCGCCCCAGTGGCGGCCTTTCACATAAATGGGGGCCGACAAATCATGCATCACTTCGCCGGTATCCCGTTTGTAAGTTTGTAGCAAAAATGATTCGGTGTTCTTTCCGCATCGTGACCCTGTGCGATCATCGAAAATACGCTTGGTTCGGCTTTGTGCCAAGTCGACGTCGTAATCACCGGTCATCGGTTTACTGAATTTCCGGTTATGGGTTGGAAAATAACCGTTCACGTCGACAGCGCCAGCATAAATTATGAAATTATTCTGCTCGAGGATAGGCTCCTGAATCTGAGGAAGTAAGTTATCGGTGAAGCTATCAAACTGGGTTGTGAACTTTTGCGGATTCGTCCCGGCGACAGGCTGATAGTTAAAATTGAATAAATCAGACTCACTGATTTTTCCAGATGCGATCGATGATTCAAATAGCTGACCAATCTTTGCAGCAGTTTCAACGGCAATGCGCTGAACTTGCCCGTTCCTATCATTCACTTCGAAGCTCTGTAGTAAACGGAAAATCCCTTCGGTCTGATAACTCAGTGCGATGACTTTCTCAGATACCTCAATAAGATCACCTTCCAAGTGCTGTGTATTTTCATGCAATGAATCGGCATTTACGGAAATACCGCGATTTGTCTCTCCATGAACGCCCACTGTATTAGCGACCTGCCCCATGGAATCTGCTGCTTCAGCAGAAATAATACTGGTTTCTTCAATGACTGTGGAAATCTGATTTATCACTTCAGACATTGACGAGTTAGCTACGGATACTTTGCCGATGGCGTCCACTGAGGATAGACTATAACGATTAATTTCATTGAGCACATCGTCAATCCCTTGCGTTGCGTTCGTGGTTTTTTGTGCAAGATCCCTCACCTCATCAGCAACCACGGCAAAACCTCTGCCCTGCTCTCCTGCACGGGCCGCCTCAATTGCCGCATTCAGCGCTAACATGTTAGTTTGATCGGCAAGAGAATTAATGGTTGTGGTAATACCGCTTATCGAATCTGCCTTACTTTTTAACGTGGCCAACATGTCTGAAGACGATTCAATTTCTTGCTTCAATTGCTCTTGCTGAAGCACCAGTTTTTGCAGAGAATCTTTGCAGTCTTGGGTTTTACTGTCTGCCGCCTGGATCTTCGACTGCGCGTCGGTAGCAAATGACACTAACTGCTGATTACCCGCTTCAAGATGTCGAATACTCGTAGCAATACCCTGTACATTATTCGCCTGATTCTTAAACACCTCAGCTAACTTATCGAGGAAATGAGAAACGGTTGCACCGCCGATGGCGATGCGACTAGCCGACTGACTAATGGATTCACCTAGCTGAGGATCAATATTTACCTCAGTGCCATGTCCTTCTGGTTCTTGTTCAGAGGAAATGTTAACGAGTACAGCAGACACCAGTACAACAGCGAGTGCTGTGCACATCGCTATCCACCAATAAGCTAACTGCAAAAATCCGCACACCGCCACCACGACAGCTGCAACAATACCGATAACAATAGAGTTTTTCACTTCAAACAACATCCTGTTAACTTTTATAACCTAACTATAGACCAGTTATGGAAATTTACGGAAGCATAACCTATCGACATTAGTAGTATTTATTACAGATGTTTCGCTTCAACGCCGAATTTCCTTAAGTTAAAAATAAACGTCCTATATTGAGTGAAAAACTATCACTTTGTAAACATGATAGAAGTGACGACTGGCGGTACTTGTGAGCTAAATACTTGGGATTTCAGTAATATGAAAAGGTGTCATCTACAATAAGCTCGTATAACTATTGACACAGTTTACATAACTAGATTTGAACATGGTGAAGCATTACGCTTACCGCAGCTTAACTTCAAAACAAGTCGCACTCACACTCTGGAAAGAATAAAAGGATATTTATGAAAATTAAGACCCTCGCTACGGCCACGATGATAGCGTTTCTCGGCTTTTCCGCTAATGCATCAGCAAAGAAATCAGACACTAAGCATAACGCTAGTCGAGTTGTGCAAGGTAGCTACACGGTAGTTTCAGGTTCAGTTGAAACCTTTGATATATCATCTGATCCAACCAAACTCGAACAATTAGGTACATACTCTATTTTATTAAAAAATACGGAGTGGAACCAACTTCCGTGGCGCGACAAACTCCGCGTTCGAAAGTATGTACACATTACTGGTAGTTTGAAGGGCACGATTGACGTGTCTAACCTTTACACTGTGGGTCCTGTGGTTTCCCACGTGATGATAGATGATGATCGCTCTACCGTTATTCGCTCAGAGAACGACGTGTTTTATCCTGTCTCAGGCGATCTTTTCTGTTCTACAGGTTCACCGATGGAAATTCTTGAGTATGTGAACCTGGTTGGAGCAACTGGGCAATATGAGAATTTGACCAGCGGTACAATTAGTTTAAGCGGTACTGTTAATAATTGCCCAGGACAAGAAGATTACGGCAAATATGATTTGTCAGTTGTGCCTGGCGAGAGCACTCTGATCTTCGAATAAATAGGTATCATTTCATACGGAAGTTACGTAATGTAACTTCTTTTTTTTGTATTTTCAGAAATGCAAAAAGCCCGCTCAAATGAGCGGGC
>NZ_JBSWWF010000012.1:0-126906 GCF_056159945.1 Alteromonas sp. ABH2_165
CAAATACGAAGAAGCCCGCTCATCTGAGCGGGCTTTTTTGATAAACATCGGCACTGTAACGGCAGGCGGTGAATGAAAAATTTTAAAGGATGATGAGCAATCTCAGTAGGTCGTTTTCCTCCTTTCTAAGAACCGAGAAATCATTCGGTTTTTATATAAAAAAGTTTTATGCCTGACGGCAATAGCGACGTGGTCCCACCTGATCCCATTCCGAACTCAGAAGTGAAACGCGTTAGCGGCGATGGTAGTGTGGGGTTTCCCCATGTGAGAGTAGCACACCGTCAGGCTCCCATTTCGAAAAAAGCCCGCTCATTTGAGCGGGCTTTTTGCGTTTATAACCTGACCCTTAATAGACATTTCCCAACACTTCATTTCTAATGATTATGCTCGCGTGTTCAATCTTTCATTCTGGTGAAATTTTGCACTAATTTAGAGCGGATTTTTTTGCCCAATAAAAAATACAAAAAAGGTACTACTGATCCAGAAGAGAAACTCAAAAGTGCTGTTTATATTTTTTACACTTTATAGTTCGTTAAGTTAAATATTTATTTATTTTCAGATGTTTAGATTTTCTTCGAGAGTCACCAGACCGGCATAATCCATAAAAAATTTCTAATACATTTGCCTCATATTGCTCAGTAATCATCTGGTTCGCAAATAGCCCGGTTAGAAAAGAATCGATTTGGTGCACGAAAAGTTTTATAAATGTACTGTAGCCATAGCAAATCAAGTTTTCACTTTTATTATTGGTCATTGAATATTTTGATTAACTCAATGATTTTTATGATCTATATCCGAGATCTCATTTTCGGAATATCTGAGTGGTACTAATATTGCTCTACATTTACACAATATAACTATTATTAAGCATTCCGATTCTACAATCGAAGAGTGCTGAAAAGTCGCAAAGGGTCACCTATAGGAAGTATTTGATGATGCGACGCGCTGGTATTGCTATTACCCCGGTTATGCCAGCATTCATTCAAGGATGTAAATATGGAAATTTATCGTTCTCGAGCTCCGTTACGTATATCGTTCGCTGGCGGTGGTACAGATGTAAACCCTTATGCTTCTCGCTATGGTGGACTTGTTTTAAATGCCACTATAAATAAATTCGCTTACACCAGTTTAGTCCGTAGTGAGCAATCTGATATCTCTGTCACTTCATACGATTTTGACAAGACGACCCATTTCTGCAGCTCAACGCTTGAATCACCCTTTTCCGATGCCTGTTTTGTGCGTTCAGTTTACAAACACCTCATGGGCCAGGCATGCGGCTTGAAGGTTATTACACACAATGACGCTCCTCCTGGCTCCGGGCTGGGTTCATCATCAGCAATGATGGTCTCAATTATTGGTGCTTTCAATGAGATGGAAAGCCTCTCTATGAACGCTTATGAAATTGGCCGTCTTGCTCACGATATTGAACGACTTGAACTTAAACAGCTGGGAGGAATGCAAGATCAGTATGCAGCAGCTTTTGGTGGCTTCAATTTTATGGAGTTTGACGGCGATAGCGTACTGGTAAATCGTCTTAAGATTGATCCTTGGGTGGTTCGCGAACTCGAGTACAACATGATTTTGGTTTATACCCAAAAGTCTCGCTTGTCCTCCACCATCATCGAAGATCAGATTAAGAACGTTAAGGATAAAAAGGCTTCGAATATCGACGCTATGCATCAGATCAAGCAGCACGCCTTAGATATGAAGCGAGTTTTACTACGAGGTAAGACAAACGAGTTTGGCGAATTATTACATGAAGCCTGGCAGCAGAAAAAGCAGATGGCGAATTCCATTACCAATCCAGAACTCGATGAGATGTACGAAGCCGCAAGAAAAGCAGGTGCTATTGGCGGCAAGGTAAGTGGTGCCGGTGGTGGTGGTTTCATGATGTTTTACTGTGAACATAATAAGAAACGGGAAGTGGTTTCCGTGTTGGAGAAGTTGGGGGCGCGCGTTGAGAGCTTTAAATTTGAGCTTGATGGAGTTGAATCGTGGCGTAATCAGCGTGTTGAGCAGCATCTCAGACACCGTCTGATGATAGCGTAGATGAAGGGGTAAGGGACTAAAAGATGAACAGTGGAAGTGCCACAGCGACAGTTGACTTTATAGACACGCATGAAGCGCCGAAGAAGCGTATTGCAGTGTTGGAATCACCGGAGAAGCTTTCTAGCGTATCGATTATTTTTCCGGCGTATAACGAACAAGAAAATATTACTCGCTCAATTCAAAATGCAATAAAGGCGTTCTCGAAGTATTTTCATACCGTTACCATCATTCCTGTTAACGATGGTGGAGAAGACAGTACGGGCGAAATCATAGATACACTTGCAGCATTTGATGAGCGAATCAAACCGATTCATCATCAATATAATCAGGGATATGGCGCAGCTTTACGTAGTGGTTTCGCTGCTGCAAAGAATGACTATGTTTTCTTTTCTGATTCAGACGGTCAGTTTGATTTAGAAGAAATTACCCGTCTGCTCACTTATGTAGATAGCTATGACCTGATTCTTGGATACAGAGAGAATCGTGCCGATCCCTTTCATCGACGTGTTAATGGTTGGGCATGGTCAAGCCTGGTTAGATTTTTATTCAAGATAAAAGTCAAAGATATCGACTGTGCTTTTAAATTGTTCCGTCGCGATATTTTCGATGTGATCAAACTAGAAGCTGGCGGGGCCATGGTTAACACCGAGCTTTTGGCATTAGCTAAGAAGCGAGGTTTCAGCATGATTAATGTGGCGGTTAGTCATTACCCAAGAGAAGCCGGCGAGCAAACGGGCGCTAATCCTTTCGTTATCCTGAAAGCATTCTACGAGCTGTTTAAACTTCACGCGAAGATTTCCTGAGGTAAGTGTTCATGTTGTACAAACATTTTTATACACAGGTCCAGGAGCATCCTCATAAAGTTGCTCTTGTATGTGGGAATCAGGACCTGACCTTTTCTGAATTAAATGGCCTGGTAAACAGTATCGCTTTGCGCCTTGGTGAAGAAGGGTTGGGTAAAGGTAAGGTCATTGCAACATCACTTCCAGCTGGTATAGAGCTTATAGCGACCATGCTAGCTTCTTTCAAAATTGGCGCTTGTCTTTTACCGCTGAATTCAAAGTTCACTGACACCGAAATCACGGACTATTTGTCACGTTCTGAGGCATCCCTCGTTGTAGCACTTGCCGAAGAAATCACCCGTATCGCCAGCTTGTCCGTTGAGCTTTCTACATTAGCATTTGAATCAATAGAGTCTGCAGATGGAAATAGTTTAATTGAAGATGATGACGCTCACGCGCCGGGTCTCGTCTTGTTCTCATCTGGCTCTACAGGTAAGGCTAAACAAGTTGTACGAACATATCGGCAACTCATTGCTGAATATGAAGCATTCACGCAAACGGCATTGGTCGATGCCACCGATGTATTCCTGTGTTCGGTTCCTTTGCATCATGCCCACGGTTTTTCAAATGCGTTTATGGCTTCGCTACTCAATGGTGCCAAGCTGGTCATCACGCCAGGTGAATTTAATCCTCGAAGCGTGATTCGAGCGCTTGAAAAACATGCTGTCACGGTTTACCCCTCCGCAACATTCATGCTTAAGATGCTAGCTTCGACACGGTTAAAGCAGCAACCAGACTTATCACAACTTCGTTTGGTCTTTACTGCCGGTGCTCCCTTGGCTGATGAGATTCGTGAGGCCCTACAACAAACTTTGACTGTTACCGCCTGTCAGCTTTATGGGTCTACGGAAGCCGGCGCCATTGCACTTAATATTGGCGATGCACCCGCAAACTCGGTAGGGCGCCCTCTAGAGGGATATGTCGTTTCAATAATAAATGATGATGGTATGGAATGTCCGCCAGGAGTGGAAGGTGACATAGTGGTGCAGAGTCCCTCAGCTGCGACTGAATACAAAAATAATCCAGACGCGTCTGCTGAGACATTTATCGAAGGCAACTATGTCACAGGGGATATCGGGTTTAAGAACGTTCATGGCGACCTCTTTATCACGGGGCGTAAAAAGCTACTAATCAATGTTGCTGGGTTAAAGGTTGACCCGATTGAGGTTGAAAAGGTACTCATGGCCCTCGAACCGGTTCGCGAGGTGGTGGTACTTGGGAAACCAGACAACGACTACGGAGAAGTGGTAAAGGCGGTAGTCGTTGCTGATGATCTTACTGAAGGTGATGTTGTGGCGCACTGTAAGGCGAATCTCGCTGAGTATAAATGGCCTAAGATGATCGAGTTCAGAAGTGAGATACCCCGAAGTCCATTGGGAAAAATACTAAGAAAATACCTGTAACACGAGCAATGGACGCGACAGAAAGGAAGTCATTATGTTGAAAGAACATTTCAGAAGCAGAGGATTCATTGAGGGTGGCATTGTTCACAATATCAATGACGACGCAATGGATATGGAAGCGTTGCCCCCGTTCCTGCGAACGCTACTGGTGACGGATGGAACGGTTACCAAAAGCCTGGAGGCGTTTTTCTGGGAGAAAATTCGCGTTGAAAAACAGTGGCAAGAGCCGGTTTGGCTAACGCAGGCTCTACCACTGATCAACGCAAATGTGGGCGACCACGCACTTAAGCGCGATGTTATTTTAAAAGGCGAAACCACGTCGGATATCTATGCTTTCGCCACCTCTTATTTGCGCATGGATTTACTAGATGATGACGTCCGTAAACAAATGCTGGACGGCAAAATCGGTATCGGTGAATTGCTCCGGGAAATAGGCCTGGAGACCTATCGTGAGATCGTCGACTTTGGCCGCGAAGTGTTCCTGGCCAATGAATATACCTCTGGCGCACCGGAATACGTCGAAGCGATATATCGCACTTATATTATAAATATCAGCGGCAAACCGGCGATGCAGATCACCGAAAGATTCCCAATCCGCTTGTTCCAAAAGAAAGCTAAGTAATCAGGAAGCATACTATGAGCAGTCAACAAGAAATCATCACGTCTTTACGAGCAACACTGACAAAAGTGTGCAAAAAGGACTTCAGCACTATAGAAACAGATGCTCCGCTGAATCTGGATTCGATAAATCGTATCTCACTAATTGTGGAGCTTGAGTGGGTACACGATATTGAAATTGAATCTGATGAACTGGACCCAGAAGTATTCGAGACGCTCAACGCCTTATCAGCTTATGTTGAAGGTCAGGTAGAAGCGCGTGTTTGAGTTAATCAAAGGCGATCTTAAATTCAAGCAGGACTGGTTTTTGAGCCAGAAGAGCTGGTTTGTGAAGAACGTCAGAATTTTCCTCGACCCGGGTACCGTCGCCAGTACCGTTTATCGCTATGGTAGTTGGACCCGCACCATTAAAGTCAGCTTCATTCGCGTGCTATTTCGCATTCCCTATTTTTTTCTAAAAGCCATCGTGGTAACCGGGTTTGGTATCTATATACCATCAAAAGCAAAAATTGGAAAAGGCTTCACCATTCACAACTTTAGCGGCATTTTTATCAGCGAAGGTGAGATGGGGGAAAACGTGATTGTGTTTCAGGGCGTCACTATTGGTCACCTACGCGGCCAGCCCGAGCCGCCTAAAATTGGTAACAACGTGCTAATTGCGGCCGGAGCGAAAGTGCTCGGTAGTGTCACCATTGGCAATAACGTGGTGATCGGCGCCAATTCGGTGGTGATTAATGACGTACCGGATAACTGCACGGTGATGGGAAATCCGGCGCGTATCATTTCCAGAGAAACCAACTGGATGAGCGAAAAGCTGGCAGGCAACGACAACAATTATTAACGAGATTACAGATGTTTGAAAATCTTAAAGCCGATGCCCGTCAACGCTTAATCACTACTGACCAGAACGACGAGGGTATCAGCCGGCTATTGAGCTTCTTTAGCAGAACCTGGCTGGCCACCTGTGTTTATCGCTTTGGCAGGTTTGCTGGTGATGCGAGAGCAAAACCATTGAAGCTAGCACTAAAGGTGCTCTATTACCCGGTGTTTTTCATCACTCAGGGGCTCACTGGGATCAGCATTCAGGCACATTGTCGCATTGGCAAAGGCTTTGCCGTTAATGGCACTGGCGGCGTTTTTATTCTGGCTGAAACCATCGGCGAGAATTTTACTGTGGGTTCCGGGGTGACGGTAGGCAATGTGCGGGGAAGTAAAACCCTGCCGGTGATTGGCGACAACGTATACATAGAGCCTGGAGCAAAAATCCTGGGCAGTGTGACCATTGGCAACAACGTGATTATCCGCGGAAACAGCCTGGTACTTACCGACATTCCAGATGACACCATGGCGGTAGGCAATCCGGCGAGAATAAAAAAGAATGCGCAGGCAGTGGAGAGCTAAATGTCACAGCAAGATTTTAAAATGGATTTTATTGGCATTGGTTCGGGCAAGTGTGGCTCGACCTGGTTGTTCGAAAATCTTGTACAACATCCCGAAATATTTGATGGGAATCCGAAGGAAATTCACTACTTCGGTGACCTGTATGAACAACAAACATTTGACTGGTACAAAGGGCTATTCAATGGCGCAGGGGATAAACGTAAAGGTGAATTTTCTATTAGTTACATGTACCACCCTGACGCCGCGGAACGCATCTACCAACATTTTCCCGATGTGAAAATTATCGCTATGGTGCGCGATCCGGTTGCTCGCACTTATTCAGACTTTCAGCATTTCATTCGTAAGGGCGATCTGCCACCTGACTATCCGTTTTCTCAATATATCCAAGACGAAGGAAAGCTTCGCTTTGGGTACTACACCGATTATCTGGTGCCGTTTTTTGAACGTTTTCCGAAAGAAAATATTCTGGTTCTGGTGCTTGAGGAAATGCAGCACGATCTCGCCGAATGCTACCGCAGAATATTCGAGTTCATTGGCGTAGAGGATATCAGCTTTCTGCCCGAAGGCGTGGAGGAAAAGCGTAATCAGGCAGTGAACTATCGCTTTCTTAAACTCGAAAATATTCTGGTGCGATGCTATCGCTTTATGGCGAGAAGAGGCATGACTGGTTTTGCAGAACAACTAAAACGTTCCGGCGTGGCACAAATGGTGCGTCGCTTTAATGCGAAATCAGAACCCATACCGGATATGGACGCAGCTTCAAAAGAAGAACTAAAAGCAATATTTGAGGACGAGCAGCTTCGCTTAGCCAACTTACTTGGCAGGGAGGGGCAGATATGGACACGATAAAGCTCGACGGTCTGGTATCTCTCATCAACAAAGCGCCAGCATTACGTCGAATTATTTTTCCCGGACCTTCAGTAGCACTTTGCTCTATGGGCGGCGTGGGCTCTACGGCGCTGGCCCGACATATCGGTTCTATTGCAGACAAAACGCCCCGCGAACATGCCTACTCTCCAGAGGTGTATAACGACGAGAAGCAAGTGAAACTCGGGTACGTATTCGGTAATCCTTACAACAGCGTGCTGTCGGTATTCCGCCGTGGTTATCAGGGCATGCATGCGAATGCCATGAACGCTAATAGTCCGACTACAGCGCCTGCATTAAAAGGCGTTTCGTTGGAACAATATCTGGCAGGGGGCGAGGATGCCTTTCATCTCGACCGGCAACTGAGCAACTGGGCCGACCCGGCTAAAACCCGGCATCCGGTAATGCTGATCAAATATGAGGCGCTGGCGGAAAATATCGATGAGGTACTGGCCTTTTTCGACTGCAATAAACCCTTTACGGTGAAGCAGCGCAAATCGGCCTGGCAGTCACAGCCGCAACCAATCATTGATGGCCTCGAAGCCATGTATGGCAGCTTTGCAAAAAAAGTAGAAAGCATGCCGGATATCTTAATTATCAATCCATCGAGGATCAGAGAAACAGAAGCAGAAGTACAGCATGGATGAGTCAGTAAAACACAAAGTCGTCATGGTGGCAGCCTGTCCGTTTCCGGCGAATCACGGTTCTCCGGCATCCATTCGCGAGATGTCAGAAGCGTTGGTCGAGCAGGGGCATGAGGTGCATATTCTTACCTATCCCATTAAAGAGGATATTCCGGTAACTGGCCCGAAAATTCACCGAGTGTCATTTCCGTTTTTGAATAAAAAGCGGGTAAAAGTCGGCCCGGCATTAGAAAAGTTTGTCTACGACCCGCTGATGGTTTTCCGGCTTATCTGGTTAATCTGGAAGTATAAAATTGATGTGATTCATGCGCACAACTATGAAGGCGCGTTAATTGGCTGGTTGGCCAAATTGGTTACCCGCAAGCCCATGCTTTATAACGCCGTTAACAATATGGTCGATGAGCTTGTGACCTATGATTTTATCTGGTCTAAAGGTTTTGCGATGAAACTGGCCAATCTGCTGGACAAAACTATCCCGTTTACCGGCGATTACGTTACCGCAGTGTCTGATTCGCTGAAAGACTATCTGGTTAAACTCGGTGTGAAAAAAGAAAAGATTCAGGTGCTCCCGGCGGGCGTGAATCCGGGGATGTTTGAAACCAATGATAAGTCGACGCTGAGACAAAAATACGGCTATGGTGATGACGATAACATTGTAATTTACACCGGTAGTCTGGATGCCTTTCAGCGCATTGATTACCTGCTGGAAGCGACAGCAGTGATCAAGCCGAAGTTTGATAATCTCAGACTGATCCTGGCGGCCAATATCGTCAATCCGAAAGATCTGGAAACGATTAAAACGAAGATTGCCGAATTAGATATTGGTGACATCACGGATATCGTAGAAGGTCTGAAGCTGGAAAAACTACCTGATTATCTGGCGTTGGCGGATGTGGCCACGCTGCCCCGCACTGACTGCCCGGGTCACCCGGTAAAAATTCTGAACTACATGTGCGGCAATATTCCCATTGCCGGTTTCACCGGTGCAGCAAAAGGGCTGCATCATATGAAAAATGCGGTGCTGGCTGAAGATCATAACATTGAGCAGTTTGCTGAAAGCATTGAATGGTTACTGAATCGCCCTGCGATGGCCGAAAAAATTGCTACCGAAGCACGTAGAACTTTAGGTAGTCTGTACGAATGGGATGTATTGGCGCGGGGCATTGCCGTGATTTATCAGATGTTGCGGAGCGGTGATTATGAATCCCTGCAGCCGGAGTTGAAGCGCTATATCCGGCAGAGCTATCAGCCAAGGTTCTGGGAAAACCGGCAGATGGATGCGGATGCACTGCCTGCAGATATCCGAGAGCAGCGCAAAGGCGAACGTAGACAAAATGTTGTGCGCATTGACTTTATCGAACGCCGGAGAGTAGTCGATGCCGAATAGTGTTTCTGACAACGCGGTTGTCGATAACGGTTTTGCAGCGCTGCGTGTCGATCTCAGGCGCAAGCGTCGTCACTATACCCGTATAGATAACCTTGTGAACAAGTACATCAAAATGACGTTGCAGTGGGGCTCGCTGGCAGTGATGGCGTTTCGTCTGCGCCAGCAATGCCATGCCGTGAAACCGGATATTCTCGCGGTGCTGTTATCATTTTTTGCCTGGCTCATCGAAGGTGTGCTGCGATTATTCACTGACTGCCGTATTTCACCTACGGCGCAAATAGGTCGCGGACTGGTTCTGCATAATTTCGCAGGAATTGAAATCGATCCTGCATTGGCTGGCAACAATCTTACGGTGAATCAGAACGTGTGCATTGGTCGTGATCACACCGGAGAAGGCAAGCCTACATTAGGTGACAACGTGTTTGTCGGCGCGGGTGCGAAAATTCTGGGCGCGGTAAGTATTGGGAATAATGTGGTGATTGCAGCCAATGCGCTGGTCATTTCATCCATTCCCGATAATTGCTCTGTAGTAGGAAATCCTGCGAAGATAGTCTCGCGGGGGGTAACTAGTGATTACCTCAGTTTCGATACTGAGTAACGGAGAACCAGTATGAGCTCAAAAGCCATTATTCTGGCCGGTGGATTAGGCACCCGGCTGCGTGAAGTGTTGAGTGACGTGCCCAAGCCTCTGGCACCGGTAAATGGCATTCCCTATCTTGCTTACATGGTGAACATGTTGTATCGCAAGGGTATTCACGACATTGTGATTGCAGCAGGCTATAAAGCTGAACAGTTCGATACTTTTATCGCAGATCAGCAGGACGCGCTACCAGGCCTCAAGCTTGCCTTAGTCGTTGAACCTGAGCCACTGGGAACAGGGGGCGCGGTGCGCTACTGCTACGAGCAACACCCTGCAAAGCACTATTTTATTTTCAACGGCGACAGCTATTGCGACTTCCGTTTTTCCAAACTGCGAGATACCGCTTTTGAGCGAGGCGCTGCCATGGTGGTCGCGCAGGTGAATGATATCAGTCGTTACGGCGAAGTGGGGGTTACCGCCAGCGGCCGTATAACGTCGTTCCACGAAAAGCAGCCAGAGCAACGAAGTGGCTGGATAAACGCTGGGATTTACAGTATTCCTGCGAGTGTGATTGCTGCGATGCCGGCAAACCAGTTCTTTTCGTTGGAACAAGAAGTGCTGCCGTTATTGGTGAAATCGGGTTTGTACGCGGTGAAAGCCATTGGTCCTTTTATCGACATCGGTATTCCTGAAGACTACCGGCAATTTACGGTAAATCCGTCGCACTATTTTCCGGTGTTGCCGCAGTGGTGCGGCATTAAAGCTGCAGGATAAAGACAACATGCACGGACGCGAAACTTCATTTTCTTTCTGGATTATTCTAACGCTGATATTACTTGTCGGAGCAGGTGCGCTGGTGCCTGCTAGTGCAGAAAGTGAAACGTCAACAACCGCTCCGCCCAACGGTATTTTCGTTAGTTCCGGCCCTCGCATCAGTGATAAAGTGTTATCTGCACCTTTTGTGCACGGCAACCTTATCCGTGTTGGCTGGGATGATATTGAACCTGCAATCGGGCACTATGATTTTAGCGCCATAGATGCACTGATCAATCAGGCAAATAGGCACAATAAAAAGGTATCGCTCAGCGTGCTTAATGGCCCCAGAGCACCTGCCTGGCTTTATGACGCTGGTGCGAAGCCTTTTTCTTATGAATTTAAAACCCGTTACTCTGAAAGGGGGAACCGGCAGGAACGAATTCCGTTACCCTGGGATACTATTTACCTAAAGCATTGGCGTGCCCTCATCGCCGCATTAGGCGAGCGCTATCAAGACGAAAGCGCAATTGCTTTGGTGCACATCACGCATTCTTCTAAAAACGGCTTCGAGATGCAGTTGCCCGAGCAGCGGGTCAATGGCCGCAGAGAAAATGTATCTAGCGGTCCGTGGCATGAGGCGGGCTATACCGTCGAGAAGCATATCAACGCATTGCAATCTATTATCGATGCGTATGTAAGCGCATTTCCCGTCACGCCGCTGGATATTGAAATTCATCCAGTGCTCGATTCTTACGAACCGGCAGACGCCGTTCTTGAATATGGTTTGCAACAAGCAGGCAAGCGATTCGGTCTGTTCTCGGCATGGTGGAGCGGGAAGTCGCAGCGCTGGAATGCGCCCCTTTATCCGTTTCTTGAAAAGGCATGCGAAACATCATTCTGCACGCTGCAACTCATTGGTAACCAAACCCGACAGCCGGAACGACTGCTAAAAGGCAGTGTGAATGCAAGCATAGAAGCAGGAATGGCGTTGGGGGCGAAGTATTTTGAAGTATGGGATGTGGATGTGCGCAATCGGGAATTGGAAGCATCGCTGGCGGCCATTGCCGAACAACTCGTTAAGCCGTAAGAAGTAAGCAGGGAAAATAATGGCAAGCACACTGGGCCACGCATTATGTGGCATTGATTGTCTGATGGTTGGCAGAATCATAGCACCACACTATGTGACGCGCTTTTCTGTACCACTGGTATTTGCCGCCGTTTTTCTGGCTAATGCGCCTGATCTGGACTTACTGGTGGGGCCACTGATTGGTGAGCATCATCATTATTTCCATGGGCAAGCAACCCACTCCATCGTGTTTGCACTGCTAGCAGGTGCGATATTCTGGCTGATTGGCCGGGTATTCGGTGTTGATGAAAAGAAAAATCGATTTTTTGCGTTGTTGGTAGGCTTCGGCCTCATGAGTCATGTTGCTGTGGACTGGTTTACCGGTCCGAACCCGGGCTGGCATCCAAGCTTTGGTACTGTAGTGTTGTGGCCATTTGCGGATGCCCGTATTCATTCACCGCTGACCTTGTTTCTCGGGCCGCATCACGGCTCCATGGAAGAATTTTTATCTCTGCATAATCTCTGGGTCATGATTCGGGAAGTGATTATTTTTGGTGGCTTTGGACTTATTGTCTGGCTGATGTCAAAGGACATTCGGGAACAAACTAAGCAGCTGGTAGTAAATGTGTTCAGTGGTAATTTCAGGTAGTAAAAGTGGCTGTTATGGAAGAGACAAGTAATAAAACAAAATCGGAAAAAGTCATTTCCGTCGCTTTGTTATTGGTGCTACTCATTGCATTGGTTGGCATGGGGGCATGGGCGATGAAAATCGTATCTTCGCACCTTAAGGCCACCAGTCCATCCTTTGCCCGAGATAAAAATGCGCCAATACCGGTCAAAATTGTGCGCGCAGAATCAGCGCCGGTGTCCTCAAGCCTGGTTACTCAGGCAGTGTTAGTGGAGAATCAGAGTCTGCCTGTTTACCCGGGGTTTCAGGCTATGGTTGAAACCGTACATGTGGAAACCGGTGAATTGGTGAAGCAAGGTCAGCCGCTGGTGTCTTTCTATCCGGATCTGATTAAAGCCAAGCTCGAACTGGCTGAGTCTATGGTGGAGATTGCCGAAGAAGAAAATAGTGCTGCCCAGGATAACTTTGAAAAAGTACAGGCATTGTTTCGTAAGAAGCTGGTGGGGCAAGACGAACTGTCCAAAGCGGCACTTGCCGCGAAACAGGCCAAATCCTCGCTGCTGACCAGCCAGTACGAACTGCAAACTGCAAAATCTGATTACTCGCAGATAACCATAAATGCACCGGTTGGCGGCGTTGTTACCTCCGTTAGCGCATTTGCCAATACCACGGCAAGAACTTCCTCGCCGCTGGTCACCCTGAGCGTTACCAATCCTATTTATGTTGAAGCGAAAGTCGCGCAACGGTTTTATGCCGAGTTGGCGCTAGGTCAGGCGGTGGATGTCAGTCTTGATGCGTTTCCGGAGCAGACCTTTTCGGCCAGCATACTTAGAATTGGCAGCGAGGTAGACGAGCAGTCTGACGCACTTTCCGTGTTTGCTCGTCTGGACAATCCGGATCTGATATTGCGTCCGGGCATGGGCGGGGTCGCCTCGATAAAATTACTTGAGCAGGGTCAAGACGCTGTTCGTATTCCCGCTATCGCATTGCTTGGTAGCGACGGACGTAATGCATTTGTGTTCGCCGTGGATGAGAGTAAAACCGCAAGACTCAATGAAGTAACACTTACTGGCTATGAGCAGGGCTATGTAGGTATTCGTAGTGGCCTCAAAGCTGGACAGGACGTGGTTGTTGTTGGACAACAGGCATTAAAAGATGGAGATAAAGTGGAGGTTGGCGATGCGCTTTAATGGTTTGGTTGGATTAGTCGGGCTGACGGCGTTTTCAGTATCAGCAGACGTAGTGATCCCATCGTTTGAGCGGGTTTCTGTATTGGTTTGTGAAGGAAGTGACGTTACTGCAGCTGCGAAAGCGCAGCTCGATGTGGCGCAGGAGCGGGTAGCAACTGGAGAGGTAGCCAAATGGATGCCTGATCTCACGGTTGGCGTAGATGTTTACGCAGCCCGGGGGGAGCCCACCAGCTTCTTCGCCATCGAAAACGGACCAGTGCAGGATCCCGCCATCCCCAATGTGTATGAAAAAGGTCAGGCGTGGCTGGGCAAAGTCGATATGAAGTGGGGACTTTACCGTGATGGTCGCTGGTTGGGCGAAGATGGTTTGGCAGAATACCAGAACCAGTCTGGCTACGATGTTGCCATGGCGCAGTTATCGTCTGCCCAGCAGGATGCTTATAAGCTGGTAAGTCAGTATTACTTCAACGCTCTAACCTACAGTGCCCAGATTGATTTGCTTGAGCCTGTCACTAATCAACGCCACAAACAGTTAGATAACATGAACGCCACGCTGGAAGCGGGGGTGACGACCGCCGATGATCTGGTTGCTGCTCGTGCGGGTTACTACAACTTAAAACAAAAGCTGACCGATGCCTACCGTCAGCGAGAAATGAGTATTCGTTATCTGTCTCTGCTAACAGGCCAAGATGTCACCTTAACGGCATTTGAAGACGGTAAAGCCAATAAGGAACTTCGCAGCGTCATCGAAAAAGAAGTTGAAATCGGTGATATCAATACGCTCATTGGTGCCCAACCAGATATCAGCATGCTGCGTGCCCAGCTCGAACTCGAACATCAAAAGCTGGCCACCCAGCGCGGTAAGCTAAAGCCATCGATGAATCTATATTTAAAACTGCGAAGCGGGGATAACTTCGAGTCTGCTGTAAGAAAGGACTACGGAGAAGTGGGGTTATCATTTGAATATCCGTTGGGTGCCATACCTGCCAATTATGGTGAATCCCGTAGTCTACAAAAATCCATCACAGCGGTGAGCACTGAACTTAAATATCTTGAAAAGGTGAAGGCACTGCAAGCCGAGGCTATAAAAAATGGTATCGACAGTGCCCGTAGCAAGATAGAAGTCGCTGAAATGGAGTTGGCCAGGCGCGAGCAGGTTTGGCAGAGCGAGAAGGAAAGGGTAGGAAGTGGTTTGAATAGTCTGGAAGCACTTATTCAGGCGGAAGATGACCGTATCAATGCTTATTTGAATCTTCTGGGCGCCTTTAATGCCGCATGGATGAACTATGTGGATGCTGTGCTATTTACTAATACCGCCTGTGGTAGCCAAGGCTAAATGAGCGGTAACGGAAACGTCGCTAAAAATCTGCTTTACGTTTTCGCCAGTGAAGGCGTGGGCGGCGTACTCAGTTTTCTGATCCTACTGCTGTGCGCCAGTTTACTGGGTGTTGAAGCGTTTGGTGTGTTTTCCTTTATTCTGGCCATTACCAGTGTCTGTCAGCTGGTGGCTGATTTCGGTCTTACAAATTTAATCGTCCGCGAGGTCGCCAAAGATAAAAGCAAAACTGCTTATATTATGGGGAATGTGCTTACGCTGGCGTGGTGTCTGTCGGCAATCATGTTTGTAATCATAACTCTTGTTGGCTGGGGGCTACTCGATTCAACAACCTCGTGGTATGCCTGCATCATCATGGCGGCAGCAGTACTTGCTACTTACCATTCCGTCGTTTATTCGTCGGTATGCCGGGCGTTCGAAGAAATGGGCTACAACGCGTTTTGCTTTGTCGCGCATAAAATCATTTTGCTGGCCCTGGCATGGTGGTGGGGCGGCCCGTCATCGCCATTTAATTCCCCCTTACTGGGTATTTGCTTCGCCTATTTGGTCGCCAATTTGTTGCAGTACCTGTTCTTCTTTACGGTGGTTTCGTTACGTTTCGTAACGATCCGCTTTGGTCGCGACGGGCACTATGCGCTGTCACTGTTTCGTGCTGCCGTGCCGGTGGGTGCATCCATGGTCGTTCGTCGCCTGACGCTGCAAGTGGATGTGCTGATCCTGTCGGTGATGCTCGGCGCTACCGCCATCGGCGTGTTCAGCGCAGCCTACAAAGTAGTGCAGATGATCGACATGATTCCCTTCGCTTTATGTTTGCCATTGTTCCCGGCCTTTTCCCGGCTTGCCGCGGGCGACGCAGAGCAATTGAATGCATTTTTTCTTTTGTGCCTTAAAGGGTTTGTTCTGCTGGCGCTGCCACTAACCGGGTACCTTTTCATTTCAGCGGATAGCCTGGTTAACCTGTTCTATGCGGATGAATTCGCAGAGGCCGGTGGATTACTTCGCGTTCTGGCGTTCACCGTATTTGGCCTGTTTATTAATATGCTGTTGAGCTACTTGTTTGTGGCTCTTAATCATCAGCGCTTTTACTTACTTGCGGCACTGGGGTGTTTAGCCGTGAATGCGCTTGCTGACGTTGTCCTTATTCCGCTGGTGGGTGTGCAGGGAGCAGCATGGGGAACGCTGTGCGGGGAGCTTTGCTATTTTATACTGGCTCTGAAATTCCTGAAGTGCTGTGAGATTACCGTTAATTGGTTCTCACTTTGTTGGCGTCCGGCATTCATTTCTATTTTATGTTGTTTACCTGCTTTGTTGTGGTTACCTCAAACGTTCTGGGACCAGATAATTTTCACCGTCGTATTTTTCTTTTTGTATTTAGTAGGGCTGTTTGCATTCAGAGTTTTCAGTGTTCAGGACGTCTCAGCGCTGGTAGCCCGTTTTACCAACCGGCAGTCGTCAACGCCGTCGGCGAGTGAAGGCAGCGCGTGATGAAAGCTGTAGCGACGTTGTCATTTCGTTCTCTCATTCATCGGGCCCTACCGCCGTTACGATTTGCTGAGAATTATCCGGCACTACTGCTTGCAGGTGCCTTGCTGATGTTGGGGATGTCTGGCGTGTGGGTGAATATGCCACTTTCCGGTAGTAGTCGTTTAGCTGCGCTGACCCCCGCAACCCGAGATATCCTATTGCTTTCAGCAGGTTTGATGGGGCTGTTTCTTTTGGCCACAGCGATGAAAAGGCCATTGGTACGCCTTGTCATTGCGCTAAGCCTTTTTGGGTTTGTTTTCACCCTTGCCCAGCAAGTTAGCTTTTTCGACGGCGCTCATTTACTGCAATATATCACCGAAAGTACGCAGTTCCGGGAAATGCAGCATGTACTAGCGCTGCACGATGTACCAAACGCCGGGCGGTCAGTGGAAACGCCGCTGGTATTCGACGCTTACGCATTTTCCGACCGCCTCGCTGCCACAACAGGCATACTGGGTTGGGGACCAAAACTTGCCTTGTTAATGACGGTTCTGCTTACCGTATATGCCTGGGCCAAAGTCCATCGCTGGTTGCATAGTTCTTTAATTGTGGTTGTGTTTATTGCTGCGCTTGTACTATTAAATGGCACCGGTTCAGTACTGCTGGCTTACCTGAAACTCAATCAGGGTATTCGGGACTTAAATGACAATAAAGTGGAAAATGCCATCGTGCAGCTGGCAGAGATCACAGAGCTAGACCCGGTTATAGCATTCTCTACAGGCTTTCCTCTACTGAAATCTTACGTGGCGTATCAGGTAGAAGGGCCTGAATCTCCCTTGGCAAGTGCTTATGTGATGAGCCAGCGCCTGGCGGCCAATGATTTCAACGGCGTGCTTGCGCTTCACGATGTATTGCTGAGAACGAAGAATCACGCCGTATTGCGTGATAATGCAATGGACCGCGTGGAAGTTGCAATGACTCAGACAGCGCTGAATCGAATGGCATTGCTGGCATTGTGGGACAACGATTGGTATCGCGCGGAAGATTACTATCAACAGGGGCTGCAAATAGGGCGTAATGCTGCTTCTGAACTTGCGCTGCTGTATATCTACAAGGAGACCCGTCAATATGAAGCCTGTAACCTGTTAGCGGATAACCTGATCCCTGCGATCAGCAACCGCTCCGTTGAAGCCGATATCTGGACCACAAAGGGGGATTGCCTGGGGGCCAGCGGACGCATTCTTGAAGCCCGTGACGCTTATGAACATTCCATTCAGTTAGACAGCGATAAAAACTACCGGGCGGTTAAAGGCCTGAGTGGCTCCTGAGGCAGTATGATGAACCGAGGAGCATTAAAGCTGGCCCCTGCATTTTTATTCATCTGTCTCGTACTGCTCTTTGGCTATCTTAAATCTGTGGATGAGGCGAATACGCGGTATCCGGTGCAGTGGAACGGTTCACAGTGGTTGAGTACCAACGATCCTACTGCAAATGGTTATTTTCGCGCAGCGGTAGATCTTGCTGATGTGCCCGAACGGGCGGTACTCACCGTGTCTGGCTCCGACAATATCGTGGTGTATGTGAATGGCCGTAAAGTACAGGAACAACGTGCACGGTCCATGTTGCCTACCGCGGTTATTGATGTATCACCGTGGCTGAAAAGTGGGCGAAACCTGCTTGCTTTTGAAGTAAACAAAGCGACGTTTCCGAAGGGCGTTCAGCTAAGGTACGAGCTGGCAACGATAAACCATGCAGGATTACTACAGTATTTTTATTCAGGGCAACACGTGAAAGTGGCGAGTCGGTTGCCTCCTGTACAAAGTCAGCTTACCTGGTCAGATAGCAGCTATGATGATGTTCGTTGGAAAAACGCGACTATTGAGTCGTACCGGCAACCCCCCGCGCAACTCAATGTGTCTAACGATTTATTTCTTACACTGCCTCGTCCTGACATGCTGACAGTGTTTGGTGAGAACTTTTGGACAGTCAGTGTGTCTGGAAACCTGCAGGTATCTGATGCCACTCGTCAAGCCTGGTTTGCCATCGCCAGTTCCGTGCCTTTCGAGGTGGTGGTGAATGGAGTCAGCGCTGGCATGTATTCCGCCAGCGATAATTTGCTTGAATTAACCAGCTTTCGTTCCCGGTTGCACGCGGGTGACAACACCATCCAGTTTTTGTTTTTTACCGGCGGAATGCCACCTCAAATAGCAGGGGGGCTCATTATTGAAGAAAGTGGTGTTGTTAGCACCCGCTATATTGAACCGCAATGGTTAATAGAACGCGATGCTGCCTCTACCTATATCAATCCAGATATCACCGCTGCAAAAAAAGCCTTGCCACCTTTGTCGCTGGCGCTGTCGTCAGAGCAACCGATATTTCAGATGGCTGTCAATGAGGCATTTTTCGCACCGCCTCTTGCGCAGATCATGCCCTGGCTACCGGTACTGGCCATACTGCTTTTTACATTAGGAGCCGTGGCCGGTGGCCGCCTTGCTGGACTGAACGGTTCACAAATTATCGATAGCTTCTTTCTACCGGGGCTCATCGGCACATTGTCGCTGGTTGTTGCCTGGCTGGTGGCACAAGACGTACGTTTTTCAGCCAGAGAGATATTTGCGTGGTCGAATCTACTACTTCTCATGCTGATCTGGGCCATGCTTACTTTGGCCTCGATGATTCAAACCTGGCTTCATCGACCCGCCGTAGCCACAGTTCCAATTGATCGTCAGCAAGAGCCAAGCCTTGGGCTTATCAATCACTATTTGTTCTGGCTTGTTGCCGTAGCGATAGTCGCCATAGCTTGTTTACTGCGAATCGATGGCCTGGGGCAGCAGGCGTTAACGGTGGATGAAGCCACAATAGCCGGGTTTGCCCGTGGTGTAATCGAGCGCGGCTATCCGTATTTGATGGTAGGCGGCATGGAAGTGGAGTTGGCCACGTATGAACTGGTGCCTTATTTTCTGGCTGCGTCAGTATCAATATTGGGTTACAGCGATATTGGCTTGCGCATCCCGGCACTGTTGTTCGGCACTGCAACCTGTGGGGTAATCATCTATTGTGGGTCACAATGGTTTAATCGTATTACCGGACTGATCGCCGGTTTACTCTATGCTGTGTCGCCCTGGGCGATTTACTGGGCACAGAATTGTTTTCACCCTTCGCAAATTCAGTTTTTCAATTTGCTTACGCTGATCGCGTTTTATCGGTTACTGAGCAGCGACAACATCAGTATTCGTCTCGCAGTGTTTTCTGCCGTGGCGTTTGCCTTCAGCTATCTTAGCTGGGAAGGGTCTGGTCTTGTATTGCCGGTTATGGTGGTGGTAGCTCTTATTATGCGATGGGGTAACTGGAAATGGTTTTTCCAGCCTAATCTGTGGATTGCTGCTGTGTTAATTCTGTTCGTCGCCATAGGGCAGGGTATAAGGCGCGTGCTCTTACAGGAGCCTTACATCATGGTTGGCTATGGTAAAAGTGACACATCAGCGCCGAAACTCACGTTTACCGATCCGTCTTACGATCCGTTCTACTACATTCAGAATTTTTTCTTTACCGAATTTAACCTGGCGCTAAGCCTGTTCTTTGTCGTTGGTTTGGTCATGATGTTTTATCAACGCAGGCTGAGTTTCGTGATGCTGTTTGTGGTAACGGCTTATCTGTCGCTGACAAACTTATTAGGCTTTTATAATGCCCACTATTTCTACTTTGTGTTGCCGGTATTTTTGCTGGCAGTGGCCGCCGTATTTACCTATTCAGTGAAAGGGCTACAGCGCGTAGGGCAACGCATTTCTGGCGCGACCGGAAACCTGCAATCTGGAATCGCCATTACGTTGCTTACGCTTCTATTGTTCTTACCCGCCACGTCTGGGCTGATGCACATTTACCGTTTCATGGGTGATAGCATCGACCAAATGCGAGTGGACTACCGCCCAGGTCTTGCAGGTGTTGATGGCAGAACGGTTTCCCTCGCACTGAAGCAGTATCAGCGCGAAGGCGATGTGGTGATGTCCACTATCCCCCTTGTATCAGAGCACTACGCGGAAGAGAAAGGCAGTTACTTCATTCAAACTATTACCGACCGTAAAGTGGTGTACGACACCGTTCGGCAGTCACCTTACTACGTTGATAAGTTTGTCGGTAATCCGGTACTTCGTTCAAAGCAGGAATTGCAGGATGTATTACAGCAACATGAGCGAGTGCTATTTGTGGCTGCGCCAGTAAGAGGCCTTAATCGCATAATAGACGCTGAAACGCTCGAATATATCAATACGCATATGACCGTGGTGGCAGAAAGTTATGACAGTCGACTGTATCTGTGGGAAAAGTGACTTAGTTGGTAATTTATCACGCTCATCTTCTCACTTGCTTACCCGACGTTATTTTTGGCAATACGTAATTCGCCGGAAGTTGTTACCTTGCTATTCTGGTTTTTAATGCTCTGATTGGGCGCGAGCCGAAAAATCCACTATGATCATGGGCTTTCTTTCTGACCCTGTTTTCCCACTTTTATCCGACTAGAATGTCCCTGTTTTTTGTACCTCCCAAAGGTATGTTTTCCTCTATACCTACGTATCCGTAGGAAGATTTATAGAACTTCATCGGTCAACTTTAATTCGCAGCGTACCGTGTTTCGTATCGATAAGGTTGACCATTATGAAAGTTCGACTCCATTTACCCATCATCAGCGTATTAACCTCGCTTAGCATTACCTTGCTAAGTGCGGTCAATCTGGTTCAGGCCGCCGAGGCTACAGAGTTTGTTGTCACGGCGGAAGACGCCAGGTCGCTCTCAGCGGTAGACCGTCGTCATGAACGGAAACTCAAACGTATAATGCGAAGAGGACGTCAGCCAGCACCAGCACCCGCTCCTGAGCCAGAACCACAACCTGAACCCGAGCCGCAGCCTGCTCCTGAGCCGGATGTAAAGGCAATGCCTGAGGGAATTTATCATAGCGCTGGCGTGATCACGCGGAATCATCGCGGTGGTACACTGGTGCGGGAAGGTATTAACGACCAGGCGCACATGAGCGGCACTTTGGTAAGAGTTGAATGGGCAGCTATCAACACAGCACCAGGAGTCTTTGATTTCTCTACTATCAGCAACGAGCTGGAAAAAGCGGCTGAACTGAATTCTGCGATTAATCTGGCCATTCTGGATAGTTTTGCCATGCCGGATTTTGTACTCGCTGCCTGTGAAACTTTCGATTTTAATTTCCGCCGTCAGGCAAAGACGACTTGTTTACCTTGGGATACTGGTTACCAAGCGTATAAATCACAGCTGGTGGCCGCCCTCGGACAGCAATTCGACAGCCATCCCAATTTAGCGGGGGTCTATTTCTCTTATGCTGCGATGACGAATGGCATTGAAATGCACTGGCGTGTGAGTGAGACGGAATTTACTGCGGCCGGTTATACCGAAGCGCGTTTACTGAATAGCTACAACACCATCATGGATATGTACAACGCGGCGTTTCCGAGCACATCGATTATCATGGAGGTTCATGAAGTCTTTCGCTCGCCAACGTTGGCTGAGAACGCTTTCGACTATTGTCAGGCCACGATGGGGTCACGCTGCGGTGTCGCTATCTGGTGGTGTAGTTCGCGCATGGCAACGAACCCGCGTGAGTCTGAATACAGTGTTTATCACATTGCACAACAGGCGACAGAGCTGAGCTTTGCTGTATGTCAGTCTATTGGTAGCTTTACAGAATCTCCTGAGCGCTTCGACAGTGGACAAGGTTGGACTACCGAGGAAGCATTTATTCACGAGATGTCGTTCTTTATTAATGAAGGGTTTCGTAATTTCGAGCTATGGAGTAACGATATCAGTAACCCGGCACTTATCGATATCCTACACAGCCAGGTATTACCTGAATTAAATTAACTAACTCCTCAAAGGGCAGCGAAATCCGCTGCTCTTTCGTTTTGCACATAGCGATTAAACAATACTCGCTGGCAGTCTCACCTTAATCCTGTCGCGATTATTGCGTATAATGCCCCACTCGATTTAATCAAATACGATATCTATGAATAACCGGGCTTTTTTCCTCGACCGTGACGGTGTAATCAATATCGATCACGGCTATGTTTGCCACCCTGAACAATTTGATTTTGTACCAGGCGTTTTTGAAGCCTGTAAGAAGATTATCGAACAAGGTTATTTGATTGTGGTGGTGACGAATCAGGCAGGTATTGGTCGTGGCTACTACACCGAAGATGAGTTTCTCACATTGACCGCCTGGATGAAGCAGGAATTCGCCCGTCGCCAGATTACTATTGCTGACGTTCGCTTCTGTCCACACCATGCTACGCACGGTCGGGGCAAGTACCTGAAAGATTGTGAAAACCGTAAACCCAACCCCGGCATGTTGATAGCGGCTGCTCAGGAGCACCAAATCGATTTATCCCGCTCTGTCATGGTGGGAGACAAAACCTCTGATATGGAAGCTGGGCAACGGGCTGGTATTTCTGCTTTATATAAAGTGGCGGAAGAACATGCTGACACAATTGAGCAGGCAGAATGGGTGAACTGCCACCGATTGGTGGATGCGGTAGCGCACTATTTTACTACCGCTACAGACTGATGGTTTGCTGCAGGCCACGTATGGACTTTCAGACTAGGCTTTTTCATCCCTACTGCTACTTTTAATCTCTGGACGGTTCGCCTACCATTGCGAACAGTCATACAAAGAAAATAAAGCTGAATCTGTGCCCTCACTACGTCAACACCACACTTTTCATCTCCCGGCTTCTGGCAGGGAGATAATCTCTTTTTCTTCGCCCGAATTGTTCCGGGCACGCTGGCTGCAATCCGACACCAATTATTTGTTGGGTGGCGGAAGCAATACACTCTTTCTGGAAGACTTCGATGGCCAGGTGTTTATCAATGAAATGCGAGGAATCGAACATGCAGAATCCGATACTCACCACCTGCTACGCGTAGCCGGCGGTGAGAACTGGCATGCGCTGGTAACTCACTGTTTGGGTAAGGGCTGGTACGGAATGGAAAATCTGGCGCTTATTCCTGGCTCGGTAGGGGCGTCCCCCATTCAAAACATCGGTGCTTATGGTGTGGAAGTGGGGCAATTTATTGCTTCGGTAGAGCTTATCGATATTCAAAGTGGCAAAGCGACAACACTGAATAACAGTGAGTGTGAGTTTGGATACCGCGATAGCGTGTTTAAAAAGGCGTTAGCAGGAAAGACGCTCATTACCTACGTGAATTTCGCATTGCCAAAAGCGTACTCCCCAGTGGTGAGCTACGGTGAGTTGGCTGCGCTTGATAATCCTACTGCGCAACAGGTTTATGATACGGTGATTGCTGTGCGGAAGTCGAAGTTACCCGATCCTGATGAATTGGGGAATGCTGGTAGTTTCTTCAAAAACCCAGTGGTCAGTGTCAGTCATTTTGAGCGCCTTAAAAAAGCGGCATCAAGCATACCTGGTTTTATTGTTGATAACGGCGTAAAAATTCCGGCCGCATGGCTCATCGACCAATGCGGCTTTAAAGGAAAGACCGAAGGTGGCGTTCGCTGCCACATAACGCAACCCCTTGTGCTCACCAATACCGGTGAAGCTGTTGGCAACGATGTGGTTAAGCTTGCCCGTTCAATTATGGACACGGTGCGTGAGCGTTACGATATTGCATTGGAAGCGGAAGTGCGGCTGGTTGGCCGTAATGGAGTAATCAACCTATGAAGCAGGCATCAAAAATTATTCGTCAGCATATTCTTTCATTGCTGGCTGACGGTCAGTTTCATTCTGGCGAACTGATTGCGCAGCAGGTGAACCTGTCACGCACCGCGGTTGCCGGACATATTTCTCAGCTCGCCGATTGGGGGCTGGATGTTTTCAAAGTAAAAGGTAAGGGCTACAGATTGAACCAGGGTTTTGCGTTATTAAGTGCAGAGCATATTAAAAAGCATCTGAGACGTCCGGGCTTGTCGATGATTCAGGTGGAGCCGGTGCTACCTTCCACTAACGCTGAAATGAAACTGCGCATAGCAAAAGCGCGTCATGATTTGGCAGACGGAGACGTTATCCTGGCTGAAGTGCAAACCGACGGTAAAGGTCGCCACGGCAGAAAATGGACTGCGCCGGTTGGGGGCAGCCTTACCATGTCGATGTATTGGTCGTTTCCTGACGGCTACCAAAGCATGGCGGGCCTGTCATTATTAGTGGGCGTGGCGATTTGCGAGGCACTGCGTAAGTTCAATATTGAAGATGCCCAACTCAAGTGGCCTAACGATATTTATTTGAATGGTCGTAAGCTGGCCGGCGTATTAATAGAAGTAGAAGGGCAGATTGGTGCTACGGCCCATAGTGTTATCGGCATCGGGCTAAACGTCAATGTACCAGATACCCAATATGATGTGGGCCAGCCTCACAGCGATCTTACCGGGTATCTGGGCGAAACGCCTGACAGAAACCGACTGGCTGCTGCTGTCATAGAGTCGTTACGCGAGATGCTACCGGAATTTACTCACCAAGGATTCGGCAAGTTCGTACCTTATTGGGAAGCCCTGGATTTGTTTGCCGACAAGAAAATTGTATTGCAAATGGGTGACAAGCGATTCTCTGGTATCGATCGTGGTGTGGACCAAAGTGGGGCACTACTTGTAGAAACTGAAGATGGCATTACGCGATTCCATGGTGGTGAGGTGAGCCTTCGTGGTATCTGAACAACAGGTGTTGCTGGTGGATGCCGGCAACAGTCGAATTAAATCGGTTCTGCTTAATAATGCGAATGTGGCAGAACCGGACGTTCATCTTTCCCTCAACAGCTTTCTTGGCTGGCTAAAAAACAAAAACTTTTCCCATCTCTACCTTTCCAATGTTGGCAAAAGCGACATTTCTGAGCGAATCGCTTCTTTTTGTGTTGAACAAAATGTGGCTTTTATCGAAATTTTTACCGAGAAAGAAAACTTCGGCATTAAAAATCGCTATGAGAATGTGTCGAGAATGGGGGTTGATCGTTGGCTTGCCATGGTGGCTGCGCAAGAAATGACCGAAAAACCATTTTGTGTCATTGATGTGGGAACGGCAATTACCTGTGATTTTGTGGTCGATGGTCAACATTTAGGCGGTTGGATTACCCCAGGGTATCATCTTATGCAGGATGCACTGGTTAAAAATACTGCAAGAGTGTTTGCTGAAGAGGCAAAACCCTCCCAACTTGCACCTGGTACTTATACCGAGGAATGTGTCAGTCAGGGATGCCTGGCAGCAGTAAATGGTGTTTATTTGAGCGCTATTGCTCAATTAGCAAGCGAACGATCCGATTTTGCGATAATTATCGGTGGTGGAGACAAAAATATGCTTGCAATAATTGAATCCACTGATACTATCCGTTCCGCGAATTTGGTGGTGCAAGGTCTTGCCCGCTACGCGAGAAGTCAGCTTGTCGCGTAACATTTTTTCGTTATTTTATAAGCGTTAACCGCTTCAAAAAATAAAACGAAAAAAATTAAAAAAGACACTTGCACAGAGTAACGAGTTACTCTAGAATGCGCACCCACTTGATGAGGAGCCGACTTAGCTCAGTTGGTAGAGCAACTGACTTGTAATCAGTAGGTCGCCAGTTCGATTCCGGCAGTCGGCACCATTCATCAAACTCTGGAGGGGTACCCAAGCGGTCAACGGGAGCAGACTGTAAATCTGCCGGCTCAGCCTTCGCAGGTTCGAATCCTGCCCCCTCCACCACTTTCTTCTATGAGGTGGCCAGAGAATTAGGAACGCGGGCATCGTATAATGGCTATTACCTCAGCCTTCCAAGCTGATGATGCGGGTTCGATTCCCGCTGCCCGCTCCATATCAGTGCTGATATAGCTCAGTTGGTAGAGCGCACCCTTGGTAAGGGTGAGGTCGGCAGTTCAAATCTGCCTATCAGCACCATTTTCTCCCCAGCTCATGTTTAAGTTTGAATATTATTTAATTTTTAACGTAACTTTGCTGGGATACTAGAAAAATGGCAAAAGAAAAGTTTGAACGTACGAAACCCCACGTAAACGTGGGTACTATCGGCCACGTTGACCACGGTAAAACCACTCTGACTGCAGCAATCACTACCGTCCTTTCAAAGACTTACGGTGGTTCAGCTCAGGCTTTCGATCAAATCGATAACGCGCCTGAAGAAAAAGCACGTGGTATCACCATCTCTACTTCACACGTAGAATATGACACGCCTACTCGCCACTACGCGCACGTAGACTGCCCAGGACACGCTGATTACGTTAAAAACATGATCACTGGTGCTGCTCAGATGGACGGCGGTATCCTGGTAGTTGCGGCGACTGATGGTCCTATGCCACAGACTCGTGAGCACATCCTGCTGGGTCGTCAGGTTGGTATCCCTTACATCATCGTATTCATGAATAAATGTGACATGGTTGATGATGAAGAGCTGCTGGAACTGGTTGAGATGGAAGTTCGTGAACTTCTGACTGAATACGAATTCCCAGGCGACGATCTGCCAGTAATCAAAGGTTCTGCTCTGAAAGCTCTTGAAGGCGACGCAGAGTGGGAAAAGAAAATCATCGAACTGGGTGAAGCACTGGATTCTTATATTCCAGAGCCAGAGCGTGCTATCGATAAGCCGTTCATCCTGCCAATCGAAGACGTATTCTCAATCTCAGGCCGTGGTACTGTTGTAACTGGTCGTGTTGAGCAAGGTATCATCAAAGTTGGTGAAGAAGTAGAAATCGTTGGTATCAAAGATACTACCAAGACTACTTGTACCGGTGTTGAAATGTTCCGTAAGCTGCTTGACGAAGGTCGTGCAGGTGAGAACGTTGGTGTTCTGCTTCGTGGTACTAAGCGTGACGACGTTGAGCGTGGTCAAGTACTGGCTAAGCCTGGTTCAATCACTCCTCACACTCAGTTTGAAGCAGAAGTATACGTACTGTCTAAAGATGAAGGCGGTCGTCACACTCCATTCTTCAAAGGTTACCGTCCACAGTTCTACTTCCGTACAACTGACGTAACTGGTGCCGTTGAGCTGCCAGAAGGCGTTGAAATGGTAATGCCTGGCGACAACCTGAAATTCGTTGTAGAGCTGATTGCTCCTATCGCGATGGAAGAAGGTCTGCGCTTCGCAATCCGTGAAGGTGGTCGTACTGTAGGTGCTGGTGTTGTAGCGAAAATCATCAAGTAATTGATGACTACAAACTAGTCCGAAAAAAGGTCGCGAAAGCGGCCTTTTTTGTTTTTGTTCCGCTGTAAAATCTGGCTTTGCCCCCGCTATATCTTTTCTCTTCGCTAAATTAGCGTACTTGCGCTTATCGTCTATAGTTAATTCATCGACTTAAATCCCAATTGCGAGCGCTTTTTTAACGAAATGGCAATTCGTCTGGCTAGCCTCAAACTGCTGTTTGTCTTTGTTGTACTGAGTACTTCGCCTTTTGCCGTGTGTGCAATAAGTGCAGATCAGCAAATAGTGGTGGTGGTGCCATCAACGAGCAAGGTAACAACGCTTTCTAAATCTGAAGTTATTGATTTGTTTATGGGGCGCTTTAGTGAAACCAATAAAGGGCAAGCCCTGGTACCACTTGACTATAAAGCTGAAAGCGAGCTAAAAGGCGATTTTTACCAAACATTAGTTAATCGTTCGTTACGTCAGGTTAATTCCTACTGGTCTCGATTGCTGTTCTCCGGGCGTGCCAGAGCGCCCATTCAAGTTTCTTCTATCGATAATTTGGATGATCTTTTCAAAGATAATCAAAATTATGTCGCGTATGTTCCCATGAATGCTGTTTCGAAGGAGATGAAAATTGTTCTCATACTCGAATAAATGGCTCCTGCTTTTCGCCTTACCGGTACTGTGTTGTGTCGAAACGCGCGCAGATGAAAACGATAACTGGCGCTTCAGCGGGTTTGCAACGGTGGGAGCAAGCTATAGCAGTAACAATGAACTTGCGTTTCGTTCTTCGTATCTGAATAAGCCGAAAAAGCACTTTAATTTACTTACCGACACTTTGGTTGGCTTTCAATTCAATTATCACTTTTCCAGTGACTTTGACATGGTCGTTCAGGCTATTGCTCAGGATCGGGGCGATCATGACATTACCAATTACTTTGAAATGGCATTTTTACGTTATCAGTTCGATCGCAACTGGTCTATGAGAGCGGGGCGAATGAACTACAATGCTTACCTGCTTTCTGAGTATCGAAACGTTAGCTATGCGTATCCCTGGGTGCGTCCGCCGGTAGATTTTTATCTTCCCACTTCATCGGTGTCGTTTGTGGACGGAGCGGAAATTCAATACCGTCACAACAGTGAAAACGGTGTCTGGCAGCATACTTTCGCTGCCGGAGAATCTCAGTCGAACCTGGTAACACTCGACAGCTTCACTACCATCCTCTACGACTATGTGCTTAATGCTACAACGTCTTTTGAGTCTTACGACTGGTCATTCAAAGTAACAGCGTCTTATTTTATGGGTAATAAAACGGAGATCCGCGGTGCAGACTTTGATGCCATTTACAATGCGTTACTGAATACACCAGACTTTCTCTGGCCAGGGGTTGCTGGTGTTTATGACCATCTGCATATGGACGATGAGCCAATCTATTATCTGTCTATGGGTTACCAGTACAACGATGATGAATGGATGTTCATGACAGAATTGGTTGGAATGAATTCGGAGTGGACGTTGCTGTCTCCTTATCTTGCAGGTTATTTAAGCGTCGGCTATCGGTTTGGAGAGCTGCTGCCCTATGTAACGGTTGCTGCAATCAAGCCACTGGAATCTCCCAGGCAGCTACCGACGCCTGCTTATGAGCGCGCGCCAAATTTAGCAACTGCAGAAAGCCTGGCACAGCTGTCTTTTATATCTCAAAGCATTTCCGATGCTATTACGCAGAAACAGCAATCGCTGGGTGTGGGCGTGCGATGGGACTTCACTGAAGAGTCAGCCCTGAAATTTCAGTATGATCACTACTGGATACATGTGCCTGGATACGCCTTGTGGGGCTCATCGGTGGGGCAGCAGATAACCGGCGATCAGAACAGCAACGTTATCAGTGTAACTTACAGTACCACTTTCTAAATGTAGCCGGACTGAACGGGTTTTATGTTTCTCAAACGACTCCATTTACGTGTTGCATCAATTATTGCTCTTATCGGCACCGTTATCGCTGTAGCAGGTGGCGCAATAGTCTATCAACAAAGTGAAGAGACACTGTTGACGTCGACTGACAGATTGATACAGCAGTTGGCCGATAGTACCCGCAAACCTGCTGCTATTTCGGTTTACGTTGAAGATGACATACTGGCTAAAGAGATTACCGAAGGGCTGATTAAAAATGACCTAATCCGTTCGGCTGTGGTAACCGGAAATACAGAAGATCTCGCCGTCAGTGGCACCATCCCTTCCGATGAAACCGGCATTGAAATTCAACTGGCCCATCCGTTTATTGAAGAGCAAATCATAGGCAAGTTAACTATATATCCTGCCCGCTCTTTTATTCTGGAGAATGTAAGCAATCTATCTATGCAGAGCAGTTTATCGATGCTGCTCGTCGCACTTGCCATTACCGTGGCGGTAGCCGTAGTCACCAACGAAATGTTGTCCAGACCGCTTCTTAAAATGAGTCGGGAATTCGAATCTGTAGATCCGTCTGATCCAGAAAATCTGCAAAATATTAAGCAGGGCTCTCGCCGCGAGGACGAGTTAGGGAATCTCATTAAACGAATGAACGACATGATATCAGCCACGCGCCATTTCTATCAGGAAGAAAAGTTACTACGCAAAGAAACGGAAAAACTGGAGCGTCAATTTCGTTTGCTATTTGAAAGGGCAACCATTGGCATCGCCTTAATATCATTAAAGCGCGGCGTGTTGCAGGTCAATACCGCGTTTATCGGCATGCTGGGAAAAATTGATAGCATGCAGGATTTTTGTAAAACCTTTAATGAAGAACACACGGTAAATGAAATTGTAACAGCTATTCGTTCGCAAAATGGCACCAGCCATGACTCCGCCGACCTGTCTTATTATGTAGACGGGAAAATTCGCTGGGTACATTGCCTTTTTGCTGTCGTCAGTGAGCAGCGATTAAATCGAGCCAGTGAGGGGGATGTACTTATAGAAGTGGTGGTCAATGACATTACTGAGAGAATGAAACGTGAAGAGCAGGTCCGCTTTGCAGCAGAGCATGATCCACTCACTGGCTTGCACAATCGCAGAGGGGGCGAAGCCTTCCTGCGCAACCTGATCACAGCTTCCAGTATTGATAAGCCCTTTGTACTCATGATGATTGATCTCGATAGGTTCAAGCCTATTAACGACGAGTTTGGTCATGAGGCTGGAGATAAAGTACTTGAAGCAGTGGGCAGAAGAATACCCAAATTCTTCTCTGATTACACCTGCGTGTGTAGCCGTTGGGGCGGCGATGAATTTGTTGTTGGCCTGATTGCCCCGCGAAGTTTTATCAGCGACATCGATATTCAATGCAAATTACTCATCGATATGATCAGTGTGCCAGTGCCCGTTGAAGGTGTAGGAAAGTGCGCGGTGTCAGCCACTGTGGGTGCAATTTTGCTAAGGAAAGAATCGGCCGACCTGAACACATTACTGGTTAAAGCCGATGAGTTGATGTACGCGGTCAAACGGCGAAACCGTGGCGAACATCAAGTCGATACTTACTGAATTTTCCCTTCTGAATTCTGCTTTTAGAGCAACGTTATATTTATCAGGTTGAATGAACTGTTTTGTTAGATTAACGTAGTTAAAATTTAACGGCTTATAAACAATTCAGTATCTTTTATACGTGTCTGCAGCGGGAACAAAAATAATCGATGGCAGCGTGTATTTGTTAACTCGTTAAAGAAGTTTAGCGAAGCCGTAGTTAGCACAGAAAGGATGCGACTTTACCTTCAGGATATCGCTATGCAGTCAATTATGATCGTCGTGCTGGGTATCATTGGCATGTTGCTGGGATGGTTCGTTTATTCCAAATTCATTGCCAGTAAAATATTCCGTCTGGACGAAAACTTCGTAACCCCCGCTCACGAATTGCGTGACGGTGTGGACTTTGTACCTACCAATAAAGTTGTTCTGTGGGGGCACCATTTTACCTCTGTAGCTGGTGCAGCGCCTATTGTTGGCCCGGCCATTGCTGTTTATTGGGGTTGGGTGCCCGCTGTACTTTGGGTGGTATTCGGCACCATGTTTTTTGCTGGTATTCACGATATGGGCGCATTGTGGGCGAGTAGCCGCCACAAAGGTAAATCCATGGGCGCGCTGGCAGAAGACGTCATCGGTAAACGTTCCCGTTCATTGTTCATGGTGGTCGTTTTCCTGGTACTGTTAATGGTAAATGCGGTATTTGGTGTGGTCATCGCCAAGTCTTTCATTTCGCAACCTAACGCGGTATTTCCTGCCTGGATGGCAATAGTAGTTGCCCTGATTATCGGCCAACTTCTGAAACGTAATTTCAGCCTAATTCCTATGTGTGTTGTCGGTATCATTGTGCTGTACGCCTCGGTGTTTGCGGGTAGTTACATTCCTATTGAGTTACCAGAAACACTGTTCGGATTGTCTGCGAATGCGAACTGGATCATCATCCTGTTTATCTACGCCGCTATTGCCTCACTGCTACCGGTGTGGATGCTGCTGCAACCCCGTGACTTCATTAACGGTATGCAACTGCTGGTAGGTTTGTTCCTGCTTTACGGCGCGGTATTCTTCTCGCTGCCAGACATTACAGCTCCGGCATTTAATACCCAGACTGCGGTAGATACCCCCAGTATTATTCCGCTGCTGTTCGTAACCATTGCCTGCGGTGCGGTATCTGGCTTCCACGGTATTGTTTCTTCAGGTACCAGCTCTAAGCAGCTGAACAAAGAAACCGATGCGCGATTTGTAGGTTATTTAGGTGCGGTAGGCGAAGGCTGTCTGGCACTCATCACCATCGTTGCGGTAAGTGGTGTGGCACTGGCTGCATCGCCTGAAGAATGGCACGAAGTGTATAGCCATTTAGGTGATGGTTCGGTGTCTGCATTCATTACCGGTGGCGCAAACCTTATTCAACAAGGCTGGGGATTACCGGTAGATTTCTCGTCGACTATTCTGGCTACCATGGTAGTGCTGTTTGCCGGTACGACCATGGACTCGGGTGTGCGTTTACAGCGCTACATCATTCAGGAATGGGGCGAAATCTATAATATTAGCCTGCTTAAAGGTGGTTTCGTTGCTACCATGATTGCAGTAGGTACCTGTTTGCTCTTAGCCTTTGGTGCCGGTGGTTCATCAGGTAGCGGCGGCATGATCATCTGGCCTCTGTTTGGTTCAACTAACCAAATCCTGGCTTCAATGACGCTGCTGGTGATCTCAGTGATGCTAATCAAAATGGGCCGTCCGGCGAAGTACACGTTAATCCCAATGACTTTTGTTATCGTGATGGCGTTCCTGGCTGGCGTGATCAAACTGAAAGAATACTGGCTGGCAGAGAATTATCTGCTGGTAACACTCGATGCTGTTGTTCTGGTGGTGAGTGTTCTGGTTATGCTGGAATCCTGGTCGGTAATTTCTAAATTTAAGCGTGAAAGTAAGGCGTCTCAATAACGTTTATTCATTTTACAACGCTTCAAACGCCACCTTCGGGTGGCGTTTTTGTTGGCGTTTATTTCACTGCAGAGTGAACAAACTGATCTCGGAATACGTTGTAGTAATCTGTACACTGGTTGCTATTAAACTCAATGTTGGCTGAACGGCTGGCACAAAATACGAAAATCATGTTTCTACTCATTATCTATGTTGTTATCGCCCTCGGGTTTTCTTTTCTCTGCTCTATTGCAGAAGCCGTTATTCTGAGTATCTCATCGGCTTACATCTCTGTACTGGAAAAAGAAGGCTCTCCAACCGGTCAGCAACTGCGTAGCCTGACTGACGATATCAACAAGCCCTTATCGGCCATTCTTACGTTAAATACCATCGCGCATACCATGGGGGCTGCGGGCGCAGGCGCGCAGGCTGCGGTGGTATTCGGCGATGCCTACTTGGGAATCATCAGTGCCATACTTACCCTGCTTATTCTGGTGTTCTCTGAAATTATTCCCAAGACACTCGGCGCAACTTACTGGCGTGCGTTAGCTACACCAACAGCATGGTTTTTAAAATACCTTACCTGGCTACTAACACCGTTTGTGTGGTTCTCTGAGCTAATCACCAAGGGATTTAAAGAAGAGAGTCCGTTACGGGGATTAAGTCGCAATGAATTGCAGGCAATGGCGGACGTTTCCCGGCAGGAAGGCCAGCTTGCTGAGAAAGAGAACGTGTTTTTACAGAACATGCTGAACATGTACGATGTGAAGGTGAAAGATGCCATGACGCACCGCACATCCATGTTTTCACTCTCTGAAGATCTCACTGTGGAAGGGTTCTTCCATCAACACGCTCATATGGAATTTTCCCGCATACCGATTTACGGCGAGAACGACAGTGAGCACATTACTGGGTTTGTCATGCGCTCCGATTTGCTGCTTGCTTACGCCAGAGGAAATACCTCGAAGCAACTGAAAGACTATCGTCGCGACATGATAACCGTACTGAGCAGCATGCCCATCGCAAATGTGGTGGACTTGTTTACGGCTAAAAGAGTGCATATTTTTCTGGTGGTTGATGAATACGGTGGTCTGGAAGGAATTGTTACCCTGGAAGATACCATTGAACATCTGCTGGGCATTGAGATTGTCGATGAGAAAGACTCGACCGTCAGTATCCGACGCTATGCGCAGAATGTGGCGCGCAAGCGAACGGCGATGTTTATGAAGAATGTACCCGACAACAAAATGTCTGACGAAGAATAGTCAGACATCTACGCTTAGCCGGTATCAAAAGCAAACGCTCAGATTAGCCTTGCAGCGGTAACTGCACAACTACGCATACACCGGTATTATCTGGCAGGTTTGCCAGTTGAATGCGCCCTTTGTGGTAGCTGGCAATCATATTGGCGATAAACAGTCCCAGGCCCAGATGAGGGTGTGCGCTGGTTTTATGCCTTTCTTCATCGGGACGAACTGAGACCATCGATTGCAGTAATTGGTCGTTCATGTCTTTTGGCAGTGGCGGACCGGGGTTAGTAACCGAAAGCTTCATTTGTTTGTTATCCCGCCACAGATGCACGGTAATTGTGTCACTTACGTGGCTAAATTCCACCGCATTAGCGATGATCTTATCAAACATCTGCGCGAACAAATCCGCCGAACCACGCAATTTAGCTTCCTCCAGCGATATTTTTAGCTGGAATTGACGCTCGGTAAATATATGGGCGTAACCATCCACACAGCCAGAAACCACCGCGGCAGCATCGAAATATTCCGGTTCTTCCTGAGCGATGGCATGTTCAAGACGTGTAGCTTCACTCATGCTATTTAAAATGGTGCTCAATCGGGTAATACCGCTTTGTGCACGCTCTATGAGTACAGACTGCTGCGACGGGTCCTGAACTTGCCCAATGGTATCCAAAGAGGAACGCACCACGGCAATTGGCGTGCGTAATTCATGAGAAAGTCGTGATGCCATGTTCTCAAGGTAGGAATTATATTGTTGCAGCCGGGACAAAACATCGGAGAATGAGCGGTGCAGATCGTCAATTTCATCTACCCGGCGAACATCGGGCAGGCTACCAATGATTTTACCGTTGTCATCGATGACCGCTTCAGTATCGTCACGGAGTTTGCGGATGCGACTGGAAATGCGGTTAGCAAACAGGAATAAACTCAGCGTGCCTAAAAGCATGACCGCCAGAATAACGTGAAAAAGCTGTTCCAGAGCTCGGTTTCTCAAAGTACGAATGCCGTTAGTCGTCTGTTCAACCACTACCGCGCCCATGACATTTTCACCGATATAAATCGGATAAGCGGCTGATAAAATCACCGCTTTGCTGTCTGGCGATAATCGCCAGAGGGAATCGGGGGCACCGCTAAGCGCAGAGGAAATATCCTGGCCAGCCAGAGCGTAAGCGCCTTGAAGTTCGTCGACGAAGTCTGCCGGTGGACGAGTGAGAATATGGTAATAAAGCGGAAACAGGATGGTATTTTCCAGCCAGCGAACCCAGTCGTAACCGCCTTCTTGCTGGTTACGTACTTTAAAGCCCGACGCTGAATGTATCGAACCCGCCCGGGCTAGCACGCGCTTGTGGTTGTCTACCACCCACACACGGGAATCAGCATATTTCAAGCCAGACAAAATACGTTCAATTTCCGGCGACGGCGTTACCACCGTGCCCATGCCGTCGGCGTTGTTGGGGTTGGCGGTGCCCACAGCGTACTGTTTAATCCGCGTTTCTGGGTTGTCTACATCTACCAGTGCAAAGGCCAGTGCACCGGTGGTCATAGCAAGAGGAAAACGTAGCTCAATGCCATAGCCTTTATCAGTGAGTTGCCAACGGCCCTGAATACGCAGTTCGTTGTCGGTGGCGCGGTAGCCATTTGCGGTGTCGTTGAGTTTAAAGGCGTTTACCCAGCCTTCACCGTAGGGAGCAATAACAAAACGCTCCAGTTCTTCTTTATCATCGATAACGCTAATAAGCAGATGATCACTTTGATCGACGGCCAACGCGTTAGTCGAACGCCAGATAACTGCATCATCTTCCACATCGAACATGGCATAAAGATACTTATCGTAGCGCCCCACCATGTGCCTGAAAGAAAGGGTTACAGGGGGAAAGTTCGTTACCTGACCAAACCATGACACCACTTGCTGCTCGCCATATACCTGACTCAATCCCTGCACCGATTGCCAATCGCTGAACTTGCCATCTAACTGAATGGGAGACGTGATCGGCGGCGCATAAAGGTCGGTACCGGGGCGCACATCTTTGAGGTACGCAGACTGACTGTCAAACAATGCAGGGCGCTCATGCAGCGCCGTCGCCACTGCCCGGGCCGTGCCTATCATGGTCTGTTCCTGCCCAATACGCAGATACTGCTCCAACTCCCAGACATAACGGTAACCCAGCCAGGGAATGGTGAATAGAAACAGTGACAGTACCAGTAACTGCAAACGGATGGTAAAACGAAAATTCACGTGTTATCAGCCTTGCCAGCGATAGCCCATACCGTAAACGGTATCGATATGATCAAAGGTGTCATCCAATTGTACAAACTTCTTACGCATGCGTTTGATGTGAGAGGTAATAGTGGTGTCATCCACCACCATGCGGGATTCATCCATGAGTTGCTGGCGACTTTTCACATGGCCAGGGTGCTTAATGAGCGCGTGTAACATCCAGAATTCGGTCACCGTGAGGGCAACGGGCTGGGATTTCCAGCTCACGGTCATCCGGCTGACATCTACTAGCAGGTGTCCCAATTGAATTTGTTCACTCTGTTGCTTGGGCGACGACAATAAATCGGTGCGGCGAAACAACGCGGCAATCCGCGCTAACAGGTGCGCCATGCTGATATCTTTGGTGAGGTAATCGTCTGCACCCATACGCAGGCCGCTAATGGTATCTACATCGTTATCACGGGCAGTAAAGAATATGATTGGCATGGTCTGGGATATCTGACGCAATTGCTGGCACAGCATGAAGCCGCCTTCCATTTCATCTTTAAGGCCAATATCAATGATCGCCAGGTCGGGCAGAGTATGCTCAAACGCCGCTGAAGCTGAAGGGCGGTCAGCGTAGGCATTTACCTGATAACCCTGCGCCTGCAGTGCCGCGATATAGTTTTCGCGAATGGCTACATCATCTTCGATTAGGGCAATTGTTCTTGGCATGATAATACGTGTTCCTGAATACTGAGGCGCAGCAGTGAATTGCGCAATGGCAAGACTATACACCAAGCAAACTGAACAAATCCTGATTGAGACAAAAATTCCCCGTCTCGCCACTTTTTAGCCATATTTGCCCGAATTTACCAAGCTGCAGCGGCCTCAATGGGCTAATTGACCTTTTTCATCACAATGTTCCGCCACCTTTCCCCATTTCTCCTCTGGCAAGGTCACATTGTGATTGTGTAATGCATTCCATCAGCACAGACAACCTCAAAACTGTTAAGGAAATCATGATGAACATGGCTAAGAAAACACTTATCGCTGCTGCAACTGCACTGTGTCTCAATCCTGTGGCAATGGCAAAAGACTATGAGCAAGAGAAAAGTAAAAATGCGGCTATTGGGCTGGGCACCGGTATGGTGGTTGGCGCGGTGATAGCTGGCCCCATCGGCGCCGGTGTAGCAGGCATTGTAGGCGCAATAATTGGCGAGAATAAAGCGGCCACGGAAGCACTCACCGACAGCAGGGAAGAGCTAGCGGCCAGTCAGGCAGCGCTTACTGCATCACAGAAAGAGTTGTTTGCGGTGCGGGATTCACTCAATGAACTTCAGCAGCAAGCGACAATAACCCACGTGGGCCTGACGTCTTTTCCTGACGAGCAGGTGATGGCTATGGAAAGCGCCATTCAGTTCAAAACCGGCTCTGAAAATATAGAAGCGCTTTACACCGAGCAGTTGGATCTGATTGCCAAAGCCCTGCGCAGCCATAAAGGGCTGGCGGTGCGACTCACCGGTTACGCTGATTACCGCGGTGATAGCGACTTTAACCAACTGTTGTCAGAGCAGCGCGCAAACGCAGTAAAAACAGCACTCATCGAGCGTGGTGTAAGCAGCGAGCAGATTTCTCTGCTGGCGGTGGGCGAGGCGGGCAGTACCAGTAACTCGCCGGAAAGTACCTTCTTTGATCGCAAAGTGGTAATGCAAATTATGCCTGACGAAAACGGCATGACCGCGCAGCGATAAATCCCTTTCGTTGTTCCTACCAACCGCAACGTTTAGCGCCCGCAACGGGCGCTTTTTTCATGGTAAACTAACCGGCTGAAATATGAATTAAAAGACGGGCAGAGCATGAAAGCGCTGGATATAAACGATCTTAAAAAAGTCTACAAAGGTGGCGTGCAGGCATTGCGCGGTGTCAACCTGGAAGTAGACGAGGGTGACTTCTTCGCCCTGCTGGGGCCAAACGGCGCCGGTAAATCCACTACCATCGGTATTATCAGTTCACTGGTGAATGCTTCAGAAGGCGAAGTGAAAGTGTTTGGCTTCGATTTGAACACGCAGAAAGAGCAGGCAAAATCCTGTATCGGACTGGTACCGCAGGAATTCAACTTCAACCAGTTTGAAACGGTACTGCAAATTGTACTGAATCAGGCAGGGTATTACGGCGTGCCACGTGGTGTTGCCAAAGAGCGAGCCGAGAAATATCTCAAGCAACTCGATTTGTGGGAAAAGCGCGACATGGCTGCGCGCACCTTGTCTGGCGGTATGAAACGTCGCCTGATGATAGCTCGTGCGCTGATGCATGAACCTAAGCTACTTATTCTTGATGAACCTACCGCCGGCGTGGATATTGAAATTCGTCGCTCCATGTGGGATTTCCTCAAAACCATCAACGAGCAGGGTATTACCATTATCCTCACTACCCACTATCTGGAAGAGGCGGAAATGCTGTGCCGTAATATTGCCATCATCGACAAAGGCACCATTGTTGAGAACACCAGCATGAAAGCGCTGTTGTCTAAGCTCACGCTGGAAACCTTTGTACTGGACTTAGGTGAGTACACTGCCAAGCCGGTAGTTGCTGGCTATCAGACCCGCTTTATCGACGACACTACGCTGGAAGTAGATGTAGAGAAAAGTGAAGGGTTAAACCCGGTGTTCTCTCAGCTTACTGAGCAGGGCGTACCGGTACTGAGTATGCGGAACAAGTCGAACCGTCTGGAAGAATTATTTGTGACCTTAGTTGAATCGGGTCGTCAGGCACAGAAGGAGGCGTAAGCATGCACGGGCAAAATAACTGGATTGCACTGAACACGATCTGGATAAAAGAATGTACCCGTTTTCTGCGCATCTGGGTGCAAACGCTGGTGCCACCGGCCATCACCATGTCACTGTATTTCGTGATTTTCGGTAACCTGATAGGTAACCGTATTGGTGAAATGGGTGGCTTTACCTACATGGAATTTATCGTTCCTGGTCTTATCATGATGTCGGTGATCACCAACTCCTACGCTAACGTTTCGTCATCGTTCTTCAGCGCAAAATTTCAACGCAATATTGAAGAGCTGCTGGTGGCACCGGTGCCAACCTGGGTAATCATTTTTGGTTATGTAGGCGGCGGTGTTGCGCGGGCCATCCTCATTGGCATCATTGTTACCGCGGTGTCTATGTTCTTTGTGGACGTGAATATTCACAGTTTTACCGCCATTATCGTTACCCTGCTTTTAACCTCAACGTTGTTTGCTACGGCGGGTCTGGTGAATGCGCTATACGCAAAAACCTTTGATGACATCAGTATGGTGCCTACCTTTGTGCTGACGCCGCTAACCTATCTCGGCGGTGTATTTTATTCATTGTCCTTATTGCCTGAATTCTGGCAAACAGTCAGTAAAGCCAATCCGATTGTGTATATGGTTAACGGTTTCCGTTACGGCTTTCTGGGTGTGTCTGATGTAAACGTGTCTGTGTCCATCGGCATTCTGATTGGTTTCAATATTCTGCTGTACGGTATTGCGCACTATCTGCTGACTAAAGGTCGCGGTATCCGGAGTTAATGTGAGTTCAGGTAATTCCCGGGAAGTCCTGACTAATCAGCAGGGCATTCATGATAAACTGGATGAGCTGGTGGCCCGTTATCGCACCAGCGAGAACAGGCGTCCGATCAGCGACCACACACGCGAGACCTTTAACGATGTGTGCGCTTGGCTCGATGGCTGGCAGGGTGATGTGATCCTCGACTCGTGCTGCGGCGTGGGCGAAAGCACAGCCAATCTGGCTGCGCGGTTCCCCGATGCGCGGATTATTGGCATAGATAAATCTGCACTGCGGGTGGGCAAACACGAGTATTATCAGTCTGAAAATCAGAACTACGCGGTATTTCGTGCTGATGTGAATGATTTCTGGCGTCTGGCCAGGGATACAGACTGGAATATCGTGCGCCATTTTCTGCTGTACCCCAACCCGTACCCGAAGTCAGCGCAAATTCAGAAACGCTGGTATGCATCGGCGGCCATGGTGGATTTAATGGCGCTAACGCCGAATATCGAGGTGCGCAGTAACTGGCTGCTGTATCTGCTGGAGTTTGGCCGGGCGGCAACGCACTACGGCCTTTCCAGTGATGTAGCCGAAATCACTGGTGATGATCACATGACGCCGTTTGAGCGCAAATACCGCGATAGCGGCCAGACTTGCTGGCAGCTCAATGTGTATCACGACGAAGCTGAATAGATGTACTCACTGAGAAAAAAACGGACTGAAATATTCAGTCCGTTTTTTTTGTGTCTATCAATTGGGATAGCAAGCCTTCGATGCGTTGTACGCTTGCGGTCAGGGCGGCTAAATCCGATGTGTCGGCTGGTTGCTCTGTGTCGCTCACAGGTGGGCTTGAGGGCTTGCCAGCGAGGTTCTCTTTTTGCTCCAGTATCAATTCACGAAAATGTTCCGCGTCGACCACACCCAGCAAAGATACTAGCGCCCCCATACCGGATTGCCCTGCCGTTTCGAAACTCAGTTTATGAATGTTGAATGCACGCATGATAGGGCCTTGGACCAGAGACACATCGGTGATCTTATCCAGTGGAATGGTTTTTTCTTCTTTATTGAACACGCCGCGTTTGACGATGAGTTTGCGTTCGGTGAGGGTGGCAGAAATCGACGCGAGCACGCGTCCGGCGCACAAAAAGAAAATAGGTATTGAGAGTACAAGTAAAGGAATACCAACCACTGTTACGGTGGAAATTAGCAGCAAATTGATTAGCCAGTAGGTTTTTACTGCCGGGTTCATCTGTGCATTGAATAAGACGTTTTCTGCCATGGCTGTCATCCTTTATGCCTCAAAGCCTCTATCATAGCTGTGTTTCCTATTTGCGGTGAGGAAAAACTGTAAGCAGGTTTGTAGTGGCATAAAAAAGGCCACAATACGTGGCCTCAACGGTTTTTGTGAACAACTAGTGCTGAGCAGAAGGTGCCACCCGAGGTTCTTTATCTTCAGAAGACGGATATTTCTCAAACCAGGCCAGCACATGCTTAATCTTACTGATCATCTGACTGGGGCGGTTAGAGATGAAGTGGTAAGAGCCAGGCATCTCAACCAGTGCAGTATCGATATTACGAATTTTCAGAGCACTATAGAGTTGCTTGGCTTCAGACAGCGGTGTCCGCATGTCCGCATCGCCCACCATCACCAATGTAGGCGTTTGAATGTTGCCAACCAGTGATACAGGCGAGAACTTCCAGTAAGTTTCAGGGTTTTCCCATACTTGCCCAGGATAACGGTAATCTGAATACATGTAGTAGTTGTCTGCTGACAGCAATTTACTTATCCAGTTCATTACCGGCTTTACCACGGCAGCCGCTTCGAAACGGTTATTTTTGCCAATCATCCAGGCGCTCATGATACCGCCAGCACTGCCGCCGGTGACATAGAGTTTGTCTTCGCTGGTATAGCCAAGACGAATCATCTCATTAACGCCGTCCATTACATCCTGATAGTCCTCACCGGGATAGTTATTAAACAGCAGGTTGGCGAACTCTTCACCGTAGCTGGTGCTACCCCGGGGATTCGGATAAAACACCACATAACCAGCGCTGGCGTACAGCTGAATTTCCGGCGAGAAGCGATCGCCATAGTTGGAAATTGGGCCGCCGTGGTTTTCTACGATAAGCGGGTAGGTTTTACCTTTTTCGTAGTCCGGTGGGAATACTACCCAGCCCTGAATATCACGACCATCTGCTGTGGATTTGTACCAAACCTCTTCCACTTTTCCGAGGTTTCGGTATGCCAGCACATCTTCGTTCAACCCTGTGAGTAATTTGGGTTTCTTACGACCTTCAATCAGCGCGACGTCGGCCGGGCGATATGCTGTGGTGTAGGTGTAAGCAATATCACCTTCGTCATTCACACTGAAACTGCCGCCGCCATAAGGGCGGGCTACGGTAGTGCCGCCCACATTATCAGACAATTTGGTTACTTTACCCTTCAGAGTGGTAGACGCGATTTTGGTATTGCCGTGATTGTCGTATTGGAAATAGAGGCCGCTGTCGGTCCAGCTAAGGCTCCGGAGAGAGCGGTCAAGGCCAGTGTCGATTTCTCGTTTATCTGAACCGTCTACGTTCATTACATAAAGACGGGTAACCTGATAAGCTTGTACTTTATCAGGGTGTCCCAACCAGGCAATTTGCTTACCATTGGGTGAAACGACCGGAGAATGGTCAGGACCGGGGTTTTCGGTCAGCTTACTGATTTCACCGCTGGTGATATCCACGCTGAAAATATCGGTATTGCGGAACTGACGCTCAAAATCTGCCTCACGGTTAGCAGAGAAAACCAGTGCTTTGCCATCGGGCGTCCACTGTGGCTGGCCGCGATAATGAAAATTGCCGCTGGTTACCTGACGGGGCGTACCACCCTCTGCCGGTACCACAAAATAGTGACTGAAACCTGGCTCAATATAGCCCCGACCATCCTGCTCGTACTTGAGGCGGTCGGTAATGCGTGGATTGTCTGCCCATTTGGCACCTTTCGGCTTGGCTGGCATGGTCACCAGTACCGGAGGCTTTTCCGGCACCAGGGCTGAGAATGCCAGTTGTTTGCCGTCTGGCGACCAACTGAGGCCAGAGGGCGAGCGCTCAAGTTCAGTAATGCGCGCGACTTTGCCGCTTTTTATCCAATAGACAAATATTTCGCTGCCATTTTTGCCACTGCTCACATAGGCCAGGCGAGTGCCGTCGGGCGACCAAACGGCACTGCCTTCGCTGATATCTTTATCGGTTAGTTTCATATGATGATTGCCGTCAGCATCAATCAGCCACAGACGACCCTGCCGGGAATCTGTCATCACATCCATAAAGTTACGGCGATAAACGATGGTTTCTCCATCGGGAGAGATTTGTGGATCAGATGCCCATTCCAGGTCGAATACGTCCATGTCATGAAATGCGGGTTTGGTCTGAGCTGCGCTCTGGCTGCTAAACAGTAGTCCGGCAGAAAGCACCAGTAATGCTTTAGCGGTTTCTTTGGTAGTCAAAATATTGCCCCTGGTAAGTACTTATTGTTGTATTTGTTCGTCATGCTGGTCGCCCCGGAGTAATAAGGCTGACGTCAGTGACTTAAAAGTGTTTTAACCTATCCGCACCAGAGCGTCAGTCAATTTGAGGTATGTGTAGCAGAGAAGCCGATAAATGGATGAGAGCAGCGGCCGTATTGGCCGCCGCGAGGGATTAATGTGCCGTAGCGGTATTGGGTTGCGGCGAAGGTTCACAGAATACAAAGCCTTGAGCGTACTGAATAGGCATGCTCATGACTTTCTCTAAGGTGTCGGCATCTTCAATGTGCTCGGCAACAATGCTCATATGGCGCTCTTTTGCTAAATCGCATACGCTCAATACAAAGTCTTCAATGGCTGAATGCTGGTCGAGGCGGCGCAGCAGGCTCCCATCTAGTTTCACACCGCGTAAGGGCAGGTTCATCAGGTTGCGGATATTGGCGCTTTGTTTGCCCAGGTTGTCGATGAATACGCCCATTCCACTGTGCAAAGACTTATCAATAAAGCGCTTTAGCTTATCGTAATGCTTAAAGGCCACATCGGCACTCACCTCAACACTTACCCGGGACGGATTGGGATAGTTTGCCAATTGCGCAATCAAAGAATGAAGCAGATCATCGTTTTCCAAATCGCTGGCATCAAGATTAATATTCCAAGGGGTATTGGAATCTTCGAAATAGACGGCGCTTTTGCAAAACATCATTTCAGCAAGCTGCTGAACATGATTATGACGCTCAATTAAATAAAGAAAATCGCTGGGTAAAAATACTCGCTGCTCTGGAGTAACTAGACGTGCCAGACACTCATAGCGCCATACTCTTTCAGACCGGATATCGACGATAGGTTGAAAGTAAGGCACAATAGCATCCAGAGTGTAGTTATCTGTTATTTCTCGAAATGGCATGTCACTCGCCTCTGGCTATTCCTCATCTTTTCACTATAGCAGAGGTTGTCAGATTGCCCATTCTCTATTTTTTACCGTTCGTAGCGGAAACGGTGATGATGGTCGATAGTTACCATCATGTTGGCGGTATATCACGACAGCTTAATTCGACTGCCTCTTGGCGTTCGAGGGTTTCTGGGGTAAAGTTCCGCACTTTGTAAGATGCGTGCTAAGTTTTCATGGTTACTGACGAAGTGAGTCAGGGAGTGGTAAACGCCGTCCATTACAGTGGCGTAGCGCGGTTTGCTCCGAATTAAATAAGAGGTGTGTGGAGTGGGTGAAGCTCAAGTTAGTCTGAAACATCTGTTTCGGGTCTTTACCAAGCCTGAACACAAAGACTCAAAGCTTGCACAAATCGAACAGCATTTGTCAGATAACATTCTGGATTTCTTATCCCAGCATGTGGTGACAAAGAAGACGTCTCTTGAAGAGATTGAACAGGATTTCTCCGATGCTTTTGTACCGGAGTCACCTGAGTTCGTGTCGTCTCATGCCGAAAACTTGCTCGATAAACTGGTCGCGCATTCTGTTAATACCTATTCCCCGACCTTTATTGGTCACATGACTTCTGCGCTTCCTTATTTTCATTTGCCGCTAGCCAAGCTGCTGGTGGGGCTGAATCAGAACCTGGTGAAAATTGAAACCTCCAAAGCGTTTACCCCGCTGGAGCGTCAGGTGTTGGGTATGATGCACAACTTAGTGTATGGGCAAGAAGACAGCTGGTATCAGCAATATCTGCACAGCGCCCGTCATGCGCTGGGGGCGTTTGGTTCCGGTGGCACGGTTGCGAACATTACTGCATTGTGGGTTGCACGCAATAAAATGCTGGGCGCAGATAAGGGCTTTGCCGGTGTGGCTAAATCAGGTTTAGCCGCGGCGTACCGTCACTACGATATCAATCAGATGGGCGTCATGTGCTCCCGTCGGGGTCATTATTCACTGTCTAAAGCGGTGGATGTGCTTGGCATCGGCCGTGACAACCTGATCACATTGCCGTGCCCGCAGCAAACACTATCGCCTGAGCAAGCGCTGGCCGAAGGTAAGCGCTATCAGGAAGAGGGAAATAAACTATTGGCGCTGGTGGGGATCGGTGGTACCACTGAGACCGGCCACGTAGACCCTCTGGATGAATTAGCTGATGTGGCCAGAGAACTGGGGTGCTGGTTCCATGTTGATGCTGCCTGGGGCGGTGCGACGTTGTTTTCAGAAACCTATCGCACGCGCTTAAAAGGCATTGAACGAGCAGATTCAGTCACCATCGACGCGCATAAGCAAATGTATGTGCCGATGGGCGCGGGTATGGTGCTGTTTAAAAACCCGGAAGATGCGAATAACGTGCGTCATCATGCTCAATACATTTTGCGCCAGGGCTCAAAGGATTTAGGTGCGACTACCCTGGAAGGCTCCCGGAACGGTATGGCTATGATGGTGTATTCGTCACTGCATATCTTCGGTCGCCGTGGTTATGAGCTGCTGATAGACGAAAGCATCAAGAAGGCCCGTAAATTTGCGGACATGATTGAAGCTCATCCAGATTTCGAGCTGGTGACTGCGCCAACCTTATCCATTTTAACTTATCGTGTGTGTCCGCCGGTTATTCAGGAGAAACTGAAAACGGCTGATGAAGGTGAGAAGAACCAAATCAATCACAAGATTGATGCGCTGGTGGTGAATGTGCAGAAGCTACAGCGTGAAGCCGGTAAGTCATTTGTTTCTCGAACCCGATTGGAAAACCCTGACTTTAATTCTCGCCCGATCACCGTATTTCGTGTGGTCATGGCGAATCCATTGACTACAGAGCAAGATCTTAAAAACATTCTTGCAGAGCAATCTAAAATTGCCCATGCACGCCACCTCTGGAAAGAGCTGGAGAAAAGTGAGTCATCACTAACAAGTTAGTGGTTAGTATTGGCTTGCATAAAAAAACCGCAAAAATTGCGGTTTTTTTGTAGGCAAATTTAGGTGAGCCAAAGGGCCGTACTTACACGCTGAAATAGAGGTTATCAATCAGTCGTGTAGTCCCTAAATACGCAGCGACCAGAATCACCAGGCTTTCTGTTTCAGCGTCGGCATCGCTTAAGTCGGTAGCATTCTTAACCGCGAGATAATCCGTTTTGAATCCGGCTTGATTAATTTTGCCAACAAACCCTTCAGTCAGGGCGGCGTAATCATTATTGCCGGCGAGGACAGACGCCTTCATTTCGCTAATCAGCTTATATAGTTGAGGCGCCAGTTCGCGTTCTGCGTCGGTCAGGTAGCCATTGCGGGAACTCATGGCGAGGCCACTGGCTTCACGCTCTGTGGGAACGCCAATGATTTCCAGGTTCATCGACAAATCCTTTGCCATTAAGCGAATGACCTGCAGTTGTTGAAAGTCTTTTTCACCGAAGAAAGCGATGTCCGGAGCTACCATATTAAAGAGTTTACACACGATGGTGGCTACCCCTCGGAAGTGTCCGGGACGGCTGGCACCACAGAGGATGTCGGAAATGCCTGGCACCTGAACAAATGTTTGCTGCTCCAATCCACGAGGATACATCTCAGCAACTGAAGGCAAAAATACTGCAGCAACGCCAGCGGCTTCGAGCTTGGCTTTATCGGCATCCAGGGTGCGCGGATAATTGTCCAAATCTTCGTTTTTGCCAAACTGCATGGGGTTCACAAAAATCGACACAACCACTTCGTCGCATTTCGCTTTAGCAGCGTGAACCAGTTGCAAATGGCCATCGTGAAGGTTCCCCATAGTAGGAACGAACCCCACAACTTTCCCTTGTTTGCTCCATTCACGGCGCTGGGCGCGTAGAGCATTTACAGTAGTCAGTGATTTCATGGATTACTCGAAGCTATGTTCTGGGCCAGGGAATGCACCGCTTTGTACATCTTCAATGTACTTTTGTACGGCCTTGCGCATATCACCGGTTTCAACGAGGAAGTTCTTAGAAAATTTCGGCATGTAGTTGGCTGAAATGCCGAACATGTCGTGCATTACCAGTACCTGACCGTCGGTTTGTGCTCCCGCACCTATACCAATAACAGGAATAGACAGGGCTTCGGAAACAGTTTTTGCCAGCGAGGTGGGCACGCATTCCAGAACCAGCATTTGTGCACCGGCCGCTTCCAATGCTTTGGCATCAGCAAGTAACTTAGCCGCTTTATCTTCTTCGCGCCCTTGTACTTTAAATCCACCAATAACGTGTACAGACTGAGGCGTTAAGCCGAGATGGCCGCAAACCGGAACGCTACGTTCTACTAAGCCGCTAATGGTTTCCGCCAACCAGGTGCCACCTTCAATTTTTACCATACTGGCACCCGCGGCCATGATCTTCGCCGCATTTTCGTAAGCAGCGACTGGCGTGGGATACGACATGAATGGCATATCAGCAACCACGAAGGCACGCTGCGTACCTTTACGTACGGCGCGGGTATGATAGGCAATATCGTCGACGGTTACTGGCAAGGTGTCATCTTCGCCTTGTAAAACCATGCCCAGAGAGTCGCCAATAAGCAGAATGTCAACATTTTGCTCATCGAACATTTTGGCAAAGCTGGCGTCGTAGGCCGTTAACATCGTTATTTTTTCACCGGCGGCTTTTTTCTTTTGCAGGCCAGAAATGGTGATTTTTTTCATAGAACAACCTCAGTTGGCACAACCGACACAGGCAATTGGCGATGTGCGAACCATTCGGATTTATGCCTGAGTAGAAGGCGTCAGGCGTCGAAGTCCATCAAGATTGCAGCGAGATACCCATAAGGCGATAGGATTGCCGTCAGGCATGATCATTGATGGGGCAATTTCAAATAATGGAACCATCACGAATTCCCGCTCGGGCATGCCGTAGTGGGGAAGGGTGAGTTCCTCGGTATTCATTTCCACATTGCCGTAAAGCAATATGTCGAGATCCAGTGTCCGTGGACCCCAGCGTTCGGCTTTACGTTCCCGGCCGTGTTCTTTTTCAATGCGCTGTAGTTGGTGCAATAACGTCACTGGTTCCAGCGATGTTTCTAGCAGACAAACCGCATTCAGGTAGTCGGGCTGGTCTTGTGGTCCCATAGGCGATGAGCCATACACAGACGAGCGGGCAAGTACCCGGGTTTGGTCCAGCGCCGCCATTTCACTGCAAGCCGCTTCCAACAGTGCACCAGAGTCGCCAAGGTTACTGCCCAGGCCAATATACACGTGTTCTTTATGCATTGTCGGCGTCCCGCTTAGCCGGTGAGCGACGGCGACGTTTACGTGGTCTTGGGGCACTGCCTCCTTCCGCTTGGCGCAGGGTGTTTAGCAGCTTTTTCTGCTTACCCGGATCGGCATGTTGGAATTCTGTCCACCAGTCGGCCAGCTCCATGGTATCACCGCCTTCAATTTCACCACGAACATGCAGGAAATCGTAGCCAGCGCGGAATTTGGGGTGCGAAAGCAACTGGAATGCACGGCGGCCAAAACGACGAGGCAAGCGTTGCTGCAAAATCCAGATATCGCGTATCACCGTAGAGAAGCGTTTCGGAATCATAATGCGCTGAGTTTGACGGTGAATGACTTCACCGGCAGCAATGTTGAACGCATCGTGCTGGTTCAGGCCACTTTCTGCCTGTAGCTTCTGTGCATGTTCTTCCAGCGGATACCACAATAGTGCCGCATACAGGAAAGCCGGTGTTACGCGCTGATTGCTATTAATGCGCTCGTCGGTGTTTTCCAGTACTTTGAGAATAAATTGAAACTCGCGGCTTTCCGGGTTCTTCACAATGGTTTCTAACTGTGGGAAGAGCGGTGCCAGCAAGCCAAACTGCTGAAGCATTTTGAACGTTTTTACCCCAGCCCCCGCGAGAAACAGTTTTAGGGTTTCTTCAAATAAACGTGCGGGTGGAATATTGGCCAGCAAATGTGCCAGCTCGGGAATAGGTTTGGCAGTGCGAGGGGTAATGGTCATGTCGAGCTTTGCGGCAAAGCGCACCGCACGAATCATTCGAACCGGATCTTCACGGTAGCGGGTTTCCGGGTCGCCAATTAACTCAACTTCACGCTTCGCAATGGCTTTGCGGCCATTGGCAAAATCCGTCACGCTGAAATCAGCCACACTGTAATACATGGCATTGAAGGTAAAGTCACGGCGTTCGGCATCTTCTTCGATGCTACCGAAAACATTGTCTCTGACTAACTGGCCCTGTGCATCTTGCTGACCCAGTTTATCGTTGTCTTCACCATCGCTGTGATGCCCTCGAAACGTGGCAACTTCAATGATTTCACGCCCAAACACGATGTGTGCTAAGCGGAAGCGACGGCCAATCAGACGGCAGTTTTTGAACAGCCCTTTAATTTGCTCTGGTGTGGCATTCGTAACCACATCAAAATCTTTTGGCTTCTGGCCCAGCATGAGGTCGCGGACACAGCCGCCTACCAGGTAAGATTCAAAGCCAGATTTATTGAGGCGATACATCACTTTCAGCGCGTTATCACTGATATCTTCCCGTGAAATCCCGTGTTCTGCACGGGGAAGGGTAAAGGCCTGTATTGCCGCTTCTGAGGCCGAGTCCTTGTTAAGAACCCGTTTTACCGTTTTTAACACGCGCGTAATGATGATGCTGTCTCCAAAAAAATGGGGCTGAAACTAAAAAGTCGTATGATAAGTGGATTCTGTTGCAGCGACAATAATTTCCCGCTGCCGAGGAAGTTTATCACAATTCCAGTGCTCAATTGCCCATTGTAGCACGCCGTTTACCGATTCGTTTAGCAGGCTATTCGGTACAGGCAAACCGAGAAAGGCCAGTGCCAGGTGAAGGTTCTCTGCTGCATGGGCATTGTCTAATGCCGTGGCATGGTTCTGCTTGCTTAGCTTTCTACCTTCGGCAATAGAAGCTACCGGAATATGAGCATAGCGGGGAGGAACTTCATTTAGCAAGGCATACAGGCTGAGATGCGTCGCAGTGGTGGTAAGTAAGTCGCTGCCGCGCACAATATCGGTAATACCTTGGAAAATATCATCCAGCACTACAACCAGGTTATAAGAAAACAGGCCGTCCCGTCGCTTAAGTACCGTATCTTCCAGAGCGTGTTCATCTTTTACCGTAATATCGCCGAGTATACGGTCGCGAAACTGGTTTACCGGCATATCTAGTTTCAGCCGTATCGCCGCCCCTTCACTGCTATGCTGACTGTGGCGACACGTCCCCTGATAAATACCACCGGTTTCCTTAATCTTTTTGCGCGTACAGGTGCAATAATACGCCATACCTTGGGCGACAAGTTTATCTACTACGGCTTGATAACGCGCGTGTTGCTGTGACTGGTAAATCACCTCACCGTCCCACGTTAAACCGTGAGCTTCAAGGGTTTGTAGTATGAGCTGGTCTGCGCCGATAATGCATCTGGGTTCATCGATATCTTCCATGCGAAGCAACCATTTACCATGATTAGCACGGGCATCGAGAAAACTGGCTAGCGCGGCAACAAGAGAGCCAAAATGGAGCGGGCCGGAAGGCGAAGGAGCAAATCTGCCGATGTAAAGGGAGGAACCGGTCATGATTTTAAGCGTAAAAAAGTTAGAAGTGCAGATCCAAGACCTGCACCTTCTTAAATAACAAAGCAGAGATTAGCCTTGCAGCTGTTTCTCTTTGATCTCAGCCATGGTTTTGCAGTCGATGCATAAGTCAGCAGTCGGACGTGCTTCCAAACGACGGATACCAATTTCGATACCGCACTGATCACAGAAACCGAAATCATCGTCTTCGATGCGACGCATGGTTTTCTCAATTTTCTTAATCAGTTTACGTTCACGGTCACGTGTACGCAGTTCAAGGCTGAATTCTTCTTCTTGAGCGGCACGGTCTACCGGATCAGGGAAGTTAGCAGCTTCGTCTTTCATGTGCGTTACTGTGCGATCAACTTCTTCACGCAATTGGTCACGCCAGGCTTTCAGCAACAAACGGAAATGTTCCATTTGTGCATCGTTCATGTACTCTTCGTCAGGCTTTGGCTGGTAAGGCGCAAGGCCGGCTAAGGCTAAAAGGCCCAGGGATTTCGTTTCTTTTCCTGTTGGCATGTGCCACATCTCCTACACTACGACACCCATAGTTATTGTCCTGAACAACCCAGTATCTATAGCAGAATCACTATGTTCAGGCAACGTTGGTGTCAAAGTTACCCTTCCGTTAATCACTGCATCCAATGCTTATCGATGCAAAGCGCCGGTGGCGTTTATACACCACTACGGTAAAAAGCAATGCGCAAATATGGCGTCCATCTGCGAAATTGCAACTACTTTTTCACAAAATAACAGGGAGTGTTTGATTTACTTTGATATTTTGTTCGTTGATCTCGCAGCCAACCGCGATTATCCGCATGCCTTTTCCATGAGCATCGTTTACGGCGGCAGCATATTTAGGATCAATATGTTCTGCTGGGCGCACGCTGGTAATACCGGTGTGTTGTACACAGAACACCAATGTGGTTGCCACCCCGCTGGCCGCTAAGTTACCTAATGTCTCACAATGTTTTGCTCCCCGGTCGGTTTTCGCGTCCGGAAAGTAGCCCTTATTATCGGACAGAAGTGTGACAGACTTTACTTCTATGTAAGCATCGCCTGCATCTGTATAAACGCAAAAGTCGAAACGACTGTCTGCGCCTGGCGGTGTCACCTCAGCTTTCCACCCATTGATCGCAGAAAAAGCAGGGATGACCTTGTTATCCAGTGCCTCCGCTACCAGTTTATTAGCATTGTGGGTGTTTATGCCGATAAAATCGCTATTAAAGGTTTTAGCCAGTTCCCAGGTGTAGCCGAGTTTTCGCTTCGGATTATTTGAAGGGGACAGATAAACGTCGAACCCTGGCTCGGCGCAGCCTGTCATGGCACCAGTGTTAGGGCAATGGGCAACCACTATTTCGCCGTTGTCGAGTTCGACATCAGCTAAAAATCGTTTGTACCGGCGAATAAGCTTTCCGTGTAGTAACGGCGTAGTAAACTGCATACAGACCACAAATTATTTTGATTTAAATAAAGGCATGCTGAATTTCATACCCGCGAACCTGTTACGTTCGCAATCAATGAATCCAGTGTGCCCAGTGTAACAAGCAAATAAGGAATTGTTATGTCGATTTTTTCCGTATCGCTTTCTTCTGATAAAGCGCCTGCCCATTGGGGCGAAAATGCAAAACTGAGCATGACGGCTGAGGGGGCCGTAGTGCATGTAGGTGGCGCTAGCGATACCGCGCGGGTGATTCGTCAGGCTGGTCGTCGTATCGATGGCTTGGGTATTGCTGAAGTGAAACTGAGTGGCGAATGGAGCAAAGATCAGCAGTGGGCGTTCGCAATGAGCTACACCCGTGCTCGCAAGCCGGGTTCAATTATCTGGGCAGAAACAGCCGATAAAGACGAGCTTGAGCGTTGCTATGCCGCCTTGCTGTTTACCCGCAGCCTGGTAAACGATACTCCGGAAGATCTGTCACCTGAAACGCTGGCTTTGCGTGCGGCGCAGTGGATTGAATCCTTGGGCGGTGACAAAGTTACCGTGTCGACGATTGTTGGTGAAGCGCTGAAAGAAGCGGGCTGGACCGGTATTTATAATGTAGGTCGCGGCAGTGAGCGGCCCCCTGTGTTCTTAGAGCTAGACTACAATCCTTCTGGCAAAGAAGACGCGCCGGTAGATGCCGTGTTGGTCGGAAAAGGCATTACTTTCGATAGCGGTGGTTACAGCATTAAATCCAGTGAAGGTATGCTGGACATGAAATGTGATATGGGTGGCGCAGCCACCGTCACTGGCGCGCTGGGTTTGGCAATCAGCCAGGGCTTAAACAAGCGCGTGAAGCTACTGCTTTGTTGTGCTGAAAACCTGATCAGTGGCCATGCCTACAAGTTGGGTGATGTGCTGACCTACAAAAACGGCCTGACGGTAGAAATCGTGAACACCGACGCCGAAGGCCGCTTGGTACTGGCTGACGGTTTGATCCGCGCAACGGAAACCGGTGCTCCACTTATCATTAACGCCGCCACCTTAACGGGTGCGGCTACCGTTGCACTGGGCAACGAATATCATGCAGTATTCAGTATGGATGAAAAAGCCCGAGCCGCCATGCTTGATGCGGGTAAAGCTGAGAACGAAGGGTTCTGGCCGCTGCCAATTGAGAAATTCCACCAAGACAAGTGTCCGTCAGCGTTTGCTGATACCGCAAACAGTCGTCCGATGAAGGGCGGTGGTGGCGGTGGTGCTTCTAATGCCGCTGGCTTCCTGTCTCGTTTTGTTAACGAAGAAGGTATTGGCTGGGTGCACCTCGACTTAGCCGCGGCGTATCACGGTAGCGCAACCGCAGAAATGCCTGCGGGAGCAACGGGAATTGGCATTCGCAGTATTGCCAGAATGTTGCAGGATTATCAGGGCTGATAGAGCCTTTGAACGACCAGGCCGGTAATGGAAACGTTACCGGCTTTTTATTTCTTTTCAGATAATGTGAGAGGCTATATACCGCCGAGGCGCTCGGCCAGCTGTTTATAACGGGCAACGTCATCTTCTTCAAAAAGCGGTTTGCCATCTTCAGATTTACTTTTCGCAATTAAAAGGTGCTCACGTTCCAGACGCTCTACCCGGATAGGTTGTACGCCAAGATAATTTGCCACTTCTTCTATAGACATCATACTCATGGTTTTCATTCCTGATTGATTAGATAGTAAAATCAACGCGTAAATGCGACAATCCCGCGCTCATTCAGCCTTGCCTGCCGAAGCTTTCTGGATCTGATTTGCATTTGCCGGAAATTTAAAAATAGCAGTGCATGCTGTTAAGTCCAATTTCATATCACTTTAGGAGTCAATCGTTAATGGATACCTGGTCTGCGGCCATCATGTTATTTCTGATTATGGATCCGCTAGGTAATCTGCCGGTGTTTATGTCGGTACTCAAAAGTATTGAGCCGAAACGCCGAAGAGTGATTTTAATCCGCGAGTTAATTTTCGCCTTGGTGATTCTGCTCATCTTTTTATTCAGCGGCCAAGCGGTGTTGGATTTTCTGAATGTACGGCAGGAAACTGTAAGTATTGCTGGTGGTATCATTCTGTTTTTGATTGCGCTTAAAATGATTTTTCCTCCGCAGTCTGGTAATGCACTTGGATTAGCGGTGGGTGAAGAACCTTTTCTGGTGCCACTGGCAATCCCGATGATTGCAGGCCCGTCGACGCTGGCAGCATTGATTCTGCTGGCAAATCAAGGGCCAAATCGTATGCTCGACTGGACGTTGGCATTAGGTGGTGCTTGGCTCATCAGTGCGATAATTCTGCTATTTTCAGAAGTGTTCCATCGGTTATTAGGTGAAAGAGGTCTCACGGCCATGGAGCGACTGATGGGAATGATTCTGGTTATGATCTCAATTCAAATGTTTTTAGATGGCATTAGCCACTACCTGGTTCACGCGTCAGGAGCGTTGCAACAATGAAAAAACTGTCAACTTTTGCCCGTGTAAGACAGCTGGAAGGCTGGCAAGCGGTAGCCTTCAGCGCAGCGCTGCTAGAGCGTATGTTACCGAACTACGCATTATTCAAAGAAGTGACCGGTTACGATGACGAAGGCGTGTGTGCGAATTGCCTGTCGTTGTTGTGGGAATCGGTGCGTAGCCCGAAAAGTAAAATTAACTTCTCTCTGCAGCTGGAAAAAGTGGAACTGGTCACGCCGGATACGGCAGACTACGACACTTTTGGTGTATATCCAGCTATCGACGCCACCATTGGTCTGGCGGCGGCAATTGGTTTAGTACTGAAGCAAGATTTACAAGGTGCTGTAGTAGTAAGCAAACTGTCTCAGGGCAGTGTGGAAGCCTATTTGCTGGCCTCTGGCGTCGACGAAGAAGAAATTAAAGGCCATCCACTGATGGTTTTCGAAGTGGAACTGCAAAACACCATGCTCGACCTGCTGGAAAAAGACGGCAGCCCTCTGGCCACCTGCGATAAACTCAAAGCCCTCGCCCTCGAAGAAGGCATCTCCAACATCGGCCTCGAAATCAATCCTGAGTGAGCGAGCGGATCGCGGCCGGTGACAGCTGAAGCAGAGCGCTGACGCCGGGAAGGCATTGTTGCCGGAAACACGCAAACCCCATCCCTGGGGCTCGACTGCCGCATCCCAGCGGCAGACGGTTTCCGGCAACAATACCTTCCTTCGGCTATGCGTTCTGATTGGCATCATCAGGGATGCCGCGCTTCACTGCTCGCCTTTAGTCTTCCAGTGATAACAGGCAGTACATCACCTGAGCGAGTTTCTTTTCTTTGATAACTTGCAGGCGCTCGCTGATGAGCGGGGAAGGAGCGCTGATTTCCTGTTCAACGTAAATTACACCGTCAGGCTTTAGCAGGTTCCGTTCTACAATCGCTTTTAATACCGGTTCAACCAGGCCTTTGTTGAAGGGCGGGTCGATAAAAATAATATCGAACTGCTTGTCTGTTGATGTCAGTACTTGTACTGCATCGCCGTTTATCACCTCACCACTGGCTGACAACGTCGAAAGGTTGGTTTTCAGCTGGGTGGCCACATTTCGGTCTTTCTCAATAAATGTGCAGTAACCTGCGTAGCGGGAAAGGGCTTCAAAGCCCAGACCGCCAGAGCCGGCAAAGGCATCCAGGCAGTGCGCTTCAGGCAGATCATGCATCAACCAGTTGAACAAGGTTTCTTTGTTGCGATCGGTTGTTGGGCGCAGTCCGTCTACGTCTGCCACGGGCAGTTTTCGGCCGCGATACTGGCCTGAAATGATCCTGACGTTGCCTGATTTCGTCTTTTGTATCTGAGGCTTTCTGGAGACTCGCTTCATAGGGGCTGACAATGTATGATAACGGCTATTGAAAGCCGGCCAGTGTAGCCGAATTTTGCCGATTTACTAAGGATTTGACCAAACAATGTCGAAACTTTTTGGCTGGTTCAGAAAGAACAAGCAACCTGAAAAAGAACAAAGTGAAGTAAAACCGCAAGAAAGCACCGCGGTTGAGACGCCAGCAACAGAAGTGCCTGAGCCCGCGCAAAGTAACGTTGAAGCAGAGGTTCCTGCCGAAGAAACGAAACCTGAAGAAGCTGCACAGAATGAATCTGTGGTTGAAGCGAAAGTCGATGAGCCGGTTGAACCTCAGGTCATCCTTCAAGCCCAACCAGAGAGTACGGCTGCCGAAAAACATGAACCCGACGTGCCTGCATTTGATGAGCCTGTAGAGCCGTCAATACGGAAAACTGTGCCTGAGGATGCATCGGGGCCGGGATGGGTTGAGTCTGAGAAAGTTACCCAGCAGGTAAAACAAGACGACGTTCAGCCGGAAGTGGTTGCTGACGAAGACATTACGCCAGTTGTCGCCGCCGTGCCGGAGCCAGTATCCGAAACGGAGCAGGAGCCGGAAGTAGAAGTAGAACCTGAGCCGATTATTGAAGCAAAGCCAGAACCGAAAGAAGAAAAGAAATCTCTTTTCAGTCGTCTGAAAGCGAGCTTATCTCGCACTAAAGCGAATTTGGGTAGCGGTTTTGTTAGTTTGTTTCGTGGTAAAGCCATCGACGATGATCTCTACGAAGAGTTGGAAACCCAGTTATTGGTTGCTGATGTGGGCATGGACACCACACAGAAAATCATCAATAAGCTCACCGATAGCGCCAAGCGCTCGCAGTTGAAAGACGCAGAGGCTCTGGTCGACATCCTGAAAGGTCAGATGCGCGATATGCTCAAATCCGTTGAGCGTCCGCTGGTTGAAGACATGAAGAGTCATGATGCTAGTACCGGGCCTTACGTCATTTTAATGGTAGGTGTGAACGGTGTGGGTAAAACCACTACCATCGGTAAGCTGGCTAAGCAGTTCCAACAGCAGGGCAAGAAGGTCATGCTGGCCGCCGGTGATACCTTCCGTGCCGCAGCGGTAGAGCAGCTGCAAGTGTGGGGCGAGCGTAACAAGATTCCTGTAATCGCGCAGCCTACGGGCTCTGACAGCGCGTCGGTACTTTTCGATGCCTTGGAAGCCGCGAAATCACGTGGAACCGATATTCTTATTGCGGATACCGCAGGACGTTTGCAAAACAAAAACAACCTGATGGAAGAGCTGAAAAAAGTCGTACGGGTAATGAAAAAGCTGAACCCGAATGCCCCACATGAAGTGATGCTGACTTTGGATGCCGGTACTGGCCAAAATGCGGTGAGCCAAGCGAAACTGTTTAATGAAGCCGTGGGTCTGACGGGTTTAACATTAACCAAGCTAGATGGCACTGCCAAAGGTGGCGTGATTTTCTCAATCGCCGATCAGTTTGGTATTCCTATCCGCTACATCGGTGTGGGTGAAGGCATTGACGATTTGCGCACTTTTAATGGCGACGAATTTATCGATGCTCTTTTCAGCGAGACCGAAAACGATTAACGTAACTGTTTTATCAGCCTTTTTCATCGTTGTAGGACGAGTAGATGATCAAATTTGACCAGGTGAGTAAAACCTATCCCGGCGGACAGCTCGCGTTGTCGAAAGTGAGCTTTCACATTGAGCCCGGTGAGATGGCGTTTTTAACTGGTCATTCAGGAGCCGGTAAAAGTACCTTGCTCAAGTTGATCAGCATCATGGAACGTCCCAGTGTAGGAAAAGTGCTGATTAATGGTCACGATCTCAATCAAATAAAGCGTCGGCAGATTGCTTTTATTCGTCGCGATATCGGCATGATTTTCCAAAGTCCTCACCTTCTCGACTCCAAAACAGTATTCGATAACGTGGCACTGCCGCTGATCATTGAAGGTTATACCCGCAAAGAAACCTCGAAGCGGGTAGAGGCGGCATTGGAGATGGTCGGCTTGCGTGACAAAGCCCGTAGTTTGCCTATGATGCTTTCCGGCGGTGAGGCCCAGCGTGTGGGTATCGCCCGTGCAGTCGTCAACAAGCCACCGTTGTTACTCGCTGACGAACCTACCGGTAACCTAGACCCAAAACTCTCAATGGAAATAATCCGTCTGTTTGAAGATTTTAATCAGGCCGGTGTTTCTGTATTTGTCGCCACCCACGACCTGGGGCTCATTGCCAGAATGAAGTATCGCACCCTGACATTGCGTAACGGACAAATGATTACAGATGGGCTGAACGATGCCGCAGGAGAGGGGTGGTAATGAGTATTCTATTCAAAGGTCGTTCCCAGGGCGCTAGTGATACCCGTATAGGCATTGTGCAAATGATCACTGCCTTTTTTATCTCGCATGCCCGCCAGGCGTTAGGTAGTCTGGGAGAGCTTTGGCGGCAGCCTGCTGCATCGATCATGACTGTGGCGGTGTTGGGCTTGAGTATCACGTTGCCAAGTACCTTGTACATTCTGGTGAAGAACACAGAAAAAATCAGTGCTGGCTGGGATCAGGCCTCAGAGATCTCCTTATTTCTGAAAGAAGACACACCACCGGCCAGTGCACAGCAGTTGGTGGCCCGGCTTAATACCTGGCCGGAAATCGACAGCGTTACCTTTATTCCGGCTGATGATGCCCTTAAAGAGTTCCAGCATTTGTCTGGACTCGGTGATGCCATTGCCTATCTTGAGTCTAATCCACTTCCCGATGTAGTACTTATCTCGCCAAACGAGAAACACGCTTCACCCACTGCGGCGCGCATGCTGTTGGAAAAGCTAAAGAGTCAGCGTGAGGTAGACATTGGCAAACTCGATATTGAATGGCTAGAGCGCCTCTATGCGCTGCTTAATATTGCCCGGGAACTGGTATCTCTCATCGGTATCCTGTTGTTCGTGTCGGTGGTGTTAATCATCGGAAACACTATCCGCCTGAATATACTCAGTAAGCGTGAGGAAATTTTGGTGATGAAGCTGGTGGGCGCTACGGACGCCTTTATTCATCGTCCATTTCTCTATACGGGGTTCTGGTACGGGTTGCTTGGCGGGCTGATTGCCTGGCTTGCCGTTATTATCATCCTTTGGTGGATGGACAGCAGTATACAGGCATTTGCCAGCATGTATCAGAAAGAATTCAATATCACCGGCCTGTCAGGTACGGCCTTGCTTACCATGCTCGGGCTTTCAATTTTACTCGGTTTACTGGGGTCGTTGATGTCGGTGCAACGCCACGTGAGAGAAATCGAACCCCAGTAGCTTGATTCGCTACCGGGATTTAGCAGTATGCCTTTGTTACGTTAACGGATAACTGGCTTTGGGAAATAAGCCGAAATGGTTGAGCGTACACCGTTACCCCACTGAATGGCTTGGTTGTACATCATGTGCAGCTGTTTCTGATCGATATCCAGTGCCTTGGATTGTTTAATGATGTTCATCCAAAGCGCCCCTTCGAATGCCCGTGACAAGGTGATATAGCTATTAAATTCGTCAGATTTGCCCAACAGGGCATCATTCACTTCATCGGTCAGAGGCAGCTGTTTTAATACATCTGGCATGTCTTGATCTAACAACGCATCCAGCAATGAAAACAGTCCGATAAGGAAGCCAATTGGCGGGTTCAAATGTACGCCCCGTTGTTGAGAGAGCAAATCGAAAAACTTCGCTCGCACCAAAGACATGTGAATTAGCTCCAGTGGTTTGTCATCACTGAGGTTAGCCAATGATAACAGCGCGATAAACTTCTTAATTTCTACTTCGCCCATATAGGTCAAAGCGTGTTTTAGCGACGTAATTTTATAGCGCTTATTTATGGCCGGATTATTTATAAACTTCAGTAGCAAGAAGCTCAGTGCTGCATCCCGTTCAATAATCTGATTAATTCGGTTTAGATTAAAATCACTGCTGGCACTTTCACCCATTAGATCAACCAGGTTCATCTTCGACGCGGGAAGATGGCGCTGAATACGGGCTTCAGGCATGGCGAAGAAATAGCCCTGAAAGAAATCGAAACCCAGTGAACGGCAGCTATCAAAGTCTTCGTGGGTATTAACTTGTTCCGCAACCAGTTTGATATTCGAATCGATGTAGCGAGGAATGTTTTTCTCAATCAAATCGTAATTGGTGCGGGTAACATCCACTTTTACGATGTCAATCAGCGAAAAAATATCCTGTTTGCCGCTCAACATTAACGGATCGTCGATGGCCAGCTTAAATCCCAAATCTTTAATATGGGTACAGGCTTCAAGCAAGCCGGGCGTAGGTGCGTTAGGTTCATTAAGCTGAACAATCACTGACTCAGGGTTTAAAGACGTTGGAAAACGGGAGATCAGTGTGTCTGGATTAAAGTGAATAAAAGACTGCTTCTCGCCGGAGATGTCATCGAGACCCAACGGGTGAAAATGCTGGGCGATGTACTTTGCTTTCTCTGGCTCTAACTCTGGATACGCGCCACCCTTACCGTCGCGAAACAACAATTCGTAGGCGAAAACATCCTTTTCGCGATCTAGTATCGGCTGGCGTGCAATAAATGCGAACATACGACTGGCGTGTCCTTCCATCAGTGGTAAATATAATGATTCTGCACTACATGATCACCCTGTAATGCTGCAACAGCAAAGTATCAACTTTATCCTATAGGCCGCTGATTATCTATGGTTTCGTCATTCTTTTAACTTATGCACACCGCTTAATTGCAATAATCACCATATAAATAAAAAACTGAATACACGCCCAATTCGTAATAACTATAGTAGATGGTTTCCAACTTGCCTCGCAGCAAGGGCTTATGCATTAAGCTGTCACAATGCACTGATAGGTTGGATCGCAGCAAAATTACGTTTAATCGCGATCCGTTTTCACTATTTCATTCTACACTAACTGCCACTGAACGCTGCTTCATGCAGGTTTATCGCCACAAAGGAACTTTTTTGTGGTAAATCAGGTCTTGATATTTAGTAATTTGTCACTATATTCCTGAATTGGAATGATGTGCGACAATCAAGGACTCGAAAGGCACTTCTACCTTTGATATTATGAAGTGCTTAGCAAATTGAGGTGAATATGAGCAATAACATGCAAACAATGGCATTATCGGTGCCCCACAGCGGTAGCATCGAAGGCTACGTACAAGCTGTGAGCAGCATTGACATGCTCACTGCAGAAAAAGAAAGAAGTCTGGCATCGCGTCTGCGTGATGAAGGCGATCTTGAGGCAGCGAGACAGTTGGTAATGTCGCATTTACGCTTTGTTGTACATATTGCCAAGTCATACTCGGGTTACGGGTTACCTCAGGCTGATCTTATTCAGGAAGGTAACATTGGCCTGATGAAGGCAGTAAAACGTTTCGACCCTAGTGTAGGTGTGAGACTAGTATCTTTTGCTGTTCACTGGATCAAAGCTGAAATTCATGAGTTCGTGCTGAAGAACTGGCGCATCGTTAAGGTTGCTACCACCAAGGCTCAGCGCAAACTTTTCTTCAACCTGCGTAAAGCGAAAAAGCGCTTAGGCTGGTTTACTCATGAAGAAGTGCAAACTGTTGCAGACGAGCTGGGTGTAAGCACCAAAGAAGTACTGCAAATGGAAGCGCGAATGAGCAGTCAGGATCAGGCTTTTGATCTGAGTGCCGATGACGACGAAAATGGCAATTTTGCTCCTGTGCAGTTCTTAGAAGATAAAAGCACAGACGTGGAAATGGACGTTATCAATAACGATTGGGATACTAACGCCTCTAAGCGCTTGTATTCTGCCATTAAAACGTTGGATGAGCGTAGCCAGGACATCATTGAAACGCGCTGGTTAGCCGACAATAAGATTACGCTTCAGGATTTGGCTGATAAGTACCAGGTTTCTGCAGAACGTGTTCGTCAAATTGAAAAGAACGCGATGAAGAAACTGCAAGCGGCAATGGCTGCATAGCGTAAAAAATTTTAAAAAAAGCGCCTTAACGGCGCTTTTTTTATGCATTTTGTTTGAGATTTAAATAATCAGAAACACAAGCAACGATCCACAAAAGTGATCCCAACATAAACAAATACACGCCAATAACCGCGTAGTCTGCCAATGAAGGCAGAAAACATGTACTGCCTATCAGAAAAGAAAATCCAGCTAAAATGTTAATTACCAAACAAGTCTTGGGTTTGATGAATGGCATATCGTGCACCTTATTGGTTTGTCATTTCAGGAACGAATCCAAACCCGATGGAGATTCGGTTCCAACTATTGATTTCAAGAATAATGGTTGTGAGTTCGACAATCGCTTGCTTGTCGAAAACATCTGACACGACCGCAAAGTCAGCGTCTGTGACCCCATCGGTAACAGTTGTCAGGGTTTCAGCCCAATGCAGAGCACTTTGCTCTGCAGCTGAAAATGCATCGGGTACTTCTCTCCATGTTGCCAGGATATCTAATCGTTCCTGCAACTCACCCTCCGCGCGTAATTCTGCTGCATGCATATGCATACAGAAGGCACAGCCATTAATTTGAGAAACCCTCAGCCGAATTAATCCGATAAGCGAAGCCCCAAAAGGACTCACAGAGGATTGTTCACTTAATCCGGTCAGGTTCTTTAAGATGCGCGGTGCCAACCGATAAACATCGTTTTGGTCGATTCTTGTATACATAATATTCTCCGTCAAGTTTTAACGTTGAGAATAGAGGGGGGCTACTTTTTTATATTGGAAAAACGCGACATTTTTCGTTGTCGGTAGGCTGCCGGGGTTTCTCCGACAAACTGATGGAAGTGGTTAGTAAAATGCGCTTGATCAAAGTAGCCGCTTGTCAGTGCGACGTCGGCCAGTGAACCTGAGCTGTATATCAGTTGTTGTCTGGCTGTGAAGATGCGTGAGAATTGCCCCAATTCTTTAGGGGACAGACCAAGCACACGCTTACAAGTGCGCTGTAGTGTGCGGGAAGATACACCAAGCTGTCGTGCGATATCGGTATTGTGTTGCAACGGCGTGGCTAAGTTGCTGATAAGCCGCTCTCTGTCTTCGCTTACCGCCGAATTTTGATGCAATCGCTGTGTTAGCCATTGCAGCAAAATACGAACGCGCTCACAGTCAGGCGCAGCACAGACTTCGTCAACGGGTAGCGGCACATTTGACTGCAGTGAAGAAAAGCTGCTTATGGCGTCTCTGGGGAGCGATTCAGCGGGAATACCAAAGCATTCTGTAAAAGCACCAGGCAGGAAACGAATACTGATTAACGCATCGCCGGGTAATGTGACAAATGGCGCGGTGCGCGTACTGAAAAGAACACTGGCGTTGAGACTGTGATCTGAAAGGGTAAATGTCAAACTCACGCCGCCATCAGGATAACAACGCTCTTGTCTTGGCAGACAATGGGGATTGTCACTAAACCAGATTGAATGCAGCCAGCGTGAGAGACTGAGGGGCACCGGCACAAAGGCTATCTGCGCCGGCTTGAATGCGTCTGGAACCCCCGTGGGAACAACGTTTTTTGCGTTACTCTTCTTCGTCATTCTCTTTTTTCGGCGGTAATACCCAAAATACGCCACGGAATTCAGCCACAGCGTTATTGTCGTCCATAATATCCACTTGCAAGGTGAAACGGCATTTCTTTCGCTTTTCCAATGGCGCGAACTTGCCACTGAGCGATTCAATGTGACACATGGCCCGTGGCTTCATGGTGATGGGTTTGTGATAGTGTATATCGCCGTCACCTAATACTATCTCGCCCATTAGCTGGCGTTCTTTTAACTGCAGGAAAATCATTCCCCAGCCGGTTAAGGTGGCGAGTGAAAAAATGCTGCCGGCGAACATAGTGCCGTGAATATTAATATTCTTGTTCAGTGAAGCGCGGGTTTCCAGCGTACGACCGGTGTACTGGTGCAGCTTTATGCCCATGTGCTCAGTAATAGGAATAGTTTCTGTCCAGGTATCCTGAAGTTCTTTGCACCATTTCGGGTGCAGCATCACGATGCCCGGGTCTGTGAGTTTTTTCACCATTTGTTGGCGTTTGAGCATGCCCAGTTCATTGGGTGCTTCTCGCTCAATCACAAAACCGCAGGAGCTAAAAAAGTCGATGGAGGTTTCGCGGCTGTTGGTTACCGCGCGAATGGCGCCTAATTCCCGGGCAACGCCTTCCAGTGCACCCAGGATCATCTGACCCAAGCCGCGACGTAAATAGTCACCGTGCACGGCGATATGACGAATTTGTGCTTCTTCAGCGGTGTTCAGATGCACCCGGCCGGCAGCAACGATTTCGCCTTTGCCATTCATGATAACCCGGTGTTCTGCTACCTGTTCATACTCATCCCGTTCTGAGCCGGGGGCAAAATTCCAGGGCTTGCGCAGATATGTCCAGCGAAACGTGAAATATTGTTCTAGTTCTTCTTCAGTTTTCGGAGTGGCTACTCTAAACACAATATTAAAGCCTTATGTGATTACGACCGGTATCCATTTAACCCTATGGCACAGGTTGTTCACAAGTGCATTTATCAAAGAGCTTGAATATCCGAATCTATTGAGAGGATAAGTACGGGAAATAACGGCTAAAGTTTCAGACCTGAAATTGAAACGTCACCGGCCCGTCATTCAGCAGCGATACTTTCATATCTGCGCCAAAACGGCCCGTTTGTACTGGTATTCCCAGTGAGGAAAGGTGGGTGATAAACGCGTTGTACATAGCCTCGCCGTGGGCGGGTGTTGCGCCTTTAGAGAAACCAGGGCGATTACCTTTCTGCGTATCGGCAACCAGAGTGAACTGAGAGACAACCAGCACAGACCCGCCAGCCTGTTGTACATTCAGGTTCATTTTGCCAGCGTCATCACTAAACATGCGGTAATTAGCAACTTTTCTGGCTAGCTTATCTATTTGTTCCTGAGCATCTTCTTTTTCTACGCCAAGTAACAAAAGAATACCCTGTCCAATTTCGCCAGTGATTTCGCCATCCACTGTCACTCGCGCCTCAGATACTCGCTGAACCAGTCCTATCATTTTTTCTCCCGTAGATATTTCGACATGTCCCGGGTCGCTCTGCAAAGTGCCAATGCGATGCCCGGTTCCGACGTGCTATGACCTGCTTCCTGCACAATCTGAAGTTCACTGTTGCTCCACGCCTGGTGCAAGGTGTAAGCAGATTTTGTACTGCATATTACATCGTAGCGGCCGTGGACTATTGTACCGGGTATGTGGTTAATTTTATGCACGTTCTGAAGAATAAAGTTTTCCGGAATGAAGCATTGATGAGACAGATAGTGACACTCAAGCTTGGCGAGACTCGTCATCAAATTAATGGGGTAGTGGCTGGTAAATTCCCCGGTGCCGTGGGGTAGTGACAACCTCGATAACCTCTCTTCCCAGATGTACCAGCGCTTTAATGCGGCTAATCGTTGAAGTTCATCCGGCGAGTCGAACATGCGTTGGTAGTGCTCACAGACCGACGTTGTCGTGATAGGGGGATTAATGCCGTCGGTGAACATTTCATAGTGTTCGGGAAACAAAGTGGCCGCCGCACCGTGCTGGGAAATGAACCAGTCACGATCTTCTCTTCTGGCGAGAAAAACACCGCGTAAGATCAGGCCTGAAACCGTATTTGGTTCGGTAATCGCGGCCATCATCGCTAACGTTGAACCCCATGAGCCGCCGAATAGGATCCACTTGTCTACCTTGAGAAATGCGCGCAGCGCCGCAATATCGTTAAGTATGTGCTGAGTCGTGTTGTTCTCGAGTGAGCCGAATGGCTTGGAGCGGCCACAACCCCGTTGCTCAAAAGCGATAATACGAAAGTTATTACCGTCGAAAAAACGGCGATAGCCTGGGGATAATCCAGCGCCGGGACCACCGTGCAAATAAAGCACCGGGAAACCATCCGGATTGCCACTTTCCTCGTAATAGAGAGAGTGGCCGTCTCCGGTTTCAAAGTACCCACTGCTGTAACATCCAATGTCAGGGTAAAGTCGTTTCATTTTGTTTCAGTGCGTTGTTTGAGGTATTTTTTTGGTTTAGTTTAGCTACTTAACCACATATTTAAGCAATATACGAGGATGTTTATATGTCAGGGCAAGGTTCTGGCGGTAATGTTATCGCCGCAATTTGTAACTTTTTTATTCCCGGGCTGGGCCATTTGGTTCAGGGCAGAATTATGGGAGCGTTGTTTTTCTTCTTCGCTTGCTTAGTTTTTTACGGGCTGGCAGCAACCGTCGTACTGTTTTTCCTATGGCCGGTAGGCGCCATTTTCCATCTGTGGTCAATTATCAGTGCGGCCCGTTATCGCGGCCCCGGAATTTAAATATGAATATGAAAGTAAAAACGAGTTTGATGGCGGTTGCCGCCTGTTTCGCACTCTCTGGATGTCAGTCTGCCTATTACGGCGCGTGGGAAAAGCTCGGTGTAGAAAAGCGGGACATCATGGTGGACCGTGTTGAAAACGCCAAAGAATCTCAGGAAGATGCGCAAGAGCAGTTTGCAGATGCTCTGGAAGAATTCAGCGCACTCATTAACTTCGACGGCGACGAGTTAGAAGATGTTTATGACGAGCTAAACAGTGAGTATCAAGACAGCAAAGCCGCTGCGCAGGAAGTGTCTGACCGCATAGACAAAGTGCAAAGCGTTGCTGATGCGTTATTTTCTGAGTGGGAAGATGAGCTAACTAAATACGATAGTGCTACGCTACGTCGCTCCAGCGAGGAAAAATTGCGTGCCACTCGTCGTCAGTATGAAACCATGATCAAAGCGATGCGCAAAGCGGAAAGCAGAATGGAGCCGGTATTAACGGCACTGCAGGATAATGTGCTTTATCTGAAGCACAACCTGAATGCCAGCGCCATTGGTGCACTGGAAGGTGAGTTAAAAACCATTCAGCAAAATGTATCGCGATTGATAAACGAGATGAAAGCCTCAGTGGCTGAATCTGACGCCTTTATCCGCGCAATGAAAAACTAATCATGAAACGAAAATGACCGGCAATTGCCGGTCATTTTGTTTTTATTCGGTGGGGACTTTTCTGGGCTCTTCACTGGCCCTGATGTCGCCAAACGCATCTTCCAGACTGCAAGTAAACTCTGCACCAATCAGTACCACAATCCACGACACATACACCCACAAGAACAGAATAGGCAGTACCGCCATCGCACCGTAAATTACCTGATAAGAGGTGAAGTTTGTGATGTAGAGCGCAAACCCTTTCTTGGTGAATTCAAAAAAGATGGTCGCTACCACCGCGCCAATAAACGCATGGGAATAGCGCACCCGCCGGTTTGGAACCAACAGGTATAGAATAATGAAGGCTAACAGTGCTGCGAAGCTCGGTACCAGTTTCAGCATAAAGGTGCCTACTCCCGGCGTGTATTCTTCAGCGAACTTAGCCACACCCACTAGGTAAGAACTGATTGCTACACTCGACCCCATCAGCATCGGGCCCAAGGTGATAACCATCCAATAAATAGCGAAAGTATAAATCACCGGTCTGTCGCTCTGGGTGCGCCAAATCCGGTTCAGGGTTTTATCCACATTGGAGATCAGCAGCAGAGCAACAACCAGTAGCGACAGTATACCTACCGCCCCCATTTCCGAGGCGTTAGCGACAAAGTCACCCATGTACTTATGCACCACATCACCAGCAGTGGGTACGAAGTTGGAGAACACAAACTGTTCCAGCTTACTGCGCACCGAGGCGAAAGCCGGAAACGCCGACATCACAGTGAACGTCACCATGATAAAAGGCACCAGCGAGAGCAGGGTAACGTAAGCGAGGTGGCCAGCAGAGATGGTGATGTTGTCCGCTTTGCAACGGCGCAGAAAAATATGGAAAAAAGCAATAAGACCGGGACGTTTTTCGTTCCACAGTTTTACCCAGCGATTATCTGTCAAAACAGACTCCTTTCAAACTGCATGGATAGTTTCATGCTTGTACAGTGTAACCATTCGCAGTCGTGGGGGGAATGTTTTGTTGATTTCTCAGCAGATTGTAATGTCTGGCGCAGTGGTAAATTGACGAGAATAGTCAGGTATCGTTGCGATAAGGAGGAGGCTAGGGGAAAACCGTCTGCAGCAGGGATGCTGCAGCGTTCTCTATAACAGCTTAGCCAGGCATGGAGCTCCGGCGTGTTTTTTCTCTGGCCTCCGTACTCCCAGCGTATTCGAAAATGTTAGTCAGCGCGAACGCCCAGCATGTGGCAGATAGCGTAGCTGAGTTCGCAGCGGTTCAGGGTATAGAAGTGGAAGTGTTTCACGCCTTCTTTAGCCAGTACCTTCACCTGTTCCATGGCGATGTTGGCGCCAATTAGGTTGCGGGTTGCTTGGTCATCGTCGTCAAGACCGTCGTACATTTTGTGCAGCCAGCCAGGTACGTGAACGTTGGTGAAACCCGCAAACTTAACCAGCGTTTGATAGTTAGTAACTGGCAATATGCCAGGAACAATATCTAAATCGATGCCTGCCGCTGCTGCACGGTCGCGGAATCGCAGGTAAACACTGGTATCGAAGAAGAACTGTGTAATTGCTTCCGAGGCACCGGCTTCCGCTTTACGCTTCAGATTCAGCAAATCAAACTGTGCGTTTGGCGCTTCAGGGTGCTTTTCTGGATAAGCCGCTACTGAGATATCGAAATCAGCCACGTCTTTTAACAGAGATACCAAATCAGACGCGTACATTTCAGTTTTATCTACGCCCTTTGGCAAATCACCACGTAAGGCCACAATACGGCGGATACCGGAATCCCAGTAGTCCTGAGCGATTTGTTTCAGTTCGTCACGAGTGGCATCTACACAGGTCAGGTGAGGAACGGCAGCCACACCGGTTTGCTGCTGAATGCGTTTAACCACATCGTGGGTGCGATCGCGCTCACCGCTGTTTGCACCATAGGTAACAGACATATATGAAGGCTTAAGAGGCGCCAGACGCTCTACAGATTTCCATAAGGTTTGTTCCATTTTTTCCGAGTTTGGCGGAAAAAATTCGAAGGATACATCGATGTCACGCAGTTCTGACAAAGATTGATTTAAGGCATCGATGCCCTGTGCATAGGAAACCATTTTCTGACTCACTCACTTTTTGGCCGTTTAGACGTCTAAACTAATTAATATATGTCTGGACGTCAAGAGGTTTACACGGCTTAATTGACCTTTTCGCTACATTGTTTAGAATTTCCGCTCATAAGATAAAATAACAGGCAGTCCGAGATTTCACATGGCAGAATGGAATGGTAAGTATATACACCCTTATGCAGAGCATGGGAAAAAGAGTGAACAGGTAAAGAAAGTTACTGTTTCTATTCCTATTAATGTGCTTAAGGAGCTCACAGATGAGCGCACCCGGCGACAGATAAACAATCTGCGCCATGCAACAAATTCAGAATTACTGTGTGAGGCATTCCTGCATGCGTTCACCGGGCAACCATTGCCTAACGATGATGACTTGCGCAAAGATAATCCAAATCGTATCCCGGCAGTTGCCAGAAAGATGATGGAAGAAATGGGCATCGACCCATCAGTGGATAACGAAGAAGAATAAAAACGAAAGCCAGAGTCAGTACTCTGGCTTTTCTCTTTTTGCTCGGCTTACATGCTTTCGCCGAGCTTAATCCGATTTACCCGGCGATGGCGCCTCTATTTTCCGCAATTCAAACAGAGGCCTGAACGTTTTTCCGAACAGCAGCACCACGCCTAAGCTCATTACACCACCCGTTACTGCGCAAGCAACCGGACCAATGGCTGCGGTCACCGAGCCACTTCGGAAGTCTCCCAGCTCGTTAGAAGAGGCAATAAACAACGAATTAACCGCACTAACCCGCCCTCGTAAGGCGTCGGGTGTCATGATCTGAACTACTGAGCTTCTAATCACCACGCTGATCATGTCTGAACCGCCGTAAATCAGCAGCGCAAAGCAGGCAACATAGAGATTTTGCGAGAAAGCAAAACCGATAATGGAAAAGCTGAATATGATCAGTGACCAGAACAGCAAGGGACCATTGCGCTCGATGGCGCGCTTACGCCGTACCATGGTTAACCCGATAATGGTTGCGCCCACGGCGGGCATGGCCCGGAGTAAACCCAAGGTTTCTGGCCCTTCATGCAGCACGTCTTTTACAAACACCGGCAGGATGGCCATCACGCTGCCGCATAAAATCACCACCAGATCGGTAAACAGAGCTCCACGCACCACGTTGTTGTGCATTAGATAATGTACGCCGCTGAAAATATCTTTCAGTTCCAGCTTGCGCTCAGAGTGAATTTTTAAGGCAGGCAGTAAAGAGAAGCCGCCCAAGGTGAATAAGCCGAAAATGATCAGAACCCAATAGAGCTGTCGGTCAAGCATGGCCAGCAGAATACCTGCAAGGAAGGGGCCCACGGTTAACGCGATGTTCCACATTGAGCTAATGGCGGCAACCGCGCGGCCCAAGTGGTCGTTACTCACAATGTTGGGAAGCACAGATTGAATAGCTGGGGCAAAGAACGCCCGGCCGGCGCCTAACACCGACAGTGAGCAGAATAGTGCCCACTTATTAAGCTCAGGCTGATTCATCAGTATCGCCACCGCCAGCACCACCAGTAATTGCAGACTGGCAGAGAGCAGCAAAATACTCTTCCGCGAAAAGTTATCTGCAGCCCAACCCGCAACCAAAAACAGGCCAATCACGGGGACAATCTGAAAAATACCCACTAACGCTAAGTCGAAGGCTTCGCCGGTAGCTTCATACAAATGCCAGCCGATACTGACGCTCATGGTAGAGCCAATCAGGGTTGTTGCAATACGCCCGATAATGAGCCCAATGAGTGCTTTAGACCACATGATATCTATATCCGTTAGAATTGAAGAAGAATGCGTGCGCCAAAACGCAAACGGGCCGGTAGAATTACCGGCCCGTGGCAGATGAGTGCAGTATGCCCTAATTAGGCATTGTTACCCAGATATTTTGCTGGCAGTGACTCAACACCCGCCACGCCTGAATCAATGGCTGCCTGTGCTACGGCACTGGCAATGCGATGCAACAAGCGAGGGTCCATTGGCTTAGGAATGATGTAGTCTTTGCCGAAAGTCAGCGACGCAGACTTACTGGCTTTCAATACTTCTTCCGGCACCGGCTCTTTAGAGACAGAACGCAGTGCTTCAACAGCAGCCACTTTCATTTCATCGTTAATGGCGGAAGCGCGTACGTCCAGCGCACCGCGGAAAATGAACGGGAAGCACAGCACGTTGTTTACCTGGTTCGGGTAATCTGAACGACCGGTAGCCATGATGAGGTCAGAACGCACTTCGTGGGCCAGTTCAGGTTTAATTTCCGGATCTGGGTTTGAACAGGCGAAAACGACCGGGTTTGGTGCCATCAGTTTTAAGGTTTCTGGTGGCAGAACATCCGGGCCAGAAACACCAACGAAAATATCGGCACCGTCCATCACATCATCAAGGGTACGTTTATCGGTGTTGTTGGCGAATAGCATTTTGTGTTCAGTCAGATCGTCGCGACGGGTGTGAATAACCCCTTTGCGGTCGAGCATATAAATGCGTTCACGCTGGGCACCACATTTGATCAGCAGTTCCATACAGGCTACGGCGGCAGCGCCGGCACCCATACACACAATCTTTGCATCTTCGATATTCTTACCCTGAATCTCCAGCGCATTCAGCATACCGGCGGCAGTCACGATAGCAGTACCGTGCTGGTCGTCGTGGAATACCGGGATTTTGCAGCGCTTGATCAGCTCCTGCTCAATCTCAAAACATTCTGGTGCTTTAATATCTTCCAGGTTAATACCACCGAAGGTATCGGCGATATTAGCTACCGTATTGATAAACTCTTCGGTGGTGCGGTGTTTTACTTCAATATCGATAGCGTCAAGGCCCGCGAACCGTTTGAACAGCAGCGCTTTACCTTCCATAACCGGCTTTGAAGCGAGTGGACCTAAATTGCCCAATCCCAGAATGGCAGTACCGTTACTAATAACAGCTACCATGTTGCCTTTCGCGGTATAGCGATAAGCGGCATCAGGATCTTCTGCAATTTCGCGGACTGGCTCGGCAACACCGGGGCTGTAAGCGAGAGCGAGATCATCAACACTGTCTGCCGGGGTAGACAGCTCTACTTTAATTTTACCTGGTGTAGGGTACTCGTGGTAATCCAGGGCGCGTTGTCTGAAATCTGACATGCTTTTATGTGTCCTTCTCAGGGTTATTCGTTACAAAGATACACCTGTCGTTCTGGCTAATTTGTTGTTTTTGTTATAACAGCCATATAAGACCAATGTAGCATATCGCCTTTCACAGTACATATCTGATCAGGACTAATCTCATGATTACTCTAGTGGTCAAACCGCCACGACACAAAACGGTATTATCAATGGTGACCATTTATCAAATTAATAAACAGTCCTTAACTTATATTTAAAAGCATATAAACAGCGTAGAAGCTGGTGTTTGTTTTTTGAACGTTAGTGAAGTGGGGGGCTAGAAGACAGCCTTAAAGGGATGAATATCGAAATGGAAATTATTGCAGACACAAAAAAAGCGCCATAAAGGCGCTTTTTTCGCAATTCAATGCAGGGCTTATTTTTTGCCCAGTGCACCGAAACGCTTCTTGAAGCGGTCAACACGACCACCGGTGTCAACATTACGTTGCTTACCAGTGTAGAACGGGTGACAGTTAGAACATACGTCCAGGTTCAGATCTTTACCTGCAGTAGAACGAACTTTGATAACATTACCGCAAGAACAAGTAGCAGTAATTTCTTCGTATGTAGGATGGATATCTTGTTTCATGGGTTACCTCAAATCTAAGGCCGTATCGCTATCCAGCCCGAAGCTGAACACCATACGCAACTATATTCAAATGCAAGGCATAACTGGCCTTGCCGTAAAGAGCGGCGCATATTAATGTATGGCGCCCGTTTGATCAAGAACGATAAGTGAAAAATGCGGAAAAAATAGGCGGATTATGCATTTTGTCGAGGTGGCGGTACCGGTACCGCTACGCCAAACTTTTACCTACAGCTGTGACACCCTGCCGGAACCCGGTTGCCGGGTGAGTATCTCCTTCGGGCCGAGAAATCTGGTGGGGGTGGTGACCGGCGAACTCACCGCGCCTGAAAATCCGGATAAAATAAAAGCCATTGATAAAGTTCTGGATGAAACGCCGGTACTCGACCGGGTGTTGCTTAAGCTTTGCCATTGGTTGTCGCAATATTATCTGCATCCCATCGGTGAAGTCATTCACACAGTGCTACCCGTGTTGCTGCGAAAAGGCGAGTCGGCCAGTCCGGTAGACGAAATCTGGTGGCACGCCGCAGACAACGTGGATGAAAATTTGGCTGAACTTAAACGGGCGAAGCGACAGTATGCCTGTCTGGAAGCGCTGGTGGATGAACCCGTTCGTGAAGGCGACCTCAAGAATACTTTTCCCACCACTATTATTAATGCGCTGGAAGAAAAAGGCTTTATCAGCCAGGAGAGTAAGCCCCCGCCGCTGCGCCCGAAAATGTGGCTGGATTATTTTGATGTGGCGAAAAAGCCGTTACCAGACAAAGAGCAGGCCGTCGCGATTTCCACGATAGTGCAAAGTCGTTCTCGGTTTGCGCCTTATTTGTTAGAAGGGATAACGGGCAGCGGAAAAACAGAAGTCTATCTACAGGCCATTGAAGATGTACTAGCAGAAGGGCGCCAGGTGTTAATTTTGGTGCCGGAAATCGGCCTTACACCACAAACGGTGTCGCGGTTCGCCAATCGATTTGGTATCGACATTGGCATTTTGCATTCTCAGCTAAACGATAAAGACCGGTTATCGGTGTGGCAGCGTGCCCGTTCTGGAGAGCTGGGCGTTATTATAGGAACCCGTTCAGCCATTTTCACGCCGATGAAATTCCCCGGTATGATAATCGTCGATGAAGAGCATGATGATTCTTACAAGCAACAGGATGGACTGCGTTACCACGCCCGGGATTTGGCGGTGATGCGGGCGCACACCGAAAATATTCCGCTTGTGCTGGGCACGGCAACGCCGTCGCTGGAGACGCTGAATAATGCGTTGACGAAGCGTTATGGTCATCTGCAACTGACAAAGCGCGCAGGCGGCGCATCGAAAACCCATCAGCAGGTGCTGGATGTACGTGATCAGCGGCTGCAATTTGGAATTGCCGATGGGATGCTAAGCATTATGCGCCAGCATTTATCCATGGGTAATCAGGTGCTGGTGTTTGTGAACCGCCGTGGCTATGCACCTGCACTGATTTGTCATCACTGTGGACATTCCTATGACTGCCGTCGCTGCGAGCGTCCTTACACGGTGCATCGCACTCAGCAGCGGTTGCAGTGTCACCACTGCGGAGGCGCACGACCTATTCCACGCCAGTGCGAACACTGCGGATCAGACGAGCTAATTACAGCCGGTGTGGGCACCGAGCAGATAGAAGACGGTCTGGCGAAGATGTTTCCGGACGTGAAGCAAATCCGCATCGACAGCGATTCGGTGCGCGGCAAAGACAAACTTCAACGCTCGCTGGATGATATCAATGCGCAGAAATACCAGCTGCTCATCGGCACCCAAATCTTATCGAAAGGGCATCACTTTCCTCACGTAACGCTGGTGGTGGTACTGGACTGTGATGGCGCGCTGTTCAGTGCCGACTTCCGTGCCAGCGAGAAACTGGCACAATTGGTAACGCAATTGGCTGGCCGGGCAGGCAGGGCATCAAAGCCGGGAGAAATGTGGCTGCAAACCCACAATCCGGGACATCCGTTATTGCAAGATTTGGTACACAACGGTTATGCCCACTTTGCCCGTCAGGCGCTTGATGAGCGAAAGCTCTCCTGGATGCCACCGTTTCAATCGCAAGCGGTGATTCGCTCAGAAGCCACTAATGGTGAGCTGGCCTGGGAATTTCTTGAGCAGGTTCGAACGCTACTGCAAAGTGAAGTGGTGCGGCTGAATGGTCCGCTTCCATGTTTAATAGAGAAACGGCAGGGACGGTATCGGTTTATGTTGGTTTTGCAATCGGCGCAGCGCAAGGCGATAAATGATTTGCTCAGGCGAGCGCTACCAAACATTACGTCGCTGCCCACGGCCAGCAAAGTGCGCTGGTCGCTAGATGTCGATCCATCAGACTTCAGTTAGCAGATGTTGCTTGAGTCTGACGACGAATTCATTAGACTGAGCGACTTCGGCTAAGATACCGACAGCAAAGTTAAGAAATAAAAGCTACACTGCCTTACCTGAACCATTGCTACGGAATGTACGCTTTCTGAATGAATAAAAGTAGCGATGGTCAGTTGTCTGAAATATAAATTTTTAACGGGATAGATGCCGGTTATGGCTCAACGTGATTATGTATCTCGTGGACGTGCGCCACAGAATAAAAACAAAAATAACAATAAGCGGAAGCCGCCAGCCCCAGAGCAGAACAGAACCAAGATCTGGATGCGCCTGGTAGTGGTGATTATTGCCATTCTTGCACTGATTTATTTTCTGTTTTCAATTAAAGATAACGTAGACGAAACGGCTGATTCGACCATGGAGCCGTTGCCGCAAATCGTGGAAGAAGACGAACTGCCGGAAGTGCCAAAAGAAGAGTGGGATTACATTAAGAGTTTGCCTGGCTACGAAGTGGAAGTAGAAGTTGCGGAACAGCAGAAATCGGACAAACTTTACCTGCTGCAATGTGGCTCTTTCCGTACCCGTTCTCAGGCCGAAGAAATGAAAGCGAAAATTGCCTTCCAGGGCCTGGAAGCGCAGGTTCGTGCAACCACTGGATCAAATGGCGAATGGTTCCGCGTGATCATGGGACCATTGCAAACGAAACGTGATGCAGAGCGGGCCAAACACAGTCTCAGAAAAGTCAACATCACCACCTGCATGATCCTCACCTGGAACTTATAAGGAAGAGAACCTGCCGCTAACGGGGTTTCCGAAATTCTGGTACAGAACTCGCGGTAAACCCATCCATGGGCGCTCGGCAGCCGCTTCCCTGCGGCTGACGGTTCTGTACCAGAATTTCTACAACCCCTGCGCTCAAGGTTCTCCGCTTTTTCCGTGAGCCCTTGTGGCCGGGGCAGGTATTGCCGGCGAGAACTCGCCGTGAACCCATCCCTGGGGGCTCGACAACCGCATCCATGCGGTTGACGGTTCTCGCCGACAACACCTTACCCCGTCCGCGGACTCACAACCGTGCTCGGCACCAGCATCCCTTCTGCTGACGGTTTGGAATGGCTTTCCTTTCTTTGTCTGTGGGCCTGACTTTCGTTCGTCCGTGGGCTCACAACCTTGCTCGGCAGCCGCTTCCCTGCGGCTGACGGTTTGGAATGGCTTTTCTTTCTTTGTCTGCGGGCCTGACTTTCGTTCGTCCGTGGACTCACAACCGTGCTCGGCACTACCTGCCCGGGCCAGAAGAGTTCACAACACCTCACAGTTTCTCCCTTGAAAAAATAATGTCTTCCCCCACTTATCTCTTCATTGAAATTAATTTGCTGTGCGCGACGGCCAGCGACACCCGAAACATGGGGAAGTGTAGTGACTACTATTGTATCTGTAAGACGCGACAATCAGGTCGTAATTGCCGGAGACGGACAGGTTTCTCTGGGTAACACCGTAATGAAAGGTAACGCTAAAAAAGTGCGTCGCCTCTATCACAACAAAGTGCTGGCGGGATTTGCTGGTGGTACTGCCGATGCGTTTACATTATTCGAGCGTTTTGAATCCAAGCTGGAAATGCATCAGGGGCATCTTACCCGCGCCGCGGTAGAACTGGCCAAAGATTGGCGTACAGACCGGGCGTTGCGCAAACTGGAAGCGCTACTGGCAGTGGCCGATGAAACGGCTTCGTTCATCATTACCGGTAACGGTGATGTGGTGCAGCCAGAGAACGATTTAATTGCCATCGGTTCAGGCGGGAACTACGCGCAGGCAGCGGCCACGGCGCTGCTGGCAAATACCGATTTATCCGCGAAAGACATTGCTGAAAAGAGTCTGACCATCGCCGGCGATATCTGCGTATTTACTAATCACCACCAGACGGTTGAAGTACTGGATTATTAATATTCACAGGTTCGTACGCGACCATGCGAACGGGCCTGATTACCGCCACGGGGCGGCATAAGAAAGAGAAGGTTTATTATGTCTGAAATGACACCCAGAGAAATTGTTCACGAGCTCGACCGTCACATCATCGGTCAGCAGGATGCCAAGCGCGCTGTGTCTATTGCATTGCGTAACCGCTGGCGTCGTATGCAGCTGCCGGAAGAGCTGCGCGTAGAAGTTACGCCTAAAAATATTCTGATGATTGGTCCTACTGGTGTGGGTAAAACTGAAATTGCCCGCCGTTTGGCGAAGCTGGCGAACGCACCTTTTATCAAGGTGGAAGCGACCAAGTTCACCGAAGTCGGTTATGTGGGTAAAGAAGTGGAAACCATTATCCGAGACCTGACAGACATTGCCGTGAAGCTCACCAAAGAGCAGGAAATGACGAAGGTGAAATTCCGTGCCGAAGAAGCGGCGGAAGAGCGTATTCTTGATGCCTTGTTGCCACCACCAGAAGATCCATGGGGCAAGAAAGAACAGGTTGAAGATCGTGGTACCCGTCAGGCGTTCCGTAAAAAGCTGCGTGAGGGGAAACTCGACGATAAAGAAATCGAAATTGATGTGGCCCTGCCGCAAATGGGCGTAGAGATCATGGCGCCTCCTGGCATGGAAGACATGACCAACCAACTGCAGTCGATGTTCCAGAACCTGAACTCTGACTCGCAGAAGAAAAAGAAAAAACTGAAAATTAAAGATGCGCTCAAAATGCTGATCGAAGAAGAAGCGGCGCGTCTGGTTAATCAGGAAGATTTGAAAGAAAAAGCGATCAATGCGGTTGAACAGCACGGTATCGTGTTTATCGACGAAATCGATAAGATTTGTAAGCGTGAAGGTAACAACTCTGCGGACGTATCCCGTGAAGGTGTACAGCGCGACCTGCTGCCACTGGTTGAAGGCTCTACCGTTTCTACCAAGCACGGCATGGTGAAAACTGACCATATGCTGTTTATTGCCTCTGGTGCATTCCAGATGAGCAAGCCTTCTGATCTGATTCCTGAATTGCAGGGGCGTTTGCCAATTCGTGTTGAGCTGTCAGCACTTAAAGTGGAAGACTTTAAGCGCATCCTTACCGAGCCAAAATCTGCACTGACTGAACAGTACCGTGCACTGATGGCCACTGAGGGTGTAACCATTGATTTTGTTGAGTCGGGTATTCAGCGTATCGCTGAAGCGGCATGGCAAGTAAACGAGAAGCTGGAAAACATTGGTGCACGCCGTTTGCACACCGTACTTGAGCGCCTGATGGAAGATATTTCTTTCGACGCGTCTGAGAAATCCGGTGAAACATTTGTTATCGATAAGACCTATGTTGATTCGCATCTGGAATCGCTGGTGGATAACGAAGATCTGAGCCGCTTTATCTTGTAAGGCGAACGTTGTAAGGCATACGCTCATGATAAGAAGGCAGCAGAGACTCACGTCCTGCTGCCTTTTTTGTTTTCAACACGTTAGTAGCTAATAGTAGTTAACCCGGAAAAAAAGACCCTGTCCGCAACGGATAACGGACAGAGCCAACGGAGTTCATCCTCCGGGGGATGCATTCTTTTCACGAACAGTCGAAGAAAGCGGTGCCTGCGTAGCAGCGAGGCTATCAATAAGGTTTTGCCTCACTTCATATACGTTCGTCATTTTCTCTCCACGATGGGCACGTACTTCTTCAGCGGTAAATGCGGTGTGGTTGTCGACTTTCACAATATCCTTGGCGATATAATTAAGCACATCTGCAAGTTCTCCATCGGTGAGTGGGGAGTTGGCTGCGCCTGGTACACTTATCCAGTAACGTCTTCCCGCTTCGGAATGCATAAATGCATTTCCATGTTCATGAAAATCCGGCGTTTGCGGTGGCATGCCTGAACCACTGGCTTTGTGGCATCCCTGACATTGCAGCATGTAATTGCTGACCACAATTTGAGCCCGGTTTTTATTGGGCAAAATCACCTCTTTTGTTTTCTTCAGCGTGGCCTTGTCGTAAATGGAAATAACATCTGTGCGGTCGCCGTTGGTACCTCTGGAATAGAAAGATTCAGCCACGTACAACAGCGGCTTCGCTTTCGATTCTACAAAGTTTGCCATCATCGACGCATCTACAAAGCCTTTGTATTCGCGGGTGTCGGCCGCCGCATCAATAATGACGACCTTGCCGGAAATCATGGCATTGAAATTTACGTCGCGAGCAAAAATCCATGAATCGGGATAGACCGACGGTAACGTCGCTACTGAAGTGATTGGCTCTGGTTCAAGTTCTGCTATGGCGGGCAAAAGACAAGGCAAACTTCACGTCGTCGCGAAACACGAAATCGGTTTGAAAGGCGAGGTATCCTGCATCCAATTCCATGGTGTAGCGAAGCAGACCGTTATAGTTCCATTCCGGTGATTGCACTGGTCGGGATGTAGAGCCATCAGCGAGTTCGGCTTCGGCGTCGTTGTAGGCCGCGCCTAACATGACGTCCCAGTTTTCAGCTAACTGCCCCTGATATTCCACTTCGAAGCCATTGGCTGAAGCATCGGGTGAGTTGATGGTGATGGTATCCAGACCAATGATGTTGAATACCTGGTAGTTGTTGTAATCGTAGTAATAGGCTGCCGCATTCAGTCGTCCGTAATCACCAAGCCGAGTTTTTACACCTATTTCGTAGGCATCGAGGTGTTCAGGATCGAAAGACAGGGTGGCATCGTTATAATCGTTCGGTGGTGCCAGCGGGAAGATTGGCGCATTGTAGCCCCCCCCTTTCACGCCGCGGTTGTAGCTGATGAAGGTCAGCACATCTTTGGTGGGCGTCCAGTTTAGCTGTAAGCGGCCAGCCACTTCGGTATCTTCCCTGCTCGCGGTGTACTCACCTAACGTGGCCTGTAACACCATATTGTCGGTATCGGCAAAGCCAGGTTCGGAAGATGGGTTGAGAAACTCCATCGCCATCACAGAAAAATCAAAGTCTTTCTCGTCGCGGATCACCCGTAAACCCGCAATCAGGGTAAGGTCGTCAGCCAACGGATATTCGATTTGTGCAAATACCGACGTTGACGTGAGATCAGATTGATAAGGGTTGTAAAGGCCGCCTTCACTGCCGACAGCACTGGTGCCGCCGCCACCGATCAGTGGGTCGGAAATGGCACCGTTAGAATCGTTAATATCAAGATCAAGATAATAAGCACCGGCTACCCAAAGTAGTTCGCCTACATTACCCTCTAGGCGAAATTCCTGAGAAAATTGTTCGGCATCCGTGATTAAAAAGAAGTTGAAAAACGAGACTGGCGACGCATCGCTATCTTCAATGTAGGTGCGCTCTACCGTAGAAAAGTCGGTAATTGAGACAAATTTCAGGTCTTCATCGATTTGCCAATTCAGGGTCGCCGTTGCACCTTTGGTTTCTAATTCATTGAAACCCGGATCATCATAATCACCCGCGTAGACATCGCCGTCGTTGTCGATGTATTCCAAAATCGGGTTCATTTCCGTTGGGGTGAGTTCGCCGGCACGAATGGAACTGACGTTTTCAAAAAAGCCGGTATCGATATCTTGCTTGCTGTAACGCACATTTAAAAGTGCATCGAAGTTCTCGTTGGGGGTGAATAAAAACTGTGCGCGTACCGTTTTATCGTCAGCGTTATTCAGATCGTTACCGGTATAGCGGTTTTCTACGTAGCCATCGGCTTTATTAATATTGACCGATACCCGCGCGGCGAGTTCGTCGGTAAGTCCGGCACCAACAGCGTGCCTTGCGGGCCGCGCAATATTTCTACCCGCTCTACATCAAACAAACTAAATCCGGCTCCGGACATCTGGCTTATGTATACTTCATCAACATACAGCGCTACCGGGCTTTCTACATTGGTGGTGAAATCGGAGTTGGTGACGCCACGAATACCAACTGAATAGTTCGCTTCGCCGTTAGGCTGCACAGTTTGTACTCCCGGTGCCATTGCCGTTACCTGCTGGGCATTATCAAAACCTAACGCTTCAAGCTGATCACCGGTTAAGGCGGTAATTGCAATACCAACATCCTGGACACTTTGTTCGCGCTTTTGTGCTACAACACTAATTTCTTCAAACACTTGTTGCGCATATGATGCTGATTGGCCGCAGGCCATCAGTGCCATAGCAAAAGCGATTTTGCTCTTTCTCATGTGGTTTCCCTCAGTCGCAAAAAATTGAATTGTTTTTTTGTGTGTCCTGAGAGGGCAAGAGCAACATCTACGCCGAAAATGGTACGGGTGAACTAATTTGGGTTTGATCCCGGTATGTTCAAGGCGGTTATTAACGTATACTTAGTTAGGTATTTTTCAGGAATTTCAGGAGCACGGCTTGTCACCAAACAGACTCAATGAGCAGAGTGAAACAGGCGTAAAACGCGGACCTTACAAAGCCGGTTTGGAACGCCAGAAACAGATTCTGGTTGAAGCAAGAAATTTGCTGATTGAAGAGGGCTACCACAACTTTTCTATTCGCAAAGTGGCGAAGCGGGTAGGTATTTCAGCAGGTAATTTACAACACCATTTTGCTACCCGTGATGACCTGGTGGCTGCCATGCTAGATCATGTAATTAGTGTTTACTTACTTCGTCTTGAAGAGCTAAAAGAAGAAGCATCATCGCCGAAAGAATGCCTGCAAAACGTAATTGAATTTGTGACTCGGGATCTGCAAACCCGAGAGACCACTATTTTCTTCCCTGAGATTTGGTCGTTGTCGAATCATGATGAAACCATCAATAAACTCATGGAGCACATGTACGAAGTTTATCGTAAGGTTTACCAAGACATTGCGCTGCAAATGAATCCAGATTTAACCCTTGAGCAGAGACGGCTAATTGCGTTATTTATTTCCGCTACTATTGAAGGGCATACCATGTTTATCGGGTATCAGAAATCTGATGCTTATGCCTGTGAATCGGTGATTAAAATGATTGTAAATATGGCGGTGCAAACCATCGAAAGTGGCAACGTGCCTAAGGTGTCGGACTAAATAAAAAGCACTAAATTGGTACGACTGTACTATTTATGCACCAAAAATGTTCATATATTAAACGCTAAGCCCACGCATTCTCTTTTAAGCACGACCTTTTTATCAGCCTGTTGCGTTAGTGAGAGCGTGCACCAAAGCTTCGGTGACAGGCAATCCGGTTTCTGCTTCAAATTTGCAAAACATGGGGGCGGGGTTTGCTTCCAGAAATACATACTTTCCATCTGCCTCGCGACGCCAGTCGATGGCACACCATTTCATGCCAAATTGCAGACAAATCACCACGCTCAATGCCTCTATGTCCTTCGGTAACGATATTGCTTCAGCTTGGGTATGGCTGTCGACGCGGTAATCTGGTTGGTCGGAATATATCGCGGCGGCAAAAACACGATGACCTATAACAAAAGTTCTTACTTCGTCACCCTCAATGTATTTCTGTAATGTCACAGGTTGATGATGTTGCCATTCATCGCGCACCATTAGCGCATTGTCCTGGCCAATCAGTTGGGTATGAGCGCCGCCGAATACCGGTTTAATGATCACCTTGTCATAGCGCTGACTGAAATGTTGAAGGCGGCGTTGGTCGTTACTGATCAAGGTCGCCGGTATATTCGCACCAAGCTTTTGCGCTTCTTGCAATTGCACAGGCTTCGCTTGATGAAACCGAACGGCTGAAAGCGAATTAAACCAACGCTCGGGGCGGTAGTAAAAAAGTGGCGATAATGCACTTAAGGCATTTTTGCTATCGTGGGGATGTTGGGTAATTGGTGGGTAATACCGTTGCCAGTAGAAGCTATCGAACTGGTCGACTTCATAAACTTCGTTATCCATGACCAGGGCAAAGCTGTCTGATTTTGGTTCGCAGACCACAGAGAATGATGCTGGATAGTGCGCGGTGTTTACTATTAGCGGGCAGGCTCCTACATCGCGAAGTGCGGAAGCCAGGTGTTGCAGTTGTCCATCGCTTTCACTGCCCAGGCAGAGAATGTTCATCATAGTGGGTTTACCGGTTTAATTAATAGTCCGGCTAGGTGGCGACTTCTGGATATGACTCCCGCCACAAAGCCTACGAGATGGTTTACCAGATAGATTCTTCTGGCAAGTCACCACCGTGTTCACCTAATGCAGTGGTAAAGTTGCGAGGCGGGATAAGTTTTGGTTTGTCCTCAAACTCTACGGGCAGCTTAATGAAGCCTGCGCCGGTCACAGATTTAGCGGCGTTTTCGGTAAGTAATTGCGGGGTCTTGTTTGTTGATTTCATCGTGTTCTCCTTGAACATTGGTCATTCCATTTGGTTTGCTGTTATTCATACAGCAGGGTTTAGTTTACGGGTTCTTCTTCTGCCGTCTGCTGGCCGTAAGTGCGGTTGTTACCCATTTTCGGTTTCAGGTAAGGTGAATCCTGTATTGAGTCCGACACCCCTTGAAGATAGCTACTGAGAATGGTTTCTCTGAGGCTCAGCACCCAGCAGAGGTTAAAGGTAAAGCCCACTACCCACATGTTTGGCTGCAGGCCAGTAATTGCAAAATAAATTAGGCAGCACAGCGAGGCTGTAGCCATAGGTACTAAGCTGTTTACCACCATCATCTCGGTTTCAAAGGTAACGGTATTTCTGATCCGAAAGCTCATCGTTTTCCCTTATTCAGGTTGCTGAGAGGGTTGATGAAACTGGCGGTAATATGAAGCCATCAAACTGGTGCGGTTGCGGATTTCAAGCTTGCGATAAATATTCGCACAGTGAAACTTTACCGTTCGCTCACTGATAAAAAGCTGAGACGCAATACGTTTGTTGGGCAAGCCTTCCATAATCTTATAAGCAACCTGCAGTTCACGACGTGACAATTGGTCCAGGCGCTCATTAATCGTATGGTCATTATTCATGGTGGTTCTCCTTGCTGGTGGATAGATTAGGTGTCGCGAGCCCCGCGACGGGGTGTAATTTGCCTTGCTGTAATTCGAAAACCCGGTCGGCCAGCGCAATCGTTTGTGGTCGGTGGGCAATGATGATTCGGGTGATCCGAAGCTGTTTGAGGTTGTTATTGATCTGCGCTTCGTTGCCCATATCCAGATGACTGCTGGCTTCATCGAGAAACAAAATGTCAGGTTGTTGATAGAGGGCGCGAGCCAGCATGATTCGTTGTACTTGTCCGCCACTGAGCGTGCTGCCCATGTCGCCCACTAGCGTCTGATATTGCATGGGCATGGCGATGATTTCCTGATGAATACAAGCAAGTTGGGCGGCCGCGGTGGCGAGTTTAATGTCTGGGGTATCGGTGTAACCGGATATGTTCTCAAGTATCGAACCACTTAATAGGGCGTCATCCTGATAAACGGCGGCTGAACGTCCTTTCAGCGCGCCTTTGCTTACCAGGTTTCCCGCAAACGTAATTGCGCCATGAGTGGGGGCATTAATGCCAGTAATGCACTTCAGTAACGTAGATTTACCACTGCCGCTCTTGCCGGTAATTGCGATAGCTTCACCGGCTGCTACTTCTAGTGAAACCTTGTCGAGAACCGGTGAAGACTGACTATCATAGCGGAATGTCACATCATTAAGCGTAAGTGTTGGGGGCTGAGATGACGCGGTGTTGATATGTTGAGGCAATGACGGAAGCGGCTCTGACTGCACAATATCAGACAGACGCTCAAGGTGGAGTGACAACATGCGCCATTCCAAAGCCGTAGAAATCAAACTCTCGAACGCAGTGACAAAGCGGTTTTTATAGCTAATGAATGCGTAGAGCATGCCCACGGTCAACGCATTTTCCATCGCCATTGCTGCACCAAAGTAAATGACCAGCAAATTTTCTGCGCCACTGACAAATTGTTTTGCCAGCGAATTACGCATCTGCCACTTTCCAATTCGGATATCCGCATTGAGTGATGCAGCGAGTTTGTTTAGCCAGCTACCGTGGCGATGCACTTCCTGATCAAACTGTTTCACGGTTTGAATAGCGCGCACCGATTCTATAAAGTGACTCTGTTCCTTGGCTCCCTGAACCAGTCTTTCTGCATGATGAGGCCGCTCGCACTGGTAGGCGATAATGCGGTAGATCGCATATAGCAGGGTTGCACAGATAACAATACAGGCGAGTGTGGGGGCGTAGATGAACATGACCACAAGGGTGATGGTGGCCATAAGTCCATCCATGATGACGGTGATGAAGCGAGCGCTGACAAAGTCGCGCAACGCTGCTAGAGAACCGAATTTTGAGATAATGTCGCCAGTGTGACGGCTATGAAACCAATGGAGTGGCAGTCGTAACAGGTGAGCGAAAACCCGTGCACTCATAAGCAATTGTAGGCGACTGGTAAAATGCAGTAACACATGCTGGCGAAGCAAAGAAGCCACACATTCGATACACAGAAATAGACCGAAGCCGAGGGTCAAGGCGAGTAGGTAATCATCAGCGCCAGCGGGTAGGGCTTCATCAACCACAATCTGCATATAGTAAGGCGATAATAGTGCAAAACATTGGATCACCAGCGTAATCGTAAACGTGATGAGTAGCGTGCGGCGTAATCCGGTAATTTGCTGGAACAGGGTAGTAAGTTTTAACGTGGGTGCGCCTTTTACCGGCTCAAAATCGGGCTCTGGCCAGGCTTCGAGGGCAATGCCTGTAAAGTGTTTTGATGCCTCTTCAAAACTTAGCGTGCGTTTGCCTTGGGCCGGGTCGTGGATCACAATGCCATGACGGGTTACTTTCGACAGCACCACAAAATGTTTCATGTCCCAGTGCAGAATACACGGAGTTTGCAGCTCACCCAGCGATGACAACTCTAGCCGAAGTGGCCGGGTAGACAATGAAACCTCTCTGGCCAGCGACATCAAGTCGCCTAGCGTGGCTCCCTTCATCGATAATCCGTACTGCTGCCGTAATTCCCTTAGCGACCGCTTGTCACCATGTGCCTGTAACATCATGCACAGGCAGGCAAGGCCACATTCCGCGGCTTCAGCCTGATAGACAACAGTGGGTTTGGGTTGGCTGGAAAAACCGTTAAATGGGTTTGAAGACACAAGAGAAATGTTCATCACCAGGCTCCTTTTACGGCATGAAGTGGCGACAAGAGCCAGTCAATAAAGCTGGATTCGCGGGTTGTCACATCGGCGCTAAACGTCATACCGCTGCGTAACGCTGCCAGCTCACCAAAAGTGCCGATGCTTTGCGCCGATAATTGCACTTCAATAAGATAGGCAGGCTCATTCAGCACAATGGGTTGGCGCTGGCGGGTTTCAGCTGACATTACGTCATCGGCAACACGGGTAACCGTACCTTCAAGTACACCAAATTGTTGATACGGAAAGGCATCGAGCTTGATACGCACGGGTTGGCCTGGCTCAACCTGACCGGCAGTTTGTGCAGGAAGCAGGAGCTTGCCGTGGAGCTGACCGTTTTCGGGAATAATGGAAAGTAGCGGGCGGGCAGATGAAATATATTCGCCAACCTGGGTGTCAAGATCGGTGACCTGGCCGCTTATCGATGCGGTAATTACCCGCTTATGCTGACTGTCCCATTGCAGAATTTGGTTTTTAAGGTTGCTGAGCTGGTGCTCAATGTCGAGCCGTTCTTGGCGATGCTGTGCCGGTAATCGGGCGAACTCGTTCTCAGCCTCATTGAGTTGAGCCGTTTTGGCGGCATACTCACGTTGATACTCCAACCGCTCTTGTTCGAGAGTGAGCACGGTGCTTGCGGCGTTACGGTGATCGCTTTGAGAAAGGAGCTGGGCATCTGATAATTTTTTTACAGACTGTTCAGAAGCCCGAGCGAGGCTGACGCGTTTTGCCACCACGTCTGTGAGCCGGGAAAGCCGGGTAATATCGTTTTTGAGCTCGGCAATGCGCTGGCGCAAATTTCGCTGACTAAAAAGCTGCGTGGTCGTGAGATCTTCAAGTTGCTGCTGCAAACGCGATTGCTGAGATAGGTACTCATTAAGAATAGCTGAGTGAACAGCCTCGCCGTTATCAAGGGTTTGGCCACTGTCGATTTGTAACAGAGGGTCGCCAACGTTAACAATATCGCCGTTTTCTATCATCAGTTTGCTGATGCGGCCGCTCAGGTTGTCAGGGTAAACCAGCACACTGCCCGCGGTGGTTTCCAACCAACCGCTGACTCGGGTGAAGGTTTTGTATTGCTGAGTATTCAGGTACCAGCCGAGCGCAATTACCCAGACAAAAATGATCATTATCAACAGCCTGGTCGATAATGATGGAAGTACAAATGTTTCTCCCTGATTAGCCGCGAACTGAAACTCTACGGCCTCCTGTCTGAATAAATGTTGCTGCATAAATACTCCCTGAAGTTCAAAAGTACCGACAGATTGTCCTGCTCACTTCCTTACTGATTTTTGAATCCCTGGCATCACAATCCTTGACGCCTCCCTTTCAAACCATCAGGCCAATCTGTCGGTAAACACCAGCGTCCTGCTGACGGTTCAAAATTTAAGCGGTTCAGCATAAATCAGCTTTTCTGCCGGGGACCGGGGCGCTAAGTGCACTGTTTTCGGGGGATTTTGGCCGGATTTGTCAAAGCATGGCCGTTTTCGACAAGTGGCTTCGATGTGCGAAAGGTCAAAGAATGCACACGCGATAACCGATATAAAGTGAAAAACTTGTGAACTAACGTTATGGTGCAAAGGTAAAAAGCGTCTGCAGAAGAAAAGGCAATCAGGAAAACCAGAAGATAAGGAAGGTGCCGCAATGTTTATTCCCAGCATGTTACTGAAGCAGTTGTATACCCATGGCAGTTTGCAGAAAACCGAAGATGGGTTGTGCTTTATGCTGAAGAATCGTCTGAAAGATGCGCACCTTGAAGAAATCCTGCAGATATCACTAGATGGAAAGCACATCGCCAACGAAAAAATCACCCTTAAAGTGGGGCCTGATACCCTGTTGAGTGCTGAAGAAGTGAACGCCAGTGGCAACGTGCCATTCCCGCTACGAGAAGTGATAACGGTTTTTCTCGACGTAAAAGCCAAGGCGGGGCCTGAGAAACTCAAATTAGGGATCGAGTTTAAAGCGGCGCCTTTCGGCAAGCTTAAATTTACCGTTGAAGACAATATCTCTCCGATTGCGGAAAAGCCGGCGGGTATTCCCCGCGACCCTCACGATGATTATCGCCCGGAAATTATTGAGCAGCGACAGCAGTATTTTGCTTCAGCCAATGGCGCGCCTGTGGACCACATTGGTAAATATTCTATTGACCCAGGCACGCTTCGCGGCAACATCGAGCACTTTATTGGTGTGGCGCAGGTGCCTATTGGCGTAGCGGGGCCGCTCAAAATTAACGGCGAATATGCGCAGGGCGAGTTCGTTGTACCATTGGCGACTACTGAAGGCACGCTGGTGGCATCTTATAATCGCGGCATGAAGTTGTTGAACATGTCGGGCGGGGTAAAAGCCACAGTTGTTGATGATGCGATGCAGCGGGCACCGGTCTTTATTTTCAGTGATGCCCGAGGTGCTCGTGATTTTGTGAAATGGGTAAACGAGAACATCGACCAAATTCGTGATGAAGCGGAAGCCACATCTTCTGTAGCTAAACTCACTTATATCGATCATTTCCTGTCGAACAAGTTTGCCTTCCTGCGTTTTAATTATCTAACCGGCGATGCGGCGGGGCAAAATATGGTAGGGCGCGCGACCTTCGCGGCCTGCGGCTGGATTTTGGATAACTATGAAGGAATTGAAAACTTCTATCTGGAATCGAACTTCGCTACCGACAAGAAAGCATCGCAGATAAACATCATGCGTACCCGAGGGAAACGGGTTACGGCAGAAGCGACGATTAAGCGCGAGCACTTGTTGAGCGTAATGCGAGTAGACCCAAAACAGATTGATTATCACGGCAGAGTCGCGGGCGTAGGCTCATTCCTTTCAGGCGTAAACAATACGGGCCTGCACTCGCCAAACGGGATCACGGCGATGTTCATTGCCACGGGGCAAGACGTGGCAAATGTGTCGGAATCCTCTGCGGGTATCATGTACTCCGAACTCACCGAAGACGGCGATCTGTACGTGTCGCTGACAATCCCCTCGCTGATTGTGGCCACCTATGGCGGCGGTACGGGCATTGGTACGCAGAAAGAATGCTTGGAGCTGATGGACTGTTACGGCAAAAACAAAGTCTATAAGTTCGCCGAAATCGTTGGTGCGGTAGCGCTTGCCGGCGAAATTTCGCTAGCCAGTGCCATCTCATCCTCCGACTGGGTATCGTCCCACGAACAATACGGGCGCAATCGATAGGGGCCGACCCCGGCCTTTACGCGGGAACGGGTTCTGACTCAGAAACACGCCGTAAATCCTTCCATGGAGGCTCGGCAACCGCATCCCTGCGGTTGACGGTTTCCGAGCCAGAATCCCTTTTCCAGCTGCGGCAGGGGTCACTTAGATTCTACAACACGGCGTAAACCCATCCATGGGGCCTCGGCTGCCGCTTCCCTGCGGCAGACGGTTTCCGAGCCAGAATCCCTTTTCCAGCTGCGGCCGGGATTGGCAACTGCAATATTCTGATACGGTTGTGGTTTTGCTAATCTCTTTGGGTTTCCTATAAACTGGCTACTTCACGGAAGAAAGTTCAAGGATGTTTGCTGTGCAGAAGCCGGTTCGTTATCGTTTTGTTTATCTTATCTGTATGGTCGCTGTTTATTTGTGCGGCTATAAATTGCTGCCTGAATCTATCTCCTCTTCTGCCGATGAATGGCTAACTATTGTCTTTGCTGCACTCTATTTTGTTGCGTTGCCCGCACTGTATTTCGATTGCATGATTGTGGTGGGTAAACAGAAACTGTGGAAAATGCTGATTAGTTTCAGCTTGAGTGCATTGGTGGCGCGGTATACGTTTCCTACCGAGATTGCTGCCTACTTCGAGTTTATTGCGTGGATTCGTTATCCATTAGCTGCGGTGTTGATTATGCTCGAGCTAGCCATTGTTTATATGGTGGTAAAGAGTCTTTGGAAAGCCCGCCATTTACCGGGCGACCCTCGGCTTCATGCGCAGAATCAATTTCCTGATGATGACCGTAAGCGCACGGCTGCGCTGCTCTGGTCTCACGAACCGGCATCGTGGTATTACGCTATTTCGCGCTTTTCACGCAATCATGTGCCTGTCATCGGTAAGCTTGTGACTCGATTGAGTAATCCAGTATTGGGAATGATGGCCATTCTTTCCGTACCAGCATCTGCAGTTATTGCCTATTGGTTACTGGAAAGTTGGAGTTTGACGGCGGCGATAATTGTGTCGAGTCTCATTATGTGGGGAACGGTTTCAGCGGTCGCAGCGGTACGTTTGCGAAGACACTTTTCTATCTACATACAGGGTGATGATCTGGTCATTAATCCGGGCTTCTATCGCACGCTTTTCGGCAAGGTGTCGGCTATTGAAAGTGTTGAGGCTGGGAGATGGAACAAAAGTGACATAGGTGAAAGTCTGCAGCTGGGACGGGGTGACACAGCCAATGCGCGCATTCGTTTCAGTGAGCCAGCGGTGCAATATTCCATGATGGCGAGTATCGAAGACAAGCAGAAAGAGGTGTATCTGGTGTGCGAAAATCCTGAGGAGGTTGTTCAGGCGCTACAGCCGCCACAGGTATTGCAAACTGCGTCTTAGAACCTGTTCCGGAGTGTTGAACAAAAAATAATCGTTCAGTTTTTTGCTGACCAGACTATAATAAGACCATATTTAGTCTGATTGGGGTTTTAATGAAAACGCAAACTGTGTCTTATATGAAAGAACACGCGAACCACTTAGAGTTGGATAACCCAATTTTGGTCACGCAGAATGGTAAACCTAAGTTTGTGATTCAGGATGCTAGAGACTATGAAGAACAGCAGCAAACATTAGCGTTGTTGAAGCTCATTAATTTATCGGAAAGAAGCGCAAAGCAGTCAGGCTTGCTCGATCTCGACGATGTTTTCGATGACAACTAAGTACAGTATAAAAGCGACATCCGTTTTTAAACTAAGTTTAACTAAGCTCGATTCATTTTTGACCAGAAAGTTTAGTGAAACCGTTGCACGTAAAGCAAAACGGGCGATTAGCACTAAAGTTCAATCTCAGCTTTCCAACAATCCACATTCCGCGCCTCAAAGTGACAGGCTACTTGCATTAGGGCTGGCCGAGTACCGACAGCTACTCGTCGATGACCATAACATTGTGTTTTTCAGAGTGGACGAGTCAACTAAGACTGTCATTCTGCTATTGGTTATTGACTCAAGGCAGGACCTTGAAAAACTGTTGTTTGAAGTAAACCTGCTTTTTTAAACCCCAGGCAAAAATAAACCGACATGACGTCGGTTTATTTTTAGCACTCGTTAAACTGGTTTCAGTTTAATCATGCTTCCAATGGTACATATGCGCTTTGGCTTCGGTTTCCGCTGCGGTGTCTTCCGGCATAAACAGCTTGTTGTTGTCTTCGAAGAAGAATGGTTTGCGGGTTTTACGACTGCCAACTTCGTTCATCGTAGCGGCTTCATACACACGACCATTCAGTACGGTGTATTCCACGAACTCACTACGACGCAGGTCATTCAGCACATCACCATCGATTACCACGAGATCGGCCAGCTTGCCTTTCTCGATACTGCCGATGTCTTTACCCATACCTAGGTGAGTTGCACCGTCGATGGTGGCACCACGCAGCGCTTCCCATGGGGTGAATCCGCCCTGTTCCATGCTCCACAGTTCCCAGTGTGCGCCTAAACCTTCACGCTGACCGTGAGCACCAATGTGCACGCTCACACCTTTGTCGCGCAGTTCTTTGGCGTACTTGGCAACTTGTGGATGGGTGTACTGATTGTCCGGCGCGGTGGGGCGGCGGATAGAACGGCTGTCGAGCATGGTGGATGGTACGTAGCGCAGCAGGCGCTCGTTTTTCCAAACCTCGGTACGATCGTACCAGTATTCTTCACCCATCAATCCGCCGTACGACACGATAAAGGTTGGCGTATAGCCGAACTCGGTGGCCGACCACAATTGTGTTACGTCGTCATAGCCACGGGTAACCGGGAAGCTGTGCTCCAGACCGGTGTGACCATCTACCAGCATGGTCAGGTTCTGCTGCATCTTACCGCCACCTTCCGGCACCACCATCATCTGCTGCTCGTGAGACGCCCACAGAATCTGCTGACGCTGGTCGCGGCGCGGCTGGTTATAGCTTTTCACCGAAATGGCACCGGCTTCTTTTAAGCGCTGAACGTGGAAGTAAGCATCGTCATAGTTGTTGATGATGGCTTTGTAGCCCAGCGATTCTGCACCGTACAGGATGGCGCCGGTGGAGTAGATACGGGGCGCAACGATGTCGCCGTGACGCTGCAGTTCAGAAGCGGAGAAAATCTCGGTAGTGTCGTTGGATGGATCGTGAATGGTGGTAACACCAAAGGACACGTTGGAGTACTGGTTCCAGTTCTGCTGCGGGATGATTTCGTTGCGGCCCTGGGAGCCGTGAGCATGGGCATCCACCAATCCAGGAATGATGGTTTTACCACGGGCATCGATGCGCATGGCTTCATCAGGAATGGAAACCTCATCCATGGTGCCAACGGCTTCAATGCGGTTGTCGCGAATGAGCACCACACCGTTTTCAATCACTTCCTGCTGATTGTCTGCATCGCGCATGGTCACAATTTTACCGCCAACTAGCGCTTTGTAACCAGTGGGTTTATCCGCTTTGGCTTTAAACGACAGACTCATGCCTTCGGCCAGTGGATCTGGCAGCGCTTCTTTTTCTTTGCCGCCAACAAAGGTGAAAGCATCGTCTAGGCTGCGTTCGTAGTAATTGGGGCCATGGAACCAACCAACGGTTTTGTTATCTGGACTCCAGGACAGGTATTCACCGGCACGGGCAGAAAGCTGGGTTACCGGCAGAGACGTCATGTTCGGGCCGATAGTGACCTTTTTGCCATTCTCAACAAACGGCGTGACGTAGGTTTTAAACTGATAGGTGAAAGCCACCCATTTCTTATCATGCGACAAACGGTATTCACTTACCTGATCGGCCCCGTACAAATGCGTACGCTTGTCTTCGCCATTCATGTCTACGCTGCTGAACTGGGTTTCAGGATAGGCAGAACCGCCTGCGTATTCAGTAAAGTAAACACGGTCATCGTTACCGGCAAAATGTGGCTCGGAGCCACGATCACTCACTTTCACTTCAGTGTCGTTTTTCAGGTCGGCTACGTAAATTCCCGGCTCAACAGAGTATTTCGGATCGAGCAGATAGCCGCCGTTGAATTTGCGGAATGCCACGTAGCGACCATCCGGTGAAAAGCTTGGCTCGATATAGTGGCCCGGCTTCTTGCTGATCACCTTACCTTTGCCGCCTTTGGCGGAAACCACGCGCACATCACCTAAATCCTGATCGTTCCAGGTGGTGTAAACGATAAATTTTCCGTCGTTGGTGTAGCGTGGGAAGTATTCATCGTGATCGTTCTGCGACGTAAGGCGTTTCATTTTACCTGATTTCAGATCTTTCACGTACAGCTTACCCAGCGCCTGGAACAGGATGCTGGAGCCGTCCGGGGATTTCTGCGACCAGCGAATCATCTTCACGTCGAATTCATCCGGTGCCACATCCACGTCGAAACGCAGTGCATCGGCATACTGCAGCGTGGCTTTCACGTTCACATCGATATCGCTGATGTTGCCATCTTTAATGGCAATCTTGTGGAACTTACCACCGGTCCAGTACACCAGTGCAGAACTGTCTGGCAGCCAGTCGTAATAGGCATAATACCCTTCTGTACCGAAGCCTTCTTGTAAGTCTTTTTCCAGTGTCAGGGTAAGCGGCTTTTCCAGACCGGTTTCCAGATCTTTCAGGAACAGGCCAGATTTGTTTTTCACCCGGCGGATGAACGCCACGTATTTACCATCTGGAGATGGAGTAGGCACAATGGCACCGCCCACACCACCGATGAAGCTTTCTTCTTCACCGGTTTTACGGTCGTAGCGGGTAATATCGAAAATACCTTTCAGCGGATCGCGGTTGTATTCGAAGCCAGCGCCCGGCACAGTATTGTGTGTGTAGTAAAGGTAATTGCCATCTGGCGAAAATACCGCGTCGGTAATGTTTTGCTGATCGCCATTGCCGTGTTCGCGGGCTTTAATTTGCAGGCCATCGCCACCGGCGATGTGATACATCCAGATTTCACCGGCAGGAATACTGCGGCTCGACATAATGCCTTTGGTGGCAACAATGTATTGTCCATCCGGGCTCCACTTAGGTGAATGGATCAGATTTTTCTTTTCTTTGGTCACCTGACGAAGGTTATCGCCGTTGATGTCCATCACCCAAACGTTAGATAAACCACCACGATCAGAAATAAACGCGATTTGTGTGCCGTCTGGAGAGATAGTGGGATGCAGGTTCCAGGCAAAATCCTGAGTCAGTGGCGTCGCCTGACCGCCTTTTAAATCTACTTTGTAGATGTCACCTAGCATGTCGAACACCATGTATTTACCGTTCGGCGCAACATCCAGGCTCGACCATGAAGTCTCGTTAGTATTGATTTCAACGCTGTTCAGTTTGAACGGCGGGTTTAGCACGTCCCAACTTTCTTTGTCTGATTTCTCTGTTTCAGCCAGTGCTGCGGTGCTACCCAGCAGCAAACTCATGGCCACAGCCAGAGCATGTCGTGAGGTTTTTAACATTGTGTTCCCCCGAGGATCTTATAATTAGTTTTAGTTATTACTGCGACAGGGCGAGGGGCTGTGTAAGCCTTTCGTGTCATGCAACCGAAACACGGCGTAAACCCATCCATGGGGCCTTGGCTGCCGCTTCCCTGCGGCAGACAGTATCGGTTGCACGTCACTTCAGGCTTAGCGCACCTATGCCCTGTCTTGCACGCCTTGCCATTAGCGAATAGAGCGAACTGGCGAAGTGTGAAGTGTTGTGGCGAGGAAACCGTCAACCGCAGGGATGCGGTTGCCGAGCCTCCAGGGACGGATTCACGGCGTGTTTACGAGTCACAACACGTAATACTTCACTGCCGGTTCGCTTTATTCGCGGTGCAATCCGTTACACGCCAAACTTCTGCAATTAGTCCAAGAATACGTCAGGGGGCAATGTTTTGGCAAAGGTTGTGGTTTGTTGGGGGAGGGCGTTCATCGTATTTGTTCGTGAACGCCGGAAAGAAAACGAGACTTACCAGGAAGTAAAAGACTCGGAAATATCGGCAATTACCCAGTTCATCGCAAGCTGAAAACCAACCAGTAATGCGCCTGCAAACAGGCTGATAGCCACATTGGCAGTTAGTGCGAATGTGACAGCCAGTGCCAAAGTAAAAAGCAGGGCTAATACGATATTGTCGATTTTCATGTGTCTTCTCTTGTGTGCTTAACGATGCAGTGAAGTATGAATAGTATCGCCCAATAAAGATAACAGGGTTAATCGATATCAATAATCTTGAAAATCAATCAGAGAAGATAAACGAGACGTCTCAACACAGTGCGAGCTAGTCTAATGCACCTTGTAATACTCTGGAGAAGAAGTGGGGTTTCTGCGGTTGCCTATGCGTATAAAGCTTTGCTCTGCTGCGCTTCACTATTTTACTTTCGCCGGTTTCTTCTACTGAATCGCTCTCCTCGATGCGGTCGCGGAAGTTCTTTTTATGCAATGGTTTACCCAGCACAATTTCATACACCGTTTGTAATTCCGAAAGGGTAAACGGTTCGCGAAAAAAATAGTTCGGTTCGGTGCTGTACTTGGCGCGGTGATACAACCGGTGAAATGCTTTCTGAATCAGTTGCTGGTGGTCGAAGGGCAAATTAACCGATGGTGATTCGCCAAGGAAATCAGTCACTGCCATCCAGCAAACCTGTTCGCTACATGAAGCCGATTCGTCTATAAGGCAAAGGTAGGGGCAGGTAATGCTCCAGCCTTCCGGATCGCGACTCACATTCCCCTCGAATTCCAGCTTGGCGATATAAGCTGGCGATAGCGCGACCTTCTCTTTTAGGTTACGGAGCAATGTATCGTTAAGGTTCTGATCGGTGTCTGTGTGTACGAAGCCTCCGGGTAAGGCGAGCACATTGGCATAAACCCGGGCGTCGGCGGGGCGGCGGATAAGCCCAACCTGCAGCGTTTCGTTATAAATTCGAAACAACACTGCATCGATGGTGCACACGGGCGTGGGATAGCTGCGCTTAGTCATAAAGCTTTTGCTCCCGCAAATAGGCGGCCACAGAAGGCGTCACTAAGTGGTCTATCGGTTGGCTTGTGCTCAGTGCGTCTCTCACCAATGTAGAGCGGATAGCCTTGCGCTCTGGAACCACAAAAACGCCCCAGCGCTGTTCGATTTCTTCGGCCTTGTAAAACTTCGACCAGTTGGCCTTATTATCCGGACCCATCACGAAACTAAGCTGATTGTCGCCAAATTCCGTATTTTCCAAATGAGAAAGCACATCAAAGGTGTACACCGGCTTGCCATCACTAGCAATCAGGTGCTCCACCGGGTAGGCCCTTACTCGCTTATCGGCAATATCATCGACAAACGCCTGTAGCAGTGCCACCCGATGGTTGTAATCAATCATCGATTTAGCAAACGCATGCTGGTAAGACGGAATTAACAGCACCTGTTCAAAATTATTATCGTGGTCCAGCACATACTCAATGGCATCGAGGTGCCCTCGGGTAGGTGGATTGAACGCGGAACCAAATACGGCGGTTTTCATATAAAGCCCTTTCTAATGAGTATTTAAAAGATACTTGTTTAATCGCAGACAGGCAACCGCGAATTTCAGAGATTGCTTGCGACGCAATACTTAATAATTGGGATAAAGCGATGAGCCGAATTAATGTTCAAAATTTAATTGACTTTAAAGGGTATTGATAGAATACTCGTTTTATCGAAAGGAGACTGTTTATGAAGATCGCATCGATTAACGTAGATCCGCAAAAAGGATTTACCCCGCTATGCCCCGATGAACTCCCGGTACCGGGTGGTGACGAAATTGTGCCGGCATTGTTGGCGCAGAATGCGTTGGCTGACTATTTAATCGGTTCTAGCGATTCCCACTGCGACGCCGCGCTGTTTAAAGTGGATGCCGATGAAGACCAGTTCAAACCGCTGGATTACGCCAATACCGACACCACGTTTAAGATGCACTGCAAGCCGGGCACCAAGGGTTTTGAACTACTCGATGGTTTGCCTGCACCCACGGAATATGATTTCTTCGTATGGAAAGGTGTGGCCCCCGATCTTCATCCCTACGGCGCGTGCTATCACGATCTGGCCGAGAAACTGTCTACCGGCGTAATAGAATTTCTTCGCTGTAACGACGTGACCACTATTATCGTGGGCGGTCTGGCAACCGATTTTTGTGTCGCCACCACCGCACGACAGTTACAACAAACAGGGCGCTTTAAGGTTATTCTGCATTTAGATGCCTGTCGCGGCATCGCTCCGGATGGTACCCAAGCGCAAATTCAATCACTTCAGGAATCAGGAGTTGTCATCGCCGACACCATCGACGATGTCAAAAAAGCCATTGTTGCATAATCCCTTAAGGAACAAACCCATGTCCCGCAATTCATTATTCAAGGAACATCTGAATTTTTCTGCGTTGGATAACGACTTTTATAAAATGAACATGTGGCAGTGCTTCATGCACCAGTATCCCTACGTTGAAGACGTTGAATACCGGTTCGTTGTACGAAGTGATATTGATTTGCGGCCCTATCGTGGTGAAATCCAGCAAGAGTTAGAAAAGCTTGATGGCTTGCGCTTCACCCCAGATCAAATTAGCTGGCTGGAAAGCATTCCGTGGTACACCAAAGACTTCATTGAATGGGTGAGAATGTGGTCTTATCAATCTCGGTTTCTGCAGATTGGCGAAGAAGACGGTCAGTTGTCTATTCGCGCAAAAGGGCCATTGATGCATGTGCATAATTTCGAAATGCCCGTGCTGTCCACGGTGGCCGAGGTTTATAACCGCCGTAACTATCCCGATAAAACTTACGAAGACGTGCGCCAGCCTTTGTTTGATAAGCTAAAATGGCTGAAGGAACAGCATGAAAAGCACGATCTTACCGGACTACAAATTGCCGAATTTGGCACTCGCAGACGTTTCAGTTATGAAGCGCAGCTTACAGTAGTAGATATGCTGAAAAGCATGATCCCTGAGGTGTTTGTGGGTACCTCAAATATGCACCTCGCCAAGGAGTTCGACATATCGCCCATCGGCACTATGGCCCATGAAATCTTTATGCTGTCGCAGCAGGTGGGCGTGCAATTGGTGAATTCCCAAAAGCACACGTTGGAAACCTGGGTAAAAGAATTTCGTGGTCAGCTAGGATATGCCCTTACCGACACAATCGGTATGGATGCCTTTGTGCGTGATTTTGACCTCTACTTCGCAAAACTGTTCGATGGCCTGAGACATGACTCCGGCGATCCGATAGAATTCGGTGAAAAGGCGATTCGCATGTATGAGAACCTTAACATTGATCCGAAAACCAAAACCATCATTTTCAGTGACGGTCTGGATTTCGAAACCACGGTGTCGTTGTTCTTGCGTTTCCGTGGTCGCATAAAGACATCCTTCGGTATTGGCACGTTCTTGTCTAACGACGTGCGTGGTGTAAACCCACTGAATATTGTGATGAAACTGGTGCGGGTGAACGGCAAGCCGGTGGCGAAAATCTCTGACGCGCCGGGCAAGAACCTTTGCGAAGATCCTGAATTTGTTAGCTACCTGAAAAAGGTATTTGAAGTGAACTGGGCTTAAGAGTTTTATGGCAAATTACACCCGAATTGGTACAGCAGCGCTGCGCCAGATCCCTTTTGATTTTAAGGGCAATGTTTCCCGAATCCTTACCGCCATCGAGCGGGGGCTGGATGCGCACATTAATATCCTGCTGATGCCGGAGTTGGCGCTCACCGGTTACGGGTGTGAAGACAACTTCAGCTATCAGGAATTTAATCAGGCAGCCGAAGCCGCACTGAACGACGTACTGGCTGGCTATCAGGCACTGGCCCACGAGCGCGAACACGCCGACAACATGCTTATTGCTATGGGCATGCCGGTGATGTTTCCCGGCGGTCAGGTGTATAACACTACGGCGTTTATCAGTGCCGACGGCCTGCATGGCTTTGCCTGCAAACAGTATCTGGCCCGGAACGGCTTGCACTATGAACCGCGCTGGTTTGAAGCCTGGCCACGGGGCAGGGTGGTAAATCACCCAACATTCAATGTGCCCTTTGGTGATGTGGTAGTGAATGCCGGAGGCCTGCGCATTGGTGTAGAAACCTGTGAAGACGCCTGGGTGGCAAACCGTCCTGGTCGCGACCTTTATCATCGCAATGTGGATGTGCTATTAAACCCCAGTGCCTCTCACTTTGCGGTAGGCAAAAACTTCATCCGTGAACAGTTTATTAAAGAAGGCTCACGTGCCTTTGGTGTGGTGTATGCCTACGCGAATTTAGCCGGTACCGAAAACGGCACCAGCATTTTCGATGGCGGCTCCCTGATTGCGTCGGAAGGAAAAATCGTTTCCCGCGGCGACCGCTTCAATGTGCGCGATGTGGTGATGAATCAGACGCTGGTGAACGTGAGCGCCAACCGTGTATCCCGCGTGATCAGCTCTGAAACCATTGATATTGACGACACCAATGTGGTGGATATCGAACTGTCACTTACCCTGCCTAACGATGCCGTGCTGGCTGCTCGCAGTAACGACCGCGTTGATTCCGCCAAAGACGAATTGCCTGTGTTCTGGGATTCACTCAGCGGCGACGACTACGCTTTTACCGAAATTTGCTATGCGCTTGGCAACGGCCTGTGGGACTGGACAACACGCACCCATACCGACGGTTACGTGGTGAGTTTGTCCGGCGGTGCGGATTCTGCGCTGGTGGCAGCCTCGGTGTATGTGTCGCATTTTGTGGCGCTGGAACAACTGGGTGTGCACGATTATTTGGCGACCTTGCCGAAAGGATTAGCTGCGAAAATAGACGCCATCGCGCCGGGCGAAGATAAAATTGCCTGGCTAAAAGAAAAGGCTATGCCGAAGGTGTTGCTGTGTTTGTATCAAGGCACGGATAACTCATCGGAAACTACGTTCAATGCGGCGAAGTATCTGGCAGAGGAAATCGGCGCCACCTTCCACAGCTGGAACATTGAGCCGGTAGTACAGCAGTATCATTCACTGGTGAACGGCCTGTATCCTGATCGTCCGCTGAGCTGGAAAACCGATGACATTGCCATGCAGAACATTCAGGCCCGCAGTCGTAGTCCGGGTGTGTGGATGCTGGCGAACCGTGAGAACAAATTGCTGATTGCGACTTCTAACTTGTCTGAATCAGCACTGGGTTACGCGACAATGGACGGTGATACCTCTGGTGTGATCTCCGTGATTGCCGGTATCAACAAAACCACTATCCGCAAGGTCAACCGCTGGCTGGAAGAAGTGGGTTTGCCATTGTCTGTGGATGGTAAAAGCGCCCGCCATCAGCTGAAAGAAATGCACCGTGTTAACGTGCAGCAACCCACAGCGGAACTGCGCCCGGAAGAGCAGACCGACGAAGCGGATCTGATGCCTTACGTGGTGTGTGATTTCATCATGGATTGCTACCTGGCCCGCCAGATGTGGCCAAAGAGCATTCTGGTAGAGCTGATGCTCAACGGCTTCGATAAAGAGCACGACATGCGCCAGTTGGCCGCTTATGTGGAACGCTGGTTCAGACTGTTCTGCCGTAATCCGTGGAAACGCTACGGCACCCGCGCCGGTTTCCACATTGAACAGGTGTCACTGGATCCGAAAACCTTCCACCGCTTCCCACTGCTGAACAATGGCTTCAGCGAACAACTACAGCAAATGTGGGATTATGTTGAGGAAGTGGAGGGGTGACGCCGCTCATCTAAACAAAAAAGCCGGTTTATATCTAAACCGGCTTTGCGCGTTAAAACGTTCCGCGAATCACGTCATCGTAACAAACTCTTCGGCGCTGGTGGGGTGAATGGCAATGCAGCTGTCGAAGTCCGCCTTGGTTGCACCCATCTTCATCGCCACGGCAAAGCCCTGCAGGATTTCATCCATACCCATTCCGATGCCATGCAGGCCAACCACACGTTCATCTTCACCGGCACAAATAAGCTTCATCTTTGTAGCCTGACGGTGCTTGGTTACTGCGGTGTACATAGCGGCAAAAGATGAAGAGTATACTTTCAGGTTTTCTTTACCGTAGGCTTCTTCTGCTTCCGGTTCGGTCATGCCCACGGTACCGATAGGTGGGTGACTGAATACCACGGTGGGGATAAGATTGTAATCCAGATGAGCATCGTTCTGGCCATTGAACAGCCGCTCACTCAGCAAACGCCCCGCTTTAATCGCAACGGGCGTAAGCTCTGCATGGCCGGTAACGTCGCCCACACAGTATACGCCATCTACGGTAGTGTTCTGGAATTTGTCGACTTTGATAAAGCCCTTTTCGTCGGTGTCGATGCCGGTGTTTTCCAGTGCCAGCTTGTCGCTGGAGGGTACTCGGCCGATGGCCCAAATAAGCACGTCGGTTTCAATGACTTCACCGGTAGAAAGGGTCACTTTAAGCGAGTCGTCATCCTGTTTTTCCACCTTTTCAATTTCTGAAAACTTGTGCAGGGCAGGGCCTTCGCTGTCGATAATTTCAGTGAGTGTTTCAGCAATCATGGGGTCGAAATGACGAAGTGGCTGACCGTGACGGATCACCAAATCGGTTTTTGTGCCCAGTGAATGCAGTACGCCCGCCAGTTCCACGCCGATGTAGCCAGCACCTACGACCACCGCCCGTTTGGGCTGTGTTTGCAAAGCAAAGAAACCATCAGAGTCGATTCCTAGCTCTGCCCCGGGAATATCCGGGAAGCGAGGACGACCACCAACCGCAATGGTGATATGTTCTGCGGTGTACTGTTTGCCATCAACTTCAATGGTATGGTCATCAACAAAGCGGGCAAAGCCTTTGATAACGGTAATATCGTTGGCGCCAAGTACGCGATCATAGGAAGCATGGATGCGCTCAATGTACGCTTGGCGGTTGGCCACCATCACTTCCCAACTGTAGTTATTAACGGTGATATCAAAGCCATAGTCAGGGCCGTACTTGTGAATGGCTTCCGCCACATTCGCACCGAACCACATGGCTTTTTTCGGAACGCAGCCTACGTTCACGCAGGTACCGCCAATGTCAGCCCCTTCTATAAGTGCGACTTTCTTGCCGTGTTTGGCTGCCCGGTTTGCCGAAGCGATTCCGCCGCTACCGCCACCGATACAGATATAATCAAAGGTTTCCATAATTATTTTGCCTGATTTGGGTTTATGGTTATTCTTGCATGAAACTTTTCTTCGCTCAAAACGCGGCGACTGTCTACACTACGAAGTAACAACAAATAAAGCCTAGTTGGATTTTAGCCGTAACGCCCAGGACAGCATATGAACGATAATTTGCAGACCCATCTACTCAGACAGCAGATAGGAGACACTATTTGCGCAGCGCCCTCGCTGCATGAGTTACTCGATAGCTACGTAGAACATCTGCTAAATTATTTTCAGGCCGGTTGCGGCTTTTACACGCCATTCTGGTATGAAGAGTTGTCTCTGGTGTCATCGCTCCGTGTTTATCGTGATGATAACTGGCAAGCTAGTGAAGAACGGGTAGACAAATTATGCGTGCAGGCTAATCAAGCATACGAAGCCGATCCTTCCCGTTATTTTCTGTATTCCAGCAATGAAGAGCCGTTTGTTTGTATTCGTTTGCAGGATCAGGGGCACCCTGAAACCTGGCTGATTTTTGGATTAGATGCGCCACTTGATGAAACCACACTTAAAGATGTCAGTAGCATCGTGCCTTGGTTGCAAAATGGGGTAACCCAATGTCGGCAGGGCGTGTTACTCAATAGCGCGCAAACCCGCATTGAAGAAATGACCCGCGGCATGGCAGAAACCATGTCGCAGCTTGTTCAGGCTGAGAAGATGTCTGAATTAGGTAAGCTTACGGCTGGTATTGCCCATGAAGTGAATAATCCTATTGGTTTCATCCGTTCGAATCTTGAAACCCTGGTAGATTACGTCGATACCTTTGACAGTTTGTTCAAGGAACTGAAATCCTCTGCGAAAACTAACGAAGAATGGGGCAACCTGATAACGGAGATCGTGGAAAAATTCGACCTCGATTTTCTCATCGAAGATGCTCATGAGATTGTGAACAGCAATGTATCGGGCATCGATCGTATTCGCGATATCGTTTCCGATTTATATGCCTTCTCACGCAAAGGTAATGGTACGTTGCTGCCGATTACCCTTACCGACGTGGTGGAGCGTTGTGTAAAACTCACTAAAACCCGCTTCGATAACAATCACCAGGTGGTGGTGAATTGCCGAACCGACAGACCCTTTTGCGTGGGGGATGCTTCTCAGCTTGAGCAGGTGGTGATGAACATGATGATCAATGCGGCTCATGCGATGCCCACCGGCGGCACACTCACCATCGATATCAGTAGTACTGCAAACCGGCTGTTACTGAAATTTAAAGACACTGGGTTGGGAATGGATAAGGTAACGCAGCAGAAAATCTTTTTGCCGTTCTTTACCACTAAGCCAACCGGTGAAGGCACAGGACTAGGTTTATCGATTTCTGCGGGCATTTTGCAAACCCATAATGCAACGGTTACCGTGGAAAGCGAAATTAATCAGGGCACAGAGTTTGTTATTAGTTTCCCGCTTTACGTTGAATAAGTTGTCAGCACGCTAAAACTACAACGTTTCTTCTTCCGCTTCAGACGACTCGCTTTCTTCAGGTTGAGACTCTGGTTGTTGAGGCTTCACTGTGATCTCAAAATGCTTGCCATGATCTTCTTCATACGAACGCATTTTGGCGATAGTTGAATCGGTAAATACGTGGCCTTCTGGCAGTATTAAAATATGGCTATCGTTATACAGGTTTGCCGCCAGTACCATGCCAGGTTCAAGATCGTTAGCACTTAGCATGTTGTCGATATGCTTCGGCATTCCAATTTCCGGCGATTCCAGCAATACATCCAGAAACGTGGCATCGTAGCGGGTATTGCGGTGCTTCTTCAGTTCTTGTTTCGCTTCGTTTGGCGTCATATGCTTTTCAGTGAGTCTGCCGGTAACACAACGCCAATAGTCACGACTAATCGCCAAAATGCGCGCGCCCACGGGAATTTCCTTCGCCACTTTGTTATAAAGGCCTGAGCCGTTGTAATGCTCAAACTGAAACTCAAGAATGTCCGAAATTGGCTGCATGTGCTGAGCCGGGGCGAGTATGGTTGCTGCCTGCCGGGTTTGCGTGAGAAAGTTCTTCTGTTGCTCGTAATTCATTTTACTGAACGGCGTGGCATAGTCGGCGGGTTTCAACCCTAAACAACCCAGTTCACCTATCAGGCACGCATAGCGTACAAGTTTGATTTCTTCTGGTGGTAATCCTGAACGCTTGGCCAGAAGCGTGGCCAATTCACTAACCTCAATGGCAAACTTACCGTCGATATCCGGGTTAATACTGATAACGTTAAACAGCACCTGTTCAATTGCCAGGTTGTGTTTCTCGATGCGCTGTAAAGCCAGCTTTATTTGCTTGGTCCGTTTAACCACCGTTTGCTCAAGATGACTATTAATGTCTTTCAGTTTCTTGTTTTGTAGGCGCGTTAATTTTTGCAAACGGGCATTTTCGTCTTTCAACTTAACCCGCTCGAGACCTTCCTCGAGGGTGTTCATGAGCTCCTGGTTATCCCAGGGTTTTTGCAGATAACGATGGATCTTGCCCTGGTTCACCGCTTTTATGGTCGAATCGATATCAGCGAAGCCCGTTAACACGACACGGAATGTATCGGGGTAGAGTTTGGCGACTTGTTCCAGCAGTTCAGCGCCAGACATGTGAGGCATCTTCATGTCAGAAACCACAACATGCACCGTATTGCTTTCTAGCAGTTCGAGGGCTTTCTTGCCGCTGTCTGCCAGCAGCATATTAATATTCATTTTGAACAGAGCACGCTTCAGCGCACGAAGAATATTCGGCTCATCATCGACGAACAATATCGTATATTTCTTTTCTTCCTGCTTAGGTGCTGGCTCGCTCATAAATTCTCCTGATACCTCGTTCCGATTCGTTGGCGTTCGCCTTCACAACGAAGTAGGTTATCCCTGATCTGACGCACTGGTTTCATCACCGTCGTCCTCTGGGCCGGTGGTTGGCAGCACCAGCGTAAAGGTACTCCCTACGCCTTCTTTACTGATCACCTTAAGGCTACCGCCGTGTTCTTCCGCAATACCGAACGAAATTGAAAGCCCTAAACCCGTACCCTGACCCTCTGGCTTGGTCGTAAAAAACGGGTGGAACAGTTTGTCCAGGTGTTCCTGTTTAATGCCACAACCTGAGTCCGTTACACTGATGTGCACGAATTCGTCTTCCAGCCAGGATTTAACAATTATCTGGCCTTGTTTTCCTGTTGCTTCGATGGCCTGGCCCGCGTTAATAAGTAGATTGGTAAAAATCTGCGTGATTTTTCCAACATTAATATAAACCCGCGGAACCTCGCCGAAACGCATATCTTGCTGACAAATATATTTCAGTTTGTTGTTCACCATACTCAAGGTGGTTTGCATGCATTGGTTAATATCAAACCACTGTCTGTCGTCAGAATCAATGCGGGAGAAAAGCCGCAAACCTTTCACAATTTCACTAACCCGAATCAATCCCTCCGCCGACTCTTCTACCAGCGATAAAATATCTTCGTTAATAAATTCTATGTCGTGTTCTTCAATGGCGGCTTTGAGTTTTACTTTCTTTGCTTCCAAATCAGATTTGTCATCGCACTGGGTGCACTCCAGCATTTGGCCCATAACCATTTGATAGGTGCTGATGTAGTCGGCGAGTGTTGCCATGTTGCTGGAAACAAATCCGACCGGATTATTAATTTCATGCGCAACGCCAGCAGCAAGTTGACCCACTGAAGCCATTTTCTCAGCCTGCAGAAGCTGGCGCTGGGTGTCTTGAAGATCTTTCTTCAGGCTGTCGACAAGCCTGTTCTTCTTTTCAAGCTCAAGCTGCAACGCGTCAATGTTATGGTTTACATCTCGTTCAGTCATGTTAGCCCGTACTACACAAATTGTTCAGATACATAGCATGCAGACCTGTGGCGTCTGGCTGTCGCTCCCGATGTACCGGAATATTGGATGAAAAGAAGGCTGCTAGCTGCCCAAAGGCCAGCATTGAGTCATTATTGAAATTGCTAACTACAGCCATACCGTTCCCGGAATTCCGCCAACAATCATAAAAATAGACGCTATTACCTAATTTATGTAGTTTTGGAATGCAAACCGTCGTTAAATTATTCTCAGCAAGAGGTTCATCGGCCAAAACGGCGCACGTCATCAACACAAAAACGACGGCACCGACCACCGGTGAATGCCAGAAAAAAATGCGTCTAACCATTTTCTGTCTCCTGCGGGTAGGGACTACTCAGGGCGTCATGAATTTATCAAACAATTCGGTAAGATCATGGTTTGAAAATGGTTTTGATAAAACCGCATCTGCACCGAGATCCAATGCGCGTTCAAGGCTGGTGTCATCAAGCGCCGAAATAACGACAATCTTCATACGCTTGTATCGTGCTTGTTCGCGGGTGAACTGAATAACACTGTAACCGTCCATGCCGGGCATACTCAGATCCAGTGTCATTAATCGAGGATTGTGCTGACTCAGCATAACACCGGCCTGGAAACCACCCGTTGCTATCATAGTGTCGTAACCTGCGCGTCTGGCCACCCGTTGAATGGATTTTGCTACCGGCAACTCATCGTCCACAATCAAAATGCCCGGTGTTGCTTCACCTTGAAGCTGCGCTGGAATAGGCATGTTGTGCTGTTCGAGAAATTCAATGAAATCGTCTATCAGCACCCGGTTGTTGCCTCTGCCTGGCAGTTTGAAGCCTTTTAATTTTCCACTCTCGATCCATCTGATGACAGTTCGGAGGTTAACGTCGCAGTAGGATGCGATCTCCCCAGACGTGAGCGTTTTCATGTTTAGTGCTCCATAGCGGTGCTTATAAAATGTACGACTGAGTTATAGCACTGAAAATACAGGGTGACAATAAAGACTAAAGTATATGATGTGACAAATGTGACATTTTGGGTTGTGCGTAATATTTTTAAATCACTAATATTTATCAGTTTTTTATTTTTCAAATATAAGCTTTAAGACATCAGTAGGGAAAATTATATCAATTTATAACTGAGTACTAATCCCCATTCAGCCAAAACCTCACCGGAAACTATAATCAAGCAAAGGGTAAATTATGTTGAAAAAACCAACAATATTGCCTGCATTGCGCATTTAGTTTTATCAGTGTCTAACATTCTGGCTCCGGGCTGTGAGGAAAATCATGTCAGCAACAAATACGGCAGTAACGCAATTACACAAACTTGAGCTTCTTATTGTAGACGATGAACCGTCGGTCGTCAGATCATTGAAGCGGGCTATCAGGCCCTCTGGTTACGTGATTCATACCGCTGGGAGCGGCCAGGAAGCCATGAAAGTACTGGCCAATAATAATGTGGCGGTGGTGCTAACCGATCACAGAATGCCGGGCATGTCTGGTGCCGAACTGCTGAAATACATCAATCAGTTTTATCCGCAAACCATTACGCTCATGCTTAGTGGTGAGAGCGATTTTAATATGGCGGTGGGCTTGTTGAATAACGGCCTAGCGAATAAGTATTTCACTAAGCCCTGGAACACAGGTCAGCTTGTGAATGAAATCGACCAAGCTTTTGCATTTTATAAAGGGCGAAGGGAGCTAGGTTGGCAGCGTCGGATAGAAGAGTTGTCGAGCCAGGTTGAAGAGTCTAGTGAGTTACCTGACGCTTCGAACGTGGTGAATATCGATGCCAGTGCTACGGTTATTGCGGTGAAACTCGTGAATATGGACGATGTTTCGTATAGCCATGGGGAGTCCACCATGGCCGCGCTCATCGATGAGGTTGATAAGATCATTTTCGAGACTGCAGAAAACGCGTTCAATATGAAAAGTGATGAGTTTGGTTTATTTACTTTTCAATTGCGTCAAACCGACGAAGCCGAACTGCAAAGTTGGTGTGCCATGTTACGCCGTAAATTACAGCGCACGTATTCCATCAACAAACGGGCAGTTTACTGTCAGGTGGGTGTTGGCTTCCGCGTGCTTGGTAAGTCGCCCGTCGACTTCAATACATTAGTGAAAAACCTGGAATTAACGATTCTGCGGGAAATGCATTCCAGCAACGTGTCTAACCTCGATGATGATGCCATTGAGCGCTATCAACGACAGCAACATATTCGTGCCGACGTGCAAAGAGCGTTAGATGACAACCAGTTTAAGCTGGCATTTCAGCCGAAAGTGACTTTGAAAACCGGCATGGTGGAAGGGGCTGAAGTATTGCTTCGCTGGCAGCATCATCAGTTAGGCTGGGTGCCGCCTGCAGAGTTTGTACGTTTAGCTGAACTCGATGGTCAGATTGAAGCGATTGGCGAATGGGTGCTGCGTCAGGGCGTGCGTAACGCTTCTGAACTTATCCGTTTAAATCCTGACATTAAGCGGATCTCGATGAATGTGTCTGCAAAGCAATTGCAGAATCACCACATTGTGCAAATTCTAAAAGATGAGATTGAGCTGTACGCACTCGATCCTGCCAGCCTGGAACTTGAAATTACAGAAACGGCCATTGCCACTAATAGTGAGTATGTGCACGGACTATTGTGGCAACTGAAATTACTGGGAGTAAAAATCGCCATCGATGATTTTGGTGCAGGTTTTACTTCAATGTCGTATCTGGCCAAGCTGCCCGTAGATGTATTAAAGCTGGATAAATCGCTGGTAGACAATATTGACTTTGAAGTGAATAAGCGTGAATTGGTGAAAAGTCTGATTGATGCCTGTAAGCGCCTGAACATTGAAACCATCGCTGAAGGCGTGGAAACCGAAGAAGTGTTACGGGTGCTCCAGCACATCGGTTGCGAACAGGTGCAGGGGTTCTATTTCAGCAAAGCGGTACCGCGCATTGAACTGGAAAAGATAGTCATCAAGCAACCATTTACCTCAATGATATAAAAACGCTTGTTTTTGTGTTCTGTGATCCCAACATCTGAGTTAATGTTATTAAGTGATGCGGGCTGTGTAACACCTGCCCGCAGTGACACTTAGCTACCATAATCAAGTCACATGACATCAAATTACGAGCGAGATCATTATGACTACCCCTGCTATCGAGCAAGTCGACGGATTGCCACTGTTCTCCGGCATCAAACCTGAAGAAATTAAACCTGCTATTGAAAAGGCGATTGCCCATTGTAAAACCACCATTGATGAGGTGGTGGCGAGCCAAGACTACAGCTACGCCAATGTAGTCGCAAAAATTGAAGAAGCCGATGACCGTTTAGGAAAAATGTGGTCGCCGGTATCTCATATGAATTCCGTGGTAAGCAGTGATGAACTGCGCGACGCCCACGACGGTTGCCTGCCGCTGTTGTCTGAATACGGCACCTGGGTTGGTCAACATGAAGGTCTGTATAATGCTTACATTGCGCTGAAAGACAGCGAAGAGTTTGCCGAACTCGACGAGCAGCGTCAGAAACTTATTACCAATACCATCCGCGATTTCACTTTGTCTGGTGTAGCACTGCCTACTGATCAGAAAAAACGTTTTGCTGAAATTCAGGCTCGTCTAAGCGAGCTGTCTTCAACCTTCAGTAACAACGTGATGGACGCCACCATGGGGTGGAGCAAGCATGTTACTGACGAAGGTGAACTGTCAGGCTTACCAGAATCCGCATTGGCAGCCGCGGCGCAGGCTGCCCATCAAAAAGATTTACAAGGCTGGCTGTTTACCTTAGATATTCCGTCTTATCTGCCAGTAATGATGTATGCCGACAACGCGGCGTTGCGTGAGGAAATGTATCGCGCTTACACCACGCGTGCTTCGGAGCAGGGGCCAAACGCTGGCAAGTGGGATAACACGGGTATCATTCAGGAAACCCTGGCACTGCGCACTGAAATTGCCAAAATGCTGGACTTCTCTAGCTACGCAGAACGTTCTATTGCTACTAAAATGGCGCAATCGACGGATCAGGTTGTGAGCTTCTTAGAAGACCTCGCCGCAAAATCCCGTCCGCAAGCTCAGCAAGAACTGGAAGAGGTTAAAGCCTTTGCCGAAGCGCGCTTTGACGTAACCGAACTGAACGCCTGGGATTTACCTTACTACAGCGAAAAGCTGAAGCAGGAAAAGTACACCATTTCAGATGAAATGCTGCGCCCTTATTTCCCAGAAGACAAAGTACTGCATGGTCTGTTCCGCGTTGTGCACCAGCTGTACGGCTTAAAAATTGTCGAGCAGCCTGGCGTGGACGTATGGCATGACGATGTCCGTTACTTCACCATTACCGATGATGCCGATGCCTTGCGTGGTAGCTTCTATCTCGACCTGTACGCCCGTTCGAAAAAGCGTGGCGGTGCCTGGATGGATGAATGTCGTGTACGCCGCGTCAAAGAAGATGGCGAACTCCAATTACCGGTGGCGTACCTGACCTGTAACTTCAATGGGCCGGTAGGTGACAAACCTGCGTTGTTTACCCACGACGAAGTGGTAACCATGTTCCATGAGTTTGGTCACGGTATTCACCACATGCTGACAAAAATGTCGGTGGCGGGTGTGTCTGGTATCAACGGCGTACCTTGGGATGCGGTTGAGCTGCCCAGCCAGTTCCTGGAAAACTGGTGTTGGGAAGAAGAAGCACTGAACTTTATCTCTGGACACTACGAAACCGGTGAACCGTTACCAAACGATCTGCTGGATAAAATGCTGGCCGCCCGAGACTACCATTCTGCTATGCAGATGGTGCGTCAGCTGGAATTTAGTTTGTTCGATTTCCAAATGCACCAACAAGACGGCGCTACTGTTGATGTACAGGCCGTATTAAATGGTGTGCGTGAGCAGGTTGCGGTAGTTATCCCGCCAGAGTTTAACCGCTTCCAGCATAGCTTTGGTCATATCTTTGCTGGTGGCTACGCGGCCGGTTACTACAGCTATAAATGGGCTGAAGTGCTGTCTGCGGATGCGTTCAGTAAGTTTGAGGAAGACGGCATTTTCAATCGGGATACCGGTAAGTCGTTCCTGGAAAATATTCTGGAAATGGGCGGTAGCCGCGAGCCAATGGATCTGTTTGTCGCGTTCCGGGGCCGTGAACCGAAAGTGGATGCGCTGCTGCGTCACTCGGGGATCCGCACCTAATGAACATCGAACCGTTTGCAGATATTCTCAAACGGGCTGAACAACGAAAGGGTGGCGCTGCCGCCCTTTCTTATTATGTGTCTCAGCCTTTACCGCGAAAGCAAATTGCTGCCATTGATGATGCTCGCTTTCTGGCCGAAATGACCAAGAAAGTGTTCCAGTCGGGTTTTGTCTGGCGGGTGATTGAAGCCAAATGGCCAGATTTCGAAACCGTGTTTTTTGGTTTCGATATTGAAAAAATCCTGCTGATGCCAGACGAAATGTTCGAGCAAAAAGCCACGGATAAACGCATTGTCAGAAACTTTAAAAAAGTGATGACAGTACGGGATAACGCCCTGATGATTCAGGATATCCGGCATCATCATGGAAGTTTCGGTGAATTCGTTGCCAGCTTTGAGCCCGAGCGTATTACCGAACTTTGGCTGTATCTGAAAAAACATGGTGCGCGTCTGGGCGGCAATACCGGGCCTTATATGTTGCGGGCGTTGGGTGTGGACACGTTTTTGTTCTCTCGCGACGTAGAGGATTACCTGCGTAAACACGAAATCATTGATGGTACACTTACCAGTCAGAAAACCCTGAAAGCCGCAAATGCCTGTTTTGTGCAGTGGCAGCAAGAGAGCGGGTTATCGTTGCAGGAAATCAGCCAAATAGTGTCATTAAGCTGGGGTACCAATAACCGCTGAAGTAATGTGTCCCGGCATACTGATACTCGTCGTCTGGCGGGACAATATTATTGATTTAAATCCTAAACCCGATGGCAAAGCGCTGTAGATTGTCATCGGTTTTGGGTACACTTCTCATCACTTAATTTTAATGACAGGACTGCCATGAGCGATAATACGGCAAGCACAAATACACCTACCTCCGAACCCACTACGACGCACTTCGGCTACAAGCAGGTTGATAAGTCGCAGAAGGCATCAATGGTCGCCAGTGTGTTTGATTCTGTAGCAGCGAAATACGATGTCATGAACGACTTAATGTCGCTGGGTATTCATCGTTTATGGAAGCGCCATGCCATCGACTGCTCTGGCGTTCGCGCGGGACACAAAGTGCTGGATATTGCGGGTGGTACCGGCGATTTAACCGCAAAGTTTTCTCGTCTGGTTGGCCCTACCGGTTCTGTCACACTGGCAGACATTAACCTTTCTATGTTGAAAGTGGGCCGCGATAAACTGCGCGATCGTGGTCTGGTAAACAATATCGATTACGTGCAGGCCGACGCTGAAGCATTGCCGTTCCCGGACAACACCTTTGACGTGGTTACCATGGCATTCGGCTTACGTAATGTCACCGAAAAACAAAACGCACTGAATTCTATTTTCCGGGTGCTTAAGCCGGGTGGACGTTTGCTGGTACTGGAATTCTCTAAACCGACTACCGAACAACTCAGCAAATTATACGACGTCTACTCGTTCCATATTTTGCCGAAGATGGGCCAGATAGTGGCTAACGATGCTGAAAGCTATCAGTACCTGGCTGAGAGTATTCGTATGCACCCTGATCAGGAAACACTGAAAGGCATGTTTGAGCAGGCTGGTTTTGAGCAGTGTGATTATCAGAACCTCACCGGTGGTATTGTTGCCTTGCACCGGGGATATAAATTTTAATGCCTGCTGTTGCACTGTTCACCGCATCCATTGAGACAGCGATAAATAAAGCATTGTCACTGGATAGTGGCAGTGCAGCCCGCCTCAAGCCTCTCAATGGTAAGCGGCTCACCGTATTTCTCGCGGGTACACCAATCGCGCTCACACTGGTATTTTCAGACAAAGTCGACGTGCTGGCAGAGAACCAAAGCTTTGAAGACGTGGTTGCCGGCCTCGACGGTGCCACGTGCTGTATTAAAACCCGTCCCGATGTGCTGCCCGAGCTGCGTCAGAGCAGTAAAATTACCAGCCTGATTCAGCAAAACCGTTTATCCGTTGAAGGCGAGTTGAGCATTGCGCAGCAGGTGAGTAGCGTGTTCCAAAACTTGCATATCGACTGGGAAGAGCACGCATCGGCGTATATCGGCGACGTGGCAGCGCATACGCTATTTTCTTCAATCCAGAACGTGAAACTGCGAGCAGAGCGGTTTTTCGGTAATGCAAAAGCCGGTTTGGGCAATGCACTTACTGAAGAAAAAGACGTGGCAGTGCCAAGTATCGCCGTAGCGCATTTCGCCGACCAGGTAACTGACTTACGAGACGACGTGGAACGTTTCGAAGCCCGACTTGCCCAATTGGAACAAAAAACAACGTCTGCGGACAATCTCTGATTCGGATCTTTCATGCGTATTGGTCGTTTATATTTCATCAATAAAATCTTCCTGCAGCACGGGCTCGATGAGCTTATTCCATCACGCTGGCAGCCCTGGTACGTGCGGCTCGCTCGCAAGCTGATATTCTGGATCCCTAACGAACACAAAGACAAAACGCCCGGCGAACGTATAACCCTGGCGCTGCAGGAGCTTGGGCCAGTATTCATCAAATTTGGCCAAATGATGTCGACCCGACGCGATTTGCTGCCTCCAGCTATCGCCAACGAATTGGCTCGCTTGCAAGACAAAGTTGCGCCCTTCCCATCAGAAGAGGCAACCGCCCGGGTGCTGAGTAGTCTAAACATTCCCAAGCTGGATCTGATTTTTAGCTCCTTTGATGAACAACCCTTGGCGTCGGCATCCATCGCGCAGGTGCATGCTGCGGTGTTGAAAGAAAACGGTAAGGACGTGGTGGTAAAAGTGCTGCGTCCGGGCATTCGTAAAACCATCGACGCCGATATGGAACTCATGTTTACCCTGGCCGGTGTGCTGCAAAAATGGCTGCCTGACGGTAAGCGTTTGCGCCCTGTCGAGGTAGTAACTGAATATCAGAAAACCCTGGTGGACGAACTCGATCTCATGCGTGAGTCGGCCAACGGTATTCAGCTGCGTCGTAATTTTGAAGGCTCTGAGAGCCTGTATGTGCCGGAAATTTTCAGCGATTACTGTCGCCACGATGTACTGGTGATGGAACGTATTTACGGCATTCCAATCTCTAACATCAACACGCTGCTTGAACAAAATACCAATATGAAAAAGCTGGCAGAGCGGGGCGTAGAGGTATTTTTCACTCAGGTTTTCCGTGACAGCTTTTTCCATGCCGATATGCACCCTGGCAATATCTTCGTATCGCGAGAACATCCTGATAACCCGCAATACATCGCCATCGACTTTGGCATTGTGGGTACGCTGAACCGTGAAGATAAGCGCTATCTGGCAGAAAACTTCATAGCGTTTTTCAATCGGGATTATCGTAAAGTCGCTCAGCTGCACGCCGATTCTGGCTGGGTGCCAGCTGACACCAATATTGATGAATTCGAAATGGCTATCCGCACGGTGTGCGAGCCTATCTTCCAGAAGCCGCTGGCAGAGATCTCCTTCGGCAATGTACTGCTGCAACTGTTTAACACCGCGCGCCGTTTTAACATGGTTGTGCAGCCGCAACTCGTGCTGTTACAGAAAACCTTATTGTATGTTGAAGGGTTGGGACGTCAGTTGTATCCGCAATTGGATTTGTGGCAAACCGCTAAGCCATTCCTAGAGAACTGGATGAAGCAACAGATTGGCGTGAAGGCCATGTTCTCAAAGGTGAAAGATAACTTGCCGTTCTGGTCGGAAAAGCTGCCAGAAATGCCCGATTTGCTGTACGACAGCTTAAAGCAAGTAAAAGCCATGCCGCTGCAAATATCGCGCAATCATCAGGAACTCACAAGGCTTCAGTTGGAAGCGGCTAAAGCCAATCACTGGGTTATTGCTGGGGCGACATTTATTGTTGTTGCGGCAATTCTGCCTATTTACGTTCCTCAATGGTGGGTACCAGTTATTAGCGGTGCTGTGGGTGTAGGCTGTTGGATTCAGGGTTGGCGACATAGCCATCCTGCGTCTTCGTAAACGGCATTTTTTCTGACATTCCCGTTACGAAATTATTATAATTTTCTGATACCGGTGAATTTTTGTATCATTTTTCTAACCAACTGTTATAGTGGTTTCTGGCTTAATTGCCTTAGGTCTTTTTAAGACGAGATTATTTTTGTTTCTACCATGATGTTTTGAACGCTCTGGTTACACCTGTAATTGTAGTAAGTTGTTTTTCCATCCAATGTAAGACCCAAATATTTCGTTCAAAGAGGCCGAGAGTAAAGCGCTTCGGCGCAGTTTTGTTGAAAGTTTTGAGGTCTACATGTCTAAAGTTACAGGCACCGTTAAATGGTTTAACGCAGATAAAGGTTATGGATTCCTGACTCAGGATAGCGGCGACAAAGATGTATTCGTACATTTCCGTGCTATCGTTTCTGAAGGGTACAAAACCCTGAATGAAGGTCAGCGAGTTGAGTTCGAAGTCGAGCAAGGTCAAAAAGGTCTGCAGGCTGCTAACGTAAGCGCTATCTGATTTCCAAAAAAACGGTGACATCTGTCACCGTTTTTTTATTTCTCCCCCCTTTTAACAGCAACGATGGTCATCGTGTCTTATTGCTGTTGATTTCTATTTCTTTACACTATTTACTTAAAACTGCGCATTCTTGGCACAACGTTTTGTGTCAGTTACATTATGTAACGGTTTATTTCACTGCAATTTGCTCTTGTTCCATATACTCATGCGTATACGCTAAATACAGTGCGCGTACAGACATCTTAAAGGAGCTTTCATGTCGCTAGTTTCTCGCCAATTTTTTCTGGTCTTTCTGTGTTGTATTCTTAGCTCGTCCTACGCGTTTGCTCAGTCGGCAGATGAAATTGTGGCAGTGGTGTTAGGTAAATCAATAACAATCGATGAAGTGTCGCCTACGGGGGAAGAGTTGAATGCGGTTGCCAAAGCGACCGGTGTTTCTCGGGACCTGGCGATGTCTCAATTTCAGCATGCCCAACTCACCGAGCTGATCATCAAGGCTGTTTTGGATGACTATGCATTGCAGAAGGGCATCGAAGCAGATCCTGCTATGGTGAAGCGCTTCCTCGAGGTTTTCGGCGAAAGTTTAGCTGCCCAAGATGATGTTCCAAAGGAAGTGGGTGAAGATGAAGAGCTGGCGAAAGCCTTTGCCGAGAAAAAGCGAGCACCAAAGGAAGTGGCTGAAGAGCAGGTTAAACACTGGCTAACTGAGAAAGCCATGTACGAAGAATTTGGCGGTCCAGTGGTATTCCGCTCAACCGCTCCGCAATATCCTGTTGGCGCTTATCAGAAGCTCTTAGCGCAATATGCAAAACAAGAGAAGCTCATCATTCGTGCTCCCGCCTTTGCAGGTATATTCTGGCGCGGGTTTGAGCCCCCTTATAACGCAGAAATTGAGCCTCAGAATGTCGATTTCAGCAAGCCTTGGTGGTACTGAATCTCGATAATGCCTACGGGTTTAGAGGCTTCTTTTTGTTCTTTTTAAACAGACCCATCCAAAAAACGCTCTCTACAGCCAAGGCTAATACAACCAGAGCAAAGGTACCGGTAGAAATACCTAGTGAGTAGAGGTGAATAGCCAAAAACAGAATGCAGGCTAGCAGTAGGTAACGCAAAAAGGTTTTCATGAAAACGCTCGCATAAAATCTTGTGAATGAAGATTTAACAGGCGGCGCGACACAATTACAAACATGGAAATGTAACGAGTTAATTCATGGCCTGCGCCGCTGCAGCTTTCATAAGGGCTAGCGTCTGGAAATTCGCCGGATTTTATAGAAGACAACACCGTCTCATCAATGTGTGAGCCAGCTTTTAAGCCGCCACTGTGCGAGCCATGACGTTCTCCACTCTCACCCGCTTTATGATCAGCAATCATTCCCAACACTGTGCAGCCCTGAAGCAATATAAACATTATTAGTTAGCTAGCAATTTTCATAAAAAGTCCTTTAGTCGTGTGCTGAATATGCCGGTAACTCGCGAATGAGTTCAATAACCTTGTCCGGATCAGAAAGATGTAAATGATGCTTGGATGACTCTGAATATAAGACTTTACTGTTTGAAGATAGTGCTAGAAAGCTGGCCTCAGCTTTGTTAAAAAGTGTGTCCATCTTAGCCGCTATCTCAGCGGGTACAAAAGGCGGATCGTAAGCTTCGTCAGATGCCTTTGCGCGTAGCACTATCACTGGCTTATCACCAAAATTCTGCGCATCGACCAGTTGTGTGTAGCTTTTAATATGATCAATTTTCTCAGGCGCGCGTTCGAACATAGGGTTATGTACACTCTGCTCAAACTGATAATAGTCAATCAACTCCTCATTATCCGATGTAAAGTTGTCAGGCCAGCGAGTACCCATCATGTGAAAATAACCAAAAGGAGGCGGGTCGATAAGCATCACGCCAAGCACCTCATCACTATAAAGCTTATTGTATGCAGTAATGACATAAGACGCATACGAACCGCCTGCAAAATAGTAGGGTGGGGCGATTTCAGCTGTTTGAAGTAAAGTGTGTAGCCGCACCATCAATATCGTAGGGAACAGGACCTTGTTCACTTTTGCCAAGACCGGCGCGATCATAGAAACAAACGCTAAAGTCTTCCTGTAGCTTGGTGATATTTTCTTGCCATGCACCATCAGACCCATAGCGGCTGAAACCTTGTTCAAGGATTAGCGTGGGCTTATCGTTCTCAAAGCACTCGAGATATAAATCAAAGCCGCCCACATCAAATTTATCTGCAATGGTAGCCTGAATGGCTGCGTCTTCAGCTTGAGTATGCCAGGCAAATAAAAGACTCAAAGGAATTAATATTGCCTTGATTAACGCTATGAACCGCATAACTCGCTCTCCCTGAGCTGTCCATTTCTTATACGACAACCTTACGACACTATGGCGTCAGTTGCACGCCAAACTGCGCTGCCAGAAGCCTACATCCAGCCATTGGTCAAATTTGTAGCCGATGTTCGGAAAGTGTCCGACCTTTTTCATCTGCACTTTTTCATGGAGTGCCACGCTGCCGGGATTAGGAAGGGTAATACAACCGATGACATTGATTATGCCCAGTGCCTGTAGCTCATTTATCAGCGTTTCGTACAGCTTCGTGCCATAGCCGTTACCGTGATGCTCAGGGGAAAGATAAACAGTAGATTCGACTGAAAAGCGGTAAGCACTGCGTGCTTTAAATGGCGTGGCGTATGCGTAGCCAATAATTTCATCGCTTTCTGTTAGCACAAGCCAGGGTAAATTTGAGGCCTGAACGGCCTCAATCCGGCTGGCCATTTCCGAGGTTGTTACCGGCGTTTCCTCGAAGGTAATAACCGTATTGCTAACATAGTGATTATAGATTGTCGCAATCGCCTCGGCATCGCTGGTGAGTGCATTTCTAATCATGATGTGGGTATTCCAATAATGTGTGACTCGTTCTGTTAGGCCGGTGAATTGGTGAGCTCAGGTAGTGCGGTGCTTTATTCGTCACCGCACTACAAGGCTGATCTGGAATCAATTATCCGTGCGGCTGATAACTTTGTAGCCTTGCGCTTCATACTCATTAATGCATTTTTGGTAGTTATTCTGCAATTTAATTTCGTCGAAATAGCCCAATCCGTAGGTATCACATTTCACTTTCATTTTGTCGCTGTTTTCCAGTACCGCGACCATTTTTAATTCGGCAAACCCGAATTTATAGGCGAGTTCAGTAAACTGGGTATAAAGTAATACACCGATGATGATGACGAGTGTTGCGGTAAGTGCTTTTTTCATTGTTTAGTCCTTTAAAAAATTAGGTTCATCCCTGTACAGCAACCGCCGTGCCATTAAACAAAGCCATGAAAACTGTGGGCTGAAGCGGCTATTAGAAAAATAGAAGAACGAAAGTTAACCACAATTTAGTGAATAGTCTTATTTTTTGGTCATCACTGACGTATTCCGAATGAAAACCAATTTCGGTGCAAAATGCCTGTGATACAGCGTAATCCCTAGCTGGCACAAATGCTTTAATATCTGTGACTTTCATTGATGCCCCACGTTATTTAATTAAGTTCAGAATGTGTTTAAACGCGGGTGACCGGCAATCTTTGACCAACTCATAGAGACACATTTCTAAGCCAGTAATTTCAACCCCGGCGGCGTTAAGCTTATCCATCGCTAACTGCTTGTTGGCATCCACCCGGGACGACACACAATCGCTAACCAGTTGAATGTCATAGTCTAACGCTTTGAGACCCATAGCCGTTTGATAAACACAAATATGTGCTTCAATACCACAAATAAGCCACGAGGTTTTTTCTGAGCTTTCGATTTCTTCAACAAAACGCGGTTCCTCACAGCCATTAAACGTGAATTTGGTAATAGGCTTATAAGCCGTGAGCTGAGATGCTATCTGCTCTGATGTTTTGCCCAATTTATCGGGGTTTTGTTCTAACCACACAATGGGTAAGTCCAAAGCTTGGGCGCCTTCGATCAGTTTTGCGCAGTTCGAAAGAAATGCATCACTGTTTGCAACTATTTGCGCGAGTTTGCCTTGTATATCAACAACCACCAAACCAGTGTTATTTTTATTCAGCATAGAAGCTACTCACTTTAGTTATGATCGCAGTTTTAATCGTCGTTGGGTTTCAACGGTGCGAGGAGTAAATATAATAATAAACACGCCCAACTTATAAACAAAGTCGCGATGATCCAAGCGAGTTTTTCGCTTCGGCCTACTTTCTTTGAACTGGAAATCACGAGGATCGGAATTCCCCAAAAAATGAAAATGAGCAGAAGCAAGGGAAACCAAGAAATGAAGATTGATGTTGCGGTATCCATGATGAAGTCCTTTTATGCTATTTGAGCCCTGCAATAAGGCGGGTACTCAAAAGCCAGGTTAGGTATTTTTGAGAATATTTCGGCTTGATGAATTCTCGCCAGGCAAAGTGCGTGGCGTTTCCAAAGTGCGTGGCGTTTCCAAAGTGGGTAGCACTACCAAAGCAGGTAGTTAATTGCTCTCAAGGCTGCTCACAAACGTTTGATATGGCTGTTCAGATTTATCTAAAAATTTGTAATCTAATAAGTGGCTAAGTGCTGGATAGTTAACGTGTTCACAAGTAGATAACTTGTTGCGCTTCATCCTTTCACAGACTTTTTCTGCCATTAAATTCGATGGCCAAATTTCATCTTTACCACCGGAATACAGAACAACATTACCCTGTATATTTTCTGTTTTTATTTTTGCTTTACCGTCATCTTGACGATTAGCGAGAGACTGGGAATAAAGGTCGAGTAAACCGTTTACGGCACCACTTGGATTAAATTGCACGAAAGGCAATGCTTGTTGTTCACGAGTCCAACTTGAACCTGGCGTTTTCTGCCAGTCTTTTAAAATGCCAGCCCAAACCACCGAGCTCGGCGCAATTGCGATAACTCTGTTGAACGCTGTGTCTTGTGAAGCAAGAAGCAACGATAATTCAGCGCCTTTCGACCAGCCCACTAGTGTCAGGTTGTTGTATTCTGGATGTTTGTGGCGCAACCAATTTTTCGCTTTTTCAAAATACTCTAGAGGTATCTTTTCTAATTCGTCAGGGAGTGATTCTTCTTTAAAGTAGGCGACTGCGAGGGTAGGGAAGCCATTATCGGCAATTACTTGAGCAAGACGAGTCGGGATGCCGCCCTCTGAGCCACCAAGCACAATAATGGGTTGTTTCAGAGACTCGGGCGATTGCGCATAATAATGCGCGACAAAACCATCGTCTTCAAAATCAATCTTCTGAACTGTAGAGCCTATTGCGAGAGTAGGGGCAAGAAAAGCACTGGAAAAGACGAGGGTAAGAAACAGTACGACAACTTTTTTCATCAAAACTCCATTTCTGATATTCAGATTAAGCATTGTTACGTTTTAGGATTTAAATACAGCGCTTTGCTCATCCCAATCACTTGGTTCGTATTGCTCGTTTTTTTCTGATGAATTGCTATGTGGTACTCAAGAGGAAGAGACATTTTTTTGAGAGCCTCTTTCGAGTAGCCAGCATCCTTAGATAACGGCGTATCCCACTTTATCGATATAGAGCCGTTCTGCTGGTTAATCTCACAAGGATTTCTCTCTTGTGATGTGGTTACCATTTGAGTTTGCGAACTTACGAACAAGACCGAGCAGGAGTAGAGATCAGAAATTTCATGATAATCATCGATGCTGTAATCGAACTTAACATCCAGTTGATATTTATCCGTACCAACTTTTCCGATTTCAGCGACTTCTAGATTAGTGATATTGGCCTGACTATTTTCAATTTTTGTGTAATTCATTGACGAACAGCCCGCCAATAGGGCGATAGAACCAATACATAAAATTTTCTTCATATTTTCCTCCATAAAAATATAAGTGCAGTAAATTTCAAAACGACTTACCGCAGTAGCTACACATCAAATCCTTTTCGATGCAGATAGTCAACCTTATTAACAAATTCAGATTATCGCTGCTTCATACACGCTACTGCTAACCCAGAAGACAGGAATGTGATGCCAGCATTAGAAGATATACCGGACATTACCGCCGCCAGTCGACCTTGGCTTAATCCTCTACCTATAGCGAGCAAGTTATCCGGACCAGGCGAGATCACTAAAAGTAAACAAGCTAATGTATAAGTAACGAATATCTCTAACGGAAACATAAAACCTCCTTGTTATATGATTCTAAGTCTCACTGCTGCCGTGTATACGTCCTGGCTAGCCTGCGGGCGACTACAGCAGGTTATTGTGCGATTTTGCTTAGATAACCTTGAATTGCCTGCCGGTGTTGTTCAAGGTTAAATTCATCTGGGCAGCAACAATATAGCGGTTCATGGTATTTCAGGCCAAGGTATCCAGATATTAGCTCGAATTGACTTGTGAAACTAAAAGGCAATTCAGGCTCTGTACCTGTAGCAATTACCGATATTGGCATGCCGCGCAGTTTTCGTCCAAGTTCTTTATTTGTTGTAAGTAAATCAGTAAACCGGTCAAAGAACGTTTTCATTTGTGCTGACATGGAATACCAGTATACAGGCGTAGCGAATACAACAAAGTCTGACGACACGATGCGTTCAATTAACGGTATGAAATCATCAGATTGATTACGAGATTCGTAGTCAAAATATGAAATTGATAAATTTTGAAGATCGACCGTGTGGGCTTGAAGGCTATCAGCAATCACACGGGATAACTTTGCTGTATTACCGTCAGATCTTGAGCTTGCTAAAACTACCAGAAAATTCAAATCGATATCCTTATCGCATTCGCACGCATAAACTGGCGGAACAAAGTCATGTTAAGTATGGTATATGAGCAAACTTAACACTAGGCAGTTGACGTCCGGTAGATTGCTTTGATAAGGCCATTCTCTACCATGAATACGGAGAGCTCGGAATAACAATTTAAGTGCTCCGCGCAATATGCGGGAAGCACGTAAAGCCCAGATTCCGCGGCCAGCTGGAGTAAAGCTATACACTCGAGCTGGCTTTTGTACTTAAAATGCAGAGCCCAGTCGTCTTCGAACCAAAGATCTACACCTAGTTTTGGAAATACGATATTGGGATGGTACATTTTGTCAAAGAGGCTAGCTATGTAACACCCGTAATCATTGCCTCCCACATAACGTGAGAATTGGAGCCTTTGGTTATTGTGTAGACCTCGATATCTATACTTCAAAGGCTCCTCTATCAAAACGAGATTTCGCAAAAAGTCTTTTATTTTCTTTGTCCAATCCGTCTTCTCTAATTCAGTTTCCGCATCAATGCGAGTTAAAGAGTTACTTTCATATAACCAGTGATCGAATATAGTAATTGCAGCCCAAGAGAAATCAGATTTTGTACAATCCTCATTGTATTTCAGAAGAAATGAGAAGCGATCTGAAAGTTCTTTGTTTTCAATCTTATCGACATTTCGGTGATTTCTCATGAGAGTCTTAGCGCCCAAATAAGGGGAAGTGGACAGGGGCACAGTCACGTGTGCGACAATGACGAAGCCGCCCGAGTGTTTTTATCCCAGTGCGCCCTAGCGCACGTCTTAATTTAATTGTTACCTGCCATTACCAAATTAAAAAGTGATATCATAGACGCTAGCGTTAGCCGTATGAATAAAGTCGTTATCGAAACCAGTGTACATATCATTGCTTTGATTGGCAAAGCTGGCCCAGCCCGTGAAATTATTCGTCGCTGCTTACTTGGCCAACTGAAACCTTTAGTGAGTACAACACTGTTTCTTGAATATGAAGCCGTTAGCAAAAGGCCTAAAATACAAGAGCTATGCCCATTAACTGAGGATGAAGTTAATGTTTTGCTAGCATCGTTTTTTGCTGTTTGCGAGTGGGTACAAATACATTACCTGTGGCGGCCAAATTTAAAAGATGAAGGCGATAATTTTCTCATCGAACTTGCCGTTGCCGGAAATGCTGGATCTATTATAACGAATAATCTTAAAGACTTAGGCAATGCTGAGTTGCAATTTGATGGCCTGAAAGTCTATTCGCCCGAAGAATATTTGAGAGGGGGTTAATATGTCGACTCTAACAGTACGTTTGCCAGATGATAAGCACAATAAGTTAAAGGCATTGGCGGCACACAAGAAACTAAGCCTAAATAAATTGATTGAAGAGTTAACAACTTAGGCGATTGCTGAGTTTGATACTGAAGTAAGGTTCAAAGCATTGGCTGCTGCCGGTGATCGGGAAAAAGGCTTAGATTTATTGAAGAAGCTGGATGAACACTTTGGCAGTTAACTTCTTCATTACGGGCAATAACTCGTAGGCTATAATTGGAGCTAAGCGACTGAGCTTACGTGCTTGCGTCACAGCGAGCCTACGAGCGATTCAATGCGTTTGTTTTGTTGCGAAGCCGAAGCGACGAAAGCAATCTACTTACTAAGGTGGTAATAACTAAAGGCAATTGCCCAGCCAATGAAGACAATTGCGGCAAGTGATGCAATCCCCTTCCATCGTCCAATAGATACTCTTGCCCCGCAAACTGGACAACAATAAATTGGGTGCTGTACGCCAGGCACTTTTCGCTCCACCGGATGAATAAGTGATTGGCATTTTTTACATTTGTAGCTCAAGGATATTCACCAGCAACCCAGTTTAGGAAGGTTTGAGCCGCTTGTTAGCTGTTTACTCGCCATCAAAGCCGAGGCTCTCTCTTGCTTCACACGTTTCGTAAGATAGAATTCCCTCGTTCTCCCATTTAAATAATTCCATTCTCGAAGTTTCTGTAAGAGGCTTGCGAATATTGTTGTCGTATAGGTATTCACTGGGATATGAACATTTTGATGACCAATGATTGATGAATTCATCTAAATTATCATGAGCGATGCTGAATGATGTATGCATGATTCTACTTTTTCCTAACGCCTAACTTTCCAATATCGGACGCAGCCGTCTCGGGTGTATGCGTCCCAGCGAACGATGTGAGTGAGTTGATTGGCTTGTCAGGTAACCTTGCTATCGATGTTTTTAAGAGCCGCCGCCGCCTCTTTAATGATATTTAGCCAACAAGTATCGCCCAATAGTTGCTCCATAGTTTGAGTTTTACTGTTCGCGTGTTCGTTCAAAAAACTAGTGAACTTTTGAAGCGCAATTAACTCATCTTGTGAAAAGCTTTTGTGGATTAAATCTGTTCCATCAGGCAAAGTCTCGAACGCTAAATCGTCAAACCACCAAGCTATGAATTCACTTTTGTAATCGTCGTATTCAACTTTACTCGAAAACTTCCTCTGACCTTCTGGGTCTGCGAGGAACTTCAATATTTCTATACATGACTCTCGAAAATTAACAGCCTCAATTTTCATTGGATACCTAGCGCCAAATTAAGGAGTGAAGCACGCGACCACGACACTTAATTTGACCACCGTAAACACTAAACTAGACCCAAACAAAAAATGCCAAGCGTGCTGAATCACTCTTAAATTGTTTGCTATGCTTTAAATCCACCGGCGTACTTTTCTACAGTATTCTTCGTATTCTATACCAAATTTTGTGTACATCATTTGTTCCTCATACGATATATACCACCTATCAGTTATTAAAAAGAAAGCAACTGTTAGTAAAAAAGATGAAAGAGAACCACCCATTAATATAGAAAATCCGAACATTGCTATAGTGAGCCCGAGATACATAGGGTTTCTAGTATATTTATAAATACCACTCGTAACTAACACCGTTGGTTCATCGAACGTCTTAATATTAGTGCTGAACTTCTTGAATAATTGTTTACCTAAAATTGAAAGTATCAGACCAATACCAATAATTGGAATGCCAGTTAGGTTGTATGGAAATTCAAGTGAGTGGGGGAGGCCTACACCCCAACAAATAAAACCCATAACAATGATAAAAATTAAGAACAAAAATGGTGGTAATAATTTTTTCATCTCGACACTCCGCTATAGTAAAGCTTGAGCATATAAGAATCATTTTACCGTTACCTTAACCTATGTTAAGCCCATCTCGCGACGAATACGAGACAGCGTAACATCCGTAACACCTATATACATAGCGACATGGCGAAGAGGTATACTCTGACTGTCATCACCAAATTCATTTAAAAATTCCAAGTAGCGCTCCTTCGCAGACAACATAAGAAAGCCGGCCTCTCTCTTTTCTTTCTTTAAAACTAAGCGTTCAAACATCTTGCGCGCTAAGTCTGCCCAATTACTATTGGATTTTGAAAGTTCCAGCAAATTTGAGTAGCTTACCGAAGCGATAATGCACCTTGTAAGTGTCTGAGCAAAAAACGGGCAAGGACTACCCTCAACAATTGAACTAAGACTCGCAAAAGTCCCGCCTTTTCTTACCAGCGATTTATTCCGCTCGTTACCATTTTTATCAACATAAAAATACCTACCAACACCACTAAGAACAAAATGGACATCTAGGGGGAAATCGCCACTAGAAAAGATATACTCCTTCGAACAGCAACACCTGAAACTAAAAAACGGGAGAGCTTTTTTCATATCAGCTTCGCTTAAAGTGCCGATATATGAGAGCGTCTCAAGCAACAGCTTTTTATCAGTATCTTCCATATCTTCATCTCAAACAAACAAACGAACGAATAAAGAGCATAACGTCGCAAATAACTGGTGCAAATGGAGCGCAGCGGAATTTGCATCCGAGTTAATTTGCCTTGTTATGCGATTTTTTCATTGCCGATTTTGTAGCGAATACGACTATTCCAACACCAAGGACGATCACTGCAACCAGTATCAAAAATGTGGTTCCAGATGAAATCCCGAATGCGTTTTCACCAGTTTTTGGTATGAATAGGTAAATAAATGAGAAAAGTGTTAGCGGTATCGACAGGACAAGCCCAACCAACTCAATACAGAATAATGCTCTCGGCATTTTGTCTGGCGAGACAGGAAATATTTTTCCCAAATCCAGCGCATATACAAAAAAATACGAAATTCCACAAAGTGCTGAAGCGATGACTGCAAGCTTGGATCCTACAAACGCAAAATAGACCAATATAAGGCTGCCAATCCCTAATACCGTGAGAAACACATTGAATATCCCCAGTGTCATGGGAGATATATGCGAGAAATTTCTATTTTCAATTGGACCGCCAGGAATAAGAATTCCAAGTAATACTGCTGATAGTCCAAGCAAGCTTGCCACAGCATATCCGAGATAATGTTCCATGTTTTTCCCCGCCTAACACCCGCATAACGGGCAAAAATACGTGGGCTACAATTTCAAGCGAAGCGCCAGGAGCCCACGTGTTTTTGTCCCCAACGAGCGCAGCGAGTGTTAATGCGC
>NZ_JBSWWF010000013.1:0-4381 GCF_056159945.1 Alteromonas sp. ABH2_165
TATGCCTAGAGATATTTGGTGAAGAGTAAACTCACGAAGAATGAACTAGTTGAATTCAGAACAAAGGGAAGGTTTGTCTCTCGACTCTTTTTGTTGTTTGCAATCATGTTCATGATATTTTTCAAAGCAGGTTATATTTCTCAACCTGTAGCCCCATACATTGCATTTGGCGGCGCTTTTATCTGGTTTCTGTTATTAACTGGAAAGGAATATCGAAAATATTACTTTGTGTTTATTCCGACTCTAGCCGTAGTATGCATAATCATCGGTGGCTTGAGAGGCTTATTACTGGCCTCTTTCATTAGTTTCACCTTATTCTTTATTTCATTGTGGCTTGGTAAAAGAAGCTACGAAAAGCAAAAGGGCATTAGCCATTCATGGTAGGCGGCATATAACAATCACATTAAGTCGCTCGCAGGCTCGCTGGGACAGTAACACGTGGGCTCTGTCGCTTCGCTCGGATTTTAGCCCACGTGTTACTGCCCCTTATGTGGGTGTTATACGCAATCAGGTTTAGCGAAAGATAATGGGTTTTAATTACCGAATTGATGCCGCAAAGACAAAGTCTGGTCAACGAGCCAGAACTTTCGTTTACTTTTTGCTTGTTATGCTTTTTGTAGTCGCGCTGGTAGTATTTTCACATATTTTGGGTAGGTCTCTTGGTATAGATATGAATATACCGATCAGAGAAGGAAATATTCCGCTTACGCAAATATTGAAATTTATGGGTATCTTTCTAACAGCAATTGTTTTCTCAACGCTTCTAATGTTGAAAGCGGCGAAAGCTGTATTTCGGTATTTCAGGATTTAAGCATATTGCGTATAACAAACTGCTGTAGTCGCTCGCAGGCTCGCTGGGACGCAAACACATGGGCAGCGTCGCTTCGCTCCTAATTTTAGCCCATGTGTTTCCGCCCCTAAGCAGGGTGTTATGTGAATAGGAGATTCCAATGGACAAGGTAGTCAAAGATCGCTTCGATGAGTATCCGGGTAATGCTCGTGTTAGATTGGAAGAGCTGCGAAACTTAGTATTTCAAGTCGCATCTGAGTTGAAACTGGGTGAGGTTGATGAAACTCTCAAATGGGGGGAGCCGAGCTACAGTGTAAAAACTGGCAGCCCGTTAAGAATGGATTGGAAGCTTAAGTCCCCTAATAATTATTATCTATTCTTTAATTGCCAAACTAAGCTGATCGATACATTTCGGGAGTTGTACAGTGACGAACTGGTGTTTCAGGGTAACAGAGCAATAGTTCTATCCTTAACGAAATCTCTCCCAGAAACAATCATCAAGTCCTGCCTAGAGTTAGCTTTAACCTATCATCAGCGTAAGAATCTGCCTCTTTTGGGTGTGTGAAAAATTCACATAACAATCAAATTAAGGCACTCGCTGCGCTCGCTGGGACGCAAACACGGCGGCTGGGTCGCTTCGCTCCGATTATAGCCGCCGTGTTTACGCCCCTTATTTGGGTGTTAGATTCTGTTTAGTTCTTTCATTTCTCTCTTTGTTTCTTTGTGCGCCTAGCCGCGCAAGGTTGTTTCTTCTGGGGCTTATTGAGAATTTGGCGGCAGCGGTTTCGCTAGCGGCAAGTCAACGGAAGTTGTCTCCGGCATCGCAAAGCCAGCAAACAGAAATCACCGTTTTGCAGAACATCGCCATGTTGTTTCGGCACGAACATCATCGCTCTTTTGGTTTCAGGCTTTACAAGCGTTGCACTGTTTAACGCCAGTTGGAGAAGTAACAGCCATCGGTTTTTAGGTGTATCAGCACCGCCTTTTCTCCGGCAGCTTTTGCACATCTGGCTTTTCGTATTGGGTTGTTTTAAAGTCAGTTATTGCTTCGAGTTCGCAGCGTTTTGATCCCAGTTGTGGCAGCAAAGCTGCGGGCGTTTATTTCTTCGGTATCTAACAATCTGCTGTAGCCGCTCGCAGGCTCGCTGGGACGCAAACACATGGGCTGCGTCGCTTCGCTCCTAAATTTTAGCCCATGTGTTTCCGCCCCTAAGCAGGGTGTTATATGCTTCAAGGATGACAAACAATGATACAGTTTTTTCTTGGAATAATTCTGCTCACGATTGGAATGTATGGTTTATACACAGGCTTTAATGCCTATTTAAACAGCGCAATATTATTGGCAAGTACCTTATTGATTATTATCAGCTTCAGAAAAAAAGCGGCTTTAAAGAAAGTTAGTAACAAAGATGCATTTGTAACAACACAATCTGGACTAGAAGGTAGCGATTCGGGGTGCTCAAATACTGTAGGCGCTGACTTTAACGATTGCTAGGCGGGTTTTGTAAGCACGCACATAACAATCAAATTAAGTCACTCGCTCCGCTCGCTGGGACACAAACATGGCGGCTGTGTCACTTCGTTCCGATTATAGCCGCCATGTTTGTGCCCCTTATTTGGGTGTTATACGCTAGGAGTTTAAATGGAACTTAACCAAGTTACGTTACCAGTAAAAGATATGGATATTGCTGCTAACTTTTACCTAAATCTTGGCTTCACACAAATTGTCGATACGCCTCATTATGCAAGGTTTTCTTGCCCAGATGGGAATTCTACCTTTTCCTTATCACTCGAAACCGGTGAATTTGAAAACAGTTCTGTAATTTACTTCGAGCATGAAAAACTTGACGAACTGTGTGCTGAGTTAACTAAAAAAGGTTTTCATTTTGAACAACTGCCGACAGAGCAACGGTACTTGTGGAAAGAAGCCATACTTAAAGATCCGTCTGGTAACAAAATCAAACTTTACTGGGCAGGTGAAAACCGCTTAAATCCTCCTTGGAAAGTTGAGAAACGCGTATAACAATCTGCTGTAGTCGCTCGCAGGCTCGCTGGGACGCAAACACATGGGCTGCGTCGCTTCGCTCCTAAATTTTAGCCCATCTGTTTCCGCCCCTAAGCAGGGCGTTATGTGCCAATTTATATATGAATCTTAAATGTTGTTTTAAAATCAAAAAATGGAATGCTCCGGTTCCGTCAGCTTTTTAGATTTGTTTGGCCTTGCTATATTGCTATCTTTTTATTTAGTTGCCATTTCTGCTGTCAGCCTCATTATTGGTAGTCTCTTTTACTCTATTTTCTCATTCGCATTTGAAGCTGGTAAGCTAAGATTTTTCTTAGAGTTTGGTGTAGAAATAGCTGTTTTTCTGTGGTTCTTATTAAAGTCGCTCGGTAAGTTTCTCTATGCTTGTAGTTTTCTCATTAACTACAAGCTTATTGTTGAGCAAACATGTTCCGTTTGCGGCGACAAAAGTACACTGTTAGATATTCCAAAGAACAGTGATCCTTTTTAAAATGGCACATAACAAAAAAATTAAGTCGCTCGCAGGCTCGCTGGGACACAAACATGGCGGTTGTGTCGCTTCGCTCCGATTATAACCGCCATGTTTGTGCCCCTTATTTGGGTGTTAGAATTCAGGATAAACATGCAAATTTCATTGGAAGAAATAAACAAGAAAAACTATGAGTCGGTCTGTGACCTTAATGTCACTGAAGCTCAGGAAGATTATGTAGCGTGCAACATGTGGTCACTAGTTGAGTCATTTTATAACGAAGGTCACACATGTAAGGCCATTTACTTCAACGATGAACCCGTTGGTTTCTTCATGTGGGTCAAAGAATCAGTTTCAAAAGTATCAATTTGGCGATTTATGGTTGATAAGAAACATCAGAACCAAGGAATAGGACGGAAAGCTTTAACGCTGGCAATCGAGGCTATAAAGCAAACTCCCAGCATCAAAGAAATCGAAATATGCTATAACCCTAATAACCCAGTCGCTAAAGATTTCTATTCCAGCTTTGGGTTTCAAGAAGTCGGCTTGGATGAAGATGGTGACGATATGCTAGCTCTTATACAGCTATGAATTCTAACAATCTGCTGTAGCCGCTCGCGGGCTCGCTGGGACACAAACACGGCGGCTGTGTCACTTCGTTCCGATTTTAGCCGCCGTATTTGTGCCCCTAAGCAGGGTGTTATACACACGGAAGCAGATATGGATATCAACCAAATTTCGAGATTTATAATTAGCTTCTGTTGGGTTTATCATGGACTGGTTCCGAAGCTAATATGGATTGCTCCTCTTGAGAAGGAAATTACTGCTAGTCTGGGCTTTTCCGCTAATTTATCCTTCTGGGTGACAAAGTCGGCTGGTTTGGCTGAGATAGTTTTTGGTATCGTGTTTTTCTTTCTATATAAAAGTAAAATTGTTAATCAGTTAAACATTTTAGCCCTTACTGGCTTGTTAGTTTTTGTCGCAACCTTCAACACCCATTTATTGGGTGAAGCCTTCAACCCGATAACAACTAACTTACCTTTAATTGCTTTTAGTGTAATTTTACTTCTTAACAACCATACATCGGTGGAAGCGCGCG
>NZ_JBSWWF010000014.1:0-3726 GCF_056159945.1 Alteromonas sp. ABH2_165
ATGAGAGAAGTCTTGATTGCCACTTACTATAGTATATCCACTTTTTTCCAATTTGATTCTTAGGTTAGTTAACGTTGCTTCGCTAACTCCATCTGAGTGGAGGTGAATAGTTGGTTTGGCGACTGATGTGCAGCCAGCTAACACAATAACAATAAATGACAGTAGTACCGTTTTCATCCCTGACACCTAACTTTCCAATAACGGGCGCAGACATGTGGGGCATAATGGCGAAGCCGCCCCGCGTGTATGCGTCCCAGCGAACGAAGTGAGTGTGTTTATTGGCTTGTTATGTGCCATTTAACCCTCATGCTCCTTTTTCATTGCTTCCCGCCATTCCGTGACATTTTTCCAGCGCTCGTCAGTTAATCCGTTATGGGACCAAAAAATTACTTCACCATCTTGGGCAAGGCAATAATAATCCCCATTGTCCTCGCATATTGGTAGCAATTGTTCGGGAAAGTGCTCATTTGACTTTGCTTCCTGTTGAACTGAGTAAATGTTTGCATAGGTCGGAGGGTTTACTATTTCGAGGGCTTCCATTGGCACATCCCCTAAATCATATCCAGATTTTAAAAAGAGAATGTAATCTTGAGAAAACTTAAAACCTAACTTTTCTTGAGCTGCTGTTATTTCCATGTCATTCGGCGGAGTTATTTCAAATTCTTCCATTTTGAATTTCCTGTGTTCAGGCACATAACACCCAAATAAGGGGCGCAAACATGGCGGCTATAATCGGAACGAAGTGACACAGCCGCCATGTTTGTGTCCCAGCGAGCGGAGCGAGTGACTTAATTTGTTTGTTAGCTGCTGGTTTTGAAAAACTCGACCATGGTTCCTGATGCTACCGAAAAAGGTAAGTTTGCCAATCCGTGATAGAAAAGTTCTTTGAATGATTTTTTAGTTTCCAGAGCTTTGGGGTTTGAGTTTATTGCATTGAGTCCCTTCTGCGTTAAAGAAGCAGAAAAACTACCATTTAATGCTTCACGTTTTAGTGTAATAAATTGCTCATCTCTAAGCCACCAAACAGTATAAAGAACCTGATCCTCAAGGATTTTTTCGTCAGATTTCGACTCTATTATCTCTAAGTAACCTGCCACAGAACCTGCAATTTCTTTTCTACTTGTATCAATTGGAATTGGAAATGACTCCAAGCAAAGGTGAAATACTTCTAAGGAGATAAGGTTAAAAACGTCCATATTTTTCATACGATTCCTCGTGAGCAGCTAACACCCACATAAGGGGCAGTAATGCGTGGGCTAAAATAGGAGCGAAGCGACAGAGCCCACGTGTTACTGTCCCAGCGAAGCGCCTTAATGTGTTTGTTATATTTAATACACTGGTAAAATTTCAAAGATGTTGCCAGCATTTTTAGGTACTGTGGTTAAAGGTATAAGCACCTCTCCAGTTTTCTTGTTTTCTATCCAAAAATTAACCTCAGTCCAGCTGTGTTCACCCAACTGAATTTTATAGATCTCTCCGGGGACTCCTGAAAAATTGAAGGTTGCTTTTGCTTCATTTAACCCTTCGAGATAACAAACTGTTCCTTTTCTAGTTCCAGGCGTAACGGCTACTGGTTCTAATAAGGTTGTCTTATTAATGAACTCACCATCTATGTGACATAGGAATATCTTTTCATGCCCTTTTCCGAAAGGCTTTCCCTCACTTTCGTCAGCTTCAAACACCACGGAATTTGAAACATCATTTTCTGAATAAAACTTATTCAAATCGACAGGGGTTGAACTACAACCCCCTAGCATAAAAGTTATTACTAAAAACTTCCTCATTTCCATTCCATTAAATATAACACCCGCATAAAGGGCGATAACACATGGGCTAAAATTAGGAACGAAGTGACGCAGCCCATGTGTTAGCGTCCCAGCGAGCCTGCGAGCGATTTAATGCGATTGTTAGGACTGGAGCTAAATGAACCTGCACATGCCCAAACCTAGATCTTTGCCATTTCTCAATACGAAACCATGCTTGAGATAAAAATGTTCTTTCCCTTTTGCCGCCAGTAACCCAACAGTTGAACCAGACTGGCAACTTGAAGATAGAAAACCGTTTATAGACTGCATGATTTTTGAGCCTAAACCAAGCTTTTGAAATTCAGGATGTACAATGACATCTTGAACATAAAAGTACATGAAACCATCACCGATAACACGTCCACATGCAACGAGTCGATCGCGCTGAAATATTGAAACCCAAAACAATGAAGAATTGATGCTGCTTTCTATTATTGAAAGCTCAGGACTAGTCCATCCGACAGCAGTTCTCAGTGAGGATAGATCCTCAGCCGTAGGTGGACTTTCTTTTAAAAAATTTCCGATGGTGACATTCCGTTGTCCTAACACCCACATAAGGGGCAGTAACACGTGGGCTAAAATCCGAGCGAAGCGACAGAGCCCACGTGTTACTGTCCCAGGGAGCTTGCGACCGGCTTAATGTGATTGTTAAGTGTCAAGCCCAGATGATCTCGACTTCACTTGGCTTTCTCTTATTTTCTTGGCCTGTCTCGGCATTTTTTAGCCTTAAATGATAGCCACCTTTTAAGATTAATTTTGCAGCCTCTTCTAACGTCGGTACAAACACCTTGGTCGCATTATAATTAAGGGGCTTTCCCGTCTTATTAGATAGTTCTTCAGAATGAAGCTCATAGAAACCATTACGGTACAGAGCATTAAATTTTTTACCTAACACAGAACCGCTTGTTCCGTAAGCAATAATATCTTTGACTTTACTAGTCATAATTCACTCTTGTCACTTAACACCCAGCTTAGGGGCACAAATACGTGGGCTTAAATCGGAACGAAGTGACACAGCCCACGTGTTTGTGTCCCAGCGAGCCTGCGAGCGACTATAGCGTTTTGTTAGGCATTTTACCGATGTTCCATTTTACAAAATAAAGGTACCCAATTGTCATTTCTGTAAGTACCGCAATTAGTATTCCGGCATGTGCAACACCCCGAAAATATTCAAATAAACCAAGGGTTGACATTGAAAACATGGATACATAAATACTTGCACATATTGCTTGTCGCGCCTCAGAATGCTTCACACTCCGGCTTAACCAAGTTAATACTGAAATGCCGAGAAATAATATGGATAGCCGCCTTGCAATAAAAAACGAGCTGCCAGAGCCATCAATGCCAAAAATAAAGAACAGCAATTCCGGGTAGATTAGAAAATTGACAAATAATATTAATGCTATGACTGATGTCACGGAATTAAGTACTTTAAAACTCACCATGTTAAATCTCAAATGCCTAACACCCACATAAGGGGCAGTAATACGTGGGCTAAACGGAGCGAAGCGACAGAGCCCACGTGTTACTGTCCCAGCGAGCCTGCGAGCGACTTAATGTGATTGTTATGTGCCTGTTTAGACATCATAGGGAGTAAAGTTAATTCCGTAGCCAAACGGATTTTCTTTTGGTGGTTCTTCCGGTTCAGTCTCGTAAATTTCTACTTCTCCTTCTGAATCAAAGCCTACCTGTTGGCCAATGACATGAAGCATATCAGCAGCTTCGTTAGCATCTGTAGCCCAAACTTTTATAGCCATGACAGCTGGACCAAGTGGACATTCAAATCCATGATCATTATTAAAAACGTTTCCGGCTCCAAGTACGGTGAAGTGGGTAAAAGGAGTTACCTCCTTTCCATATCTGAGTTTTAACTTCCAATCAGAATTACTTGTCATCAAATTTCCTGTGGCACATAACACCC
>NZ_JBSWWF010000015.1:0-3667 GCF_056159945.1 Alteromonas sp. ABH2_165
TACGTGGGCTAAAATCCGAGCGAAGCGACAGAGCCCACGTGTTACTGTCCCAGCGAGCCTGCGAGCGGCTTAATGTTTTTGTTAGGTGGCGTGCGGTTTAACCTGCGCTATCTGTTTTTTGGAAAGGTACATTACCCAAATACCTACCATGAAGTCTACTGCTGAACAAAATGGTGCCCACCAAATTGGTGCTACAGTTTGTTTAAGTTGAGCAATATGAAGAATGTCGTAGACACCATGCAGAGCAATAGCTAAACCGACAATGAGCAACGATTTATAAGCACCATAAAAAGCCAAAAAGATAAAGATAGAAGCAATACCGACTTCTCTTACAATAGAGTGGCCAGCCAAAACGGCAAACAAAATATAGAAACTAGCAATAAAAATAAGAATAGAAGGATAGAAACTGGTATCTCTATCGAAGCGCGTGTATTTTGCGGAGACGACGAGAAGTATAGAGAGCACAACGCCGATTAAAGCTGCCAGCATTAAAAACTCCTTTGCCACCTAACACCTAGCTCACCGGAAAAATGCGAGCGCAGCGAGTAATTTTTCCGGAGCAGATATTTGTTAGGCGACACCTTTCTTGAATATTCATGGTGTCCAGAACTCGACAGCCCCCTCGGGTAATTGCGCAAGTAATTTATCAAAGGTTTTTTCATCAACGTGCCGCCTCAATGCTTCCGCGACATCACTTATGGCTGTTTCTGTAGAAAAATTGTGATTTTCACGCAATAATTTAACCTCTCTTTTCATTACCTCACGACTTTCAAAAGGCTTCTTTTCCTCGTCAATATTCCAATCAGTGACAAATAGTGCTCGAAGACAAATAGGTAAAATATTTGCGAAAGCTATAGCATCCTGGGTTGAAAGCCTTCGACGAAAAACCTGAAATACACCCTGTGTCATTGTGTAGGTTACATGCGTACTCCAGAGATCAGCTGTGTCTCTGGCGTCAACTAGATAATCATAAAATTTCGCTGAGGCTCGTTCATATTCTGCTGGAACTGGCATGTCTTAGTCACTCTCCGATTTTAATATGCCTAACACCCCGCTTAGGGGCAATAACATGTGGGCTAAAATTGGAGCGAAGCGACTGAGCCCACGTGTTATTGTCCCAGGGAGCTTGCGACCGACTACAGCGGTTTGTTATACGCAAATAGTACGCGTATTACCAAAGTTTTAAAGTGAATGCGGCGTACAGTAGTACGAAGTTAATTGAACAAATTGCGACGCCACTTATAGCCTTGAGATTGTTTGTTTCATTGTGTGCTTTCCACGAAGTGAATGTCCCAAATGCAACAGTCACTGGGTATGAAAGCATTAATAGAGCGATAATCCAGACAATAGGGTTGCTTTGGGAGTCTGGTGCGTCGAAAAGGAAAATGCTGGTATATGCAACAAACGGCCATAATAAGATACTTAAACAGGCTAGTCCTGTAGCACCTAGACAAATAAAAGTAATAGGGTTTCCGTACAATGCTAACCCTTTTGCGTATAACACCCTGCTTAGGGGCGGAAACACATGGGCTAAAATTAGGAGCGGAGCGACGCAGCCCATGTGTTTGCGTCCCAGCGAGCCTGCGAGCGACTACAGCAGTTTGTTATGCGCTAGTCTTCCCATGAAACACCATACTGTTCGACCACCGCACCGTTATTTATGATCTTAATTTCTATTACATTTTTATCCGGTTGAATACTAAAAGGTCCGGATTGATCCCATGAGCGCAAGGAACCACGAATTTCTTCACCACTTTGAAGTTTTAATGAATACTCGTATTTGATGTTCACAACTGCACTGATATCTTTCTCCGCTAAGCCAAATCGTTTTGCCACATCACGAAAATGTTCGAAGTTTTGTTGGCTTTTGGCGATATCCATTTCTGTTTTTAGCTGTTCAAAAATTTGGTTCATACAGACTCCGTTGTACAAATGTTTTGGCGCATAACACCCTGCTTAGGGGCGGAAACACATGGGCTAAAATTTAGGAGCGAAGCGACGCAGCCCATGTGTTTGCGTCCCAGCGAGCCTGCGAGCGACTACAGCAGATTGTTATGCATTTTGCCAAACAAAGCCACCGATCCCTAATATAGAAATAGGAAGATAGGGAATGAACACCAAGGGTAAGATTGCATTTCGGAATGTCTGGCTTAGTGGCGTTTTATTTATGTTGTTTTTTTCGTATTCGTGCACAGGAGGGTTTGATGAATATGCTCTAAACCATGAGTTATAGATTTGAAAAGGGACAATATCCTTATATTTTTCGTCTCCTCGAAAGTAGGCTTCAAGCACCCTTATCCGGTAAGCATTTGCATACTGAAAGGTCTTCCACTTAGCCTCAATAACCCAAAATAATATTGCGGAGAGAGAAACAAAAACGAATAACGCAGAACTAAAGCCGCCTTTGGTCGAGTCGAAACCTAGAGCTAAAGCTCCAAGTGAAACAGTAATGCTCCAACTTTTAATTAAGAGAGCTCGATTATCAAAGTCTTCATAAGTTTGCTGAAGAAATAAGTACTCTTCTTTCAATTCGTCCCTGATGTTCATTTTTCCTCCTGAATGCATAACACCCCGCTTAGGGGCAATAACACGTGGGCTAAAATTTGGAGCGAAGCGACTGAGCCCACGTGTTATTGTCCCAGGGAGCTTGCGACCGGCTACAGCGGTTTGTTATATGGCTACCACTAACGCTTTAACCAGTGTTTCGGCAAATTTTCGTAGCGGTAAAAGTAGTCGATACATTGCTGCTTATTGTACCCGCATATTTTTGCTATTAACCATGTAACAAGCAACGTAGATAGACAAACCGAAAGCACAGAAAAGACTAACATATATACAATAAATTCAGTTGAATTTTCTTGGGTTTTCAGTGCCGAGTCAGTGGTTATGTTGAGGTATTCTGATAAAAAAGAATAAAACTCGGTAATTGGAAACGCACTGATTACGAAGATGACGAAGGTAATGAACAGGAACGTCATTTTTACAGTAAGTTTGAGATTGTTGTAATTAGTCCTATTCATTTAACAAAGCCATATAACGCCCTGCTTAGGGGCGGAAACACATGGGCTAAAATTTAGGAGCGAAGCGACGCAGCCCATGTGTTTGCGTCCCAGCGAGCCTGCGAGCGACTACAGCAGTTTGTTATGAGATTACTTTGCCATATAAAACAGCATTGTAGAATGCCTGATGTTTATACACCGCTTTCTCAAGGTTACCTTCTTTATTAAAACCACATTTGAGGAGTACCGATTCTGATGCGGTATTCCCTTGAAAAACTGTGGCTTGAACGCGCGCAAAATTACATCTTGGGATTTGGCTAAGAAGCGCAAGTAATGCTTTTGTTGTGATGCCCTTACCCCAGTGTTCGCGGGCGAGCCAGTAGCCGAGTTCGCCAGTGAAAGCATACTCATTCTGTCCCGGTTCAATACCGATACAGCCAACAAAGTTACCGTCTATTTCTATCGCTCGGATAATTCCATTTTTGCAACCAACGCTAAGCCACCAATCAGCATCACTGGCAGCATACGGGGAAGGAATACGAGAAGACAGAAATCTTGTGACTTCTGGATCATTCAATGTTTCAACAATTTTCGGCTTGTCGGAAATTTCAAAGTTTCGAAGAATGAGCATATCCCTGTCTCATAACACCCACATAAGGGGCAGTAAC
>NZ_JBSWWF010000016.1:0-2058 GCF_056159945.1 Alteromonas sp. ABH2_165
TCGTTGGCGTGGCGTCGTTACCTGTTGTCTGCGCATCCAATGCAATGGTTGGTGCAGCGGTATCGATTTCACCGTTGTTGTCGGTGGCCGTTGTGGCATTGCCCGCGGCATCGGTTGCGGTTGCTTCAACGGTGTAAGCACCATCCGCCATGTCCGCTGGTACGTCTGCGCTAAACGAACCGTCAGGCTGAACAGTAGCGGTGAAGGTTTGGGCATCACCATTGGCATCGGTTACCGTGATCGACACAGTTTCACCAGCCGGTAAATCCGTGGTGCCTGATACCGTTGGCGTCGCGTCGTTGCCGGTTGTCTGCGCGTCCAACGTGATGGTGGGCGCTGCGGTGTCGATTTCACCGTTATTGTCGGTAGCGGTAGTGGCGTTACCCGCCGCATCTGTTGCAGTGGCTTCAACGGTATAAGCACCGTCGGCCATGTCCGCTGGGACATCGGCACTGAATGAACCGTCTGGCTGCACCGTTGCCGTGAAGGTTTGGGCATCACCGTTAGCATCGGTCACTGTGATGGACACGGTTTCACCTACTGGCAGATCTGTGCTTCCAGAAACCGTTGGCGTGGCGTCGTTACCTATCGTCTGCGCATCCAATGTAATGGTTGGTGCAGCGGTGTCGATTTCACCGTTGTTGTCGGTAGCCGTTGTCGCGTTACCCGCCGCATCTGTTGCAGTGGCTTCAACGGTATAAGCACCGTCGGCCATGTCCGCTGGCACATCCGCGCTGAACGAGCCATCAGGCTGTACCGTTGCCGTAAAGGTTTGGGCATCACCATTGGCATCGGTTACCGTGATCGACACGGTTTCGCCTACTGGCAGATCTGTGCTTCCAGAAACCGTCGGCGTCGCATCGTTGCCGGTTGTATGCGCGTCTAACGTTACCGTTGGCGCAGTTGTATCAACTTCACCGCCAACTTCCGTTGTTGTTGCTGTATTTCCAGAAGCATCGGTGGCGGTGGCTTCTACCGTGTAAGCGCCTTCAGCTAGAGCAGTAGGTACATCGGCGCTGAATGTTCCGTCAGGTTGCACGGTCGCCGTGAAGGTTTGTGCATCACCATTAGCATCCGTCACCGTGATTGAGACGGTGTCACCGGCTAGAAGATCGGTGCTTCCAGAGATAGTCGGCGTCGTGTCGGTATCAGGGGATTGTGGCTCTAACGTGAGCGTTGGCGCTGCAGTATTTAATACTCCACCATTATCTGTAGTAGACGTTGTATTTCCTGCTGCATCCGTGGCAGTCGCTTCAACGGTATAGGCACCTTCTGCGATATCTGCTGGCACATCGGCACTGAACGAGCCATCAGGCTGGACGGTTGCCGTAAAGGTTTGGGCATCGCCATTAGCATCCGTTACCGTAATCGATATAGTTTCTCCGGTTGGTAAATCAGTAGTTCCTGACACTGTGGGGGTGGCGTCATTACCCGTATTTTGAGGATCTAGTGTTACCGTTGGCGCAGCTGTGTCAATTTCGCCGTTATTGTCGGTTGCCGTAGTCGCGTTACCGGCAGCATCTGTAGCAGTAGCTTCGACGGTATAAGCACCGTCGGCCATGTCCGCAGGGACATCCGCACTAAACGAGCCATCAGGCTGTACCGTTGTCGTAAAGGTCTGAGCATCACCATTGGCATCGGTCACAGTGATCGATACCGTTTCGCCGACAGGTAAGTCGGTGGTGCCTGATACCGTAGGCGTCGCGTCGTTACCTGTTGTCTGCGCATCCAATGTAATGGTTGGTGCAGCGGTATCGATTTCGCCGTTGTTGTCGGTAGCGGTAGTGGCGTTGCCCGCGGCATCGGTGGCAGTGGCTTCAACGGTATAAGCACCGTCGGCCATGTCCGCTGGTACGTCTGCGCTGAATGTTCCGTCAGGTTGTACGGTAGCGGTGAAGGTCTGAGCATCACCATTGGCATCGGTCACAGTGATCGAGACGGTTTCACCTCCTGGCAGATCCGTGGTACCAGAAACAGTTGGCGTCGCATCGTTACCTGTTGTCTGCGCGTCCAACGTAACCGATGGTGCAGCGGTATCGATTTCACCGTTGTTGTCGA
>NZ_JBSWWF010000017.1:0-1889 GCF_056159945.1 Alteromonas sp. ABH2_165
GGCGGCTGTGTCACTTCGTTCCGATTATAGCCGCCGTGTTTGCGCCCCTAAGCAGGGTGTTATAAGCCACTATGAAAACAGTAACTTCACTTCCTGATGATGTAATAAACGAAGGTTCATTCTTCGTAGAAACTTATAAGCGTAAGATGTTAGGTTTTATGGCTCCAGCATTCGCATATTTTTTAATCCCTAAGGACTTAAATATCGAAGCTGTTTTGTTTGTTGTAATTTTTTACTTTTACGTGTTATTCCTGTCAAATGTCTCTAGAATTCTTTGGCAGTTTGCCCGTTTAACTTGGGCAAAACTGTTTGGCTCTTTAATATTTGGGTTACTTGCCGTCACATTCTTCAGGTTCTTCGATATTAACCATTGGCTCATCCATGAGGTAGGGTACATACCTGAAGGTGAGGTAAAGCAAAACTTTGCGGCCATATTCTTTGTGCCATTTGTCGCTGCATACTTTGACTCTTTCAAAAACGTAGAGTTAGCCTTTTATCGTTCAAAGGGTTATGAGTATCAAGGATGGCTAAGTGGTAATTTTGGTGGCTTATAACAAACGCATTAAATCGCTCGCAAACTCGCTGGGACGCTAACACATGGGCTGCGTCACTTCGTTCCTAATTTTAGCCCATGTGTTATCGCCCTTTATGCGGGTGTTATGTGACAAGGAGGAATATTTGATATCTGAATCATTAGGCAAGATCGTAGGGTTAATTCTTTCACACAGTGTGCTTATTGGAAGCGACCTTCAAGAAGGTGAATTGCTTGTTCCAGTTGTTATCTATTATCAAGATGGCACACGCAAAATAGAAAGCTTTGAATCTGAAACTCAAAACGAAGCTGTGCAGCTAGCACTTCAATTCATCGACTCTATGCCAGACGATGTTGATGCATGGGCTTACGTTCAAGATGGCCTTATAACTTTAGATAATGGGCAAAAACAAGATGTCTACTTTCTTAAAGCTTGGGTGAACGGCATGTCTGTCCCACTTGAACTTTATCAAATGTACCAATATCAACCGTTTGAGCTAATCGAATATATAAAGGTTTTAAATTTCGAATCTACGGGCTTGAGTATGGAAGACGCTGATTTATTTTCTACTGCATTAACCGAAGGCCTTTATTCACATCCATCAGCTACAAAAGAGCAGGTTCAGCGGTGGTTTTAAACAAGTCACATAACAATCAAATTAAGTCGCTCGCAGGCTCGCTGGGACACAAACATGGCGGCTGTGTCGCTTCGCTCCGATTATAGCCGCCATGCTTGTGCCCCTTATTTGGGTGTTATGTGCCAAAGGGAATTGAAAATTGTTTAATATTTTAGACAAAATGCATCACAAAGGCTCTATTCGAAACTGGTTCGCATGGATTGAAGCACTAACATTAACTGCTGCACTATTCATAGCAGCAATTAAAACTGGTGCAATGGTATTGTATATTTTAGCAGTTATTTCCACTGTACTAGCTTGGTGGACAGCAGTACGAAGCCTTTTAGATAGTTTGAATCATTGGCTATCCAGTTTACCAATGCCGTTGTGGCTTAAGATGTTAATTCAGGCCCCAATTGCCTTTGTTACACCGACTGTAGTATTTGTGCTATTAGCTGTTGCGTTATACGGTTTTATTGAAAGTTAGGCACATAACAAACCACTCAAGTCGCTCGCAGGCTCGCTGGGACAGTAACACATGGGCTCTGTCGCTTCGCTCTGATTTTAGCCCATGTGTTACTGCCCCTTAGTGGGGTGTTAGCAGCCAATTGGAAAGTACAATGGACGTAACGGATCTAAAGGCTTTTATTCCAAGCAAAGACTATGAAGTATCAAAATCATTCTACTCAGAAATTGGTTTTGATTCTGAATATGTAACTGACAACCTCACATTATTTCAA
>NZ_JBSWWF010000018.1:0-1742 GCF_056159945.1 Alteromonas sp. ABH2_165
GGGTGTTATGTAGCTATGATGTTCCAAGCTAAATAAAAAAGGAGTTTTTAATGAAACTTTACCCTTATCAAATGATACAAACTGTAAATTTACCAACTCTTTTATTCGCAGCGAGAGCTCTTGGTATTTTTTCTTATATATCTTCTCTTCTTACTGCTCTCCTATGGGGCGCCGCTTTTGTTGTCGGCCCCAATATCAGAGCAACTTATTTATTTTTTAGCTTAGGTACATTGTCCGCCACTATTGGCTTTCTAGTTGTTAGCGGATTATGTGCAGCTGTTGTTTCGTGCGAACAAAAGTACACTCAAGGATAGAGCGCAACATAACAATCAAATTAAGTCGCTCGCAGGCTCGCTGGGACACAAACATGGCGGCAGTGTCACTTCGTTCCGATTATAGCCGCCACGTTTGTGCCCCTTATTTGGGTGTTATGTGAATTGGAGGTTCCAGTGAACAAGGTAGTCAAAGAACGCTTCGATGAATATCCGGAAAATGCTCGTATTAGGCTAGAGGAGCTAAGAAATATAGTCTTTCAAATCGCATCTGATTTGGAGCTGGGTGAAGTCGATGAAACTCTAAAGTGGGGTGAACCCAGCTATAGTGTAAAAACAGGCAGCCCACTAAGAATGGACTGGAAGCAGAAATATCCTAATAATTATTACCTGTTCTTTAATTGCCAAACTAAGTTAGTCGATACCTTTAGAGAATTGTATGGTGAAGAACTGGTGTTTCAGGGAAACAGAGCAATAGTTCTATCCTTATCGCAAGTGTTACCAGAAATAGCAATCAAGTCCTGTTTAGAGTTAGCTTTTACCTATCAGCAGCGTAAACATTTGCCTCTTTTGGGCGTGTGAAAAATTCACATAACAATCACATTAAGCCGCTCGCAGGCTCGCTGGGACAGTAACACGTGGGCTCTGTCGCTTCGCTCGGATTTTAGCCCACGTATTACTGCCCCTTATGTGGGTGTTATGAGACAGGGTTGAACTATGGATGAAGATTTAAGTGTAAAAATAATAGTCGGTTTAGTTTCTGTCATTGTTGGCTTGATTTTAGGACAAATTATAAGTGGGATTAAAGGAGTTATTCTAAGATATAAAATAAAAAAAGCACTTTTAACTGAGCTAATGGATATCCGGATTGAGCTTGGTAGAGTTGAGCAATGCTTTTTAAGAGATCTTCAGTTAGTTGCGTTAAAGTGTACTGAGGGATCAGTTCCTCAAAAACTATCCAACGTTATCTTTACAGAAAATTACAAGAATATAGCGCTTTATCTCAATCAAGAACAAAGAATTTCATACCAAATGATCCATGGCTATGTAGCTGCAGTTAATGCTGATATCGAAAGGTTAGAAAAATTAATATCAGACGTTGAACGCGAAATTATACTTGAAGAACAGCCTGCTAAGTCTAGCTATTTAAAAAGCTATAGAATGAAGATAGAGCTGGCATATACTAACGCGTGTATTACTCATTGGCATATAGATCAACACCTTAAGAATAAAAATATTCCAATTCTAAGGGAAGAAGGTGAGCAATATGAGGATTACGAAAAATTGCAAGACGACGTAAAGGAATGTATCAAAACTACAATCAAAAAAGCAGAGAAAATGAAACTATCTGACTTTGGAATAACCGTCTCATAACAAACCGCTGTAGTCGGTCGCAAGCTCCCTGGGACAATAACACGTGGGCTCAGTCGCTTCGCTCCAATTTTAGCCCACGTGTTATTGCCCCTAAGC
>NZ_JBSWWF010000019.1:0-1669 GCF_056159945.1 Alteromonas sp. ABH2_165
CAGGCTGTGTGAAAACCCATTTTTTACCGATACCGTTGTGATAGCTCTACAGCGTAAATCTGGGGTCTACAAAAATTTTGAATGAGTGTTGTCGCAACTCTTAGGTTTTCAATGCAGATATAAATCCGCTAACGCCCATGATATTCATCATTCTTTTGAAGTTGTAAGCCAAGACTTGCAGACTTACCTCCGTTTTAACGTGTTTTAGTGTTTTTGTAAGCAATTGATGAGTCCCTGCCCATAGCTTTATTGTACCGAAGGGATGCTCGACAGTTTGATGCCTCAATGTCATTGCGTTTGGCATGTTTTTATAAGCTTGGGCAACCCGCTCAACATGTTCCTCATCATCGAGCCTGCGGATCCTTCTCCCTGCGGGTGAAGTTGTGCACCGTGATTTTATAGGACAGCCTTTGCAGGTCATGACCGACATGTAAGCGCGTAGCGGTTTACCTTTATCAGTTGAAACAAAGCTAAACGGGATATCTTTCCCAGCAGGACATTCATAGACATCTTTCTCTTTGTTATAAACAAAGTCTTCTTTGGTAAATAGTCCCTTGCTGCGATTGCCCGACGTACGAACTTTCGGAACAATTGCTGTAACACCTGACTCATGAACAGCCTTAAAACTTGTACTGTCGTCATAACCTCGGTCTGCAAGAATGGTAATGTCTTGTTTACCTAATACTCGTTGCACATGTTGGCTCATGGGGACAAGCTGATGTCTGTCAGTGGGGTTGTTCGTCACATAATGTGCAAGTATCAGGTGGTGCTTGGTGTCGACAGCCGCTTGAACATTATAGCCAACTAACACGCCTTTATGCTTGAGCGCCATTCGCCTGCTGTCAGGGTCGGTATAGGATATTTGTTTATCGGGCAAGGATTCCAGTTCTTGCTGGATTACTTTTTCGCTTTTCAATCGCGCTTGCAGTTTAGCGAGTTTGCCTTTCAATTTTATTGCATCATCAGCTCGGGACTGGCGGTCTGCCCTGTCGAGTTCCATGAGATAATTGGCAATATCTTTTTCGGTAGTTTCGATACACGTTTTGATTAAACCGCGCGAGTAGTTTTTAGCGATATTGTTAACCGCTTTGAATTTAGTGCCGTCAATAGCCACAATGGCATCCGTGAACATATTCAGTTCACGACATATCAACACAAAGTGCTTACAGACCCGCTGTATAGCGTTGCCGTTGTCACGCCTAAAATCAGCAATCGTTTTAAAATCTGGCGTTAGGCGCTCAACCAGCCACATTAACTCAACATTCCTCTGTGTTTCTTTTTCTAAACGTCGACTTGATTGAATGCGGTTAAGATAACCATAAAGGTAAATTTTGAGCATAGTTGCTGGCGAATAGCTTGGCCTGCCGGTTTTAGCGGGTTGATGCCGCGTAAAACCCAATTCACATAAATCCAATGAATTGATGAACATATCAATAGCACGAATTGGATTATCTTCATGGACATAGTCATCCAGAACTTCGGGAAACATCGTGCTTTGCGTTCTGCTTTGGCCTTCGATAAATTTTGACATGCACCTGAAACCTATCAGCTTTTTGATATTTTCATTTTACCAACTGACACTCACATTGAGGATCAATAGCTAAGACCGATTGATCATATAAAACGCACACTTAGACCCAAAGGTGATCAATAGTTTTCACACAGCCTG
>NZ_JBSWWF010000020.1:0-1447 GCF_056159945.1 Alteromonas sp. ABH2_165
GACATTGTCCAAAACAGCTTTTAGACCATTTCGAGCTTCGGTAAAAGAGACAATTCTCATTTTGCACCCCACTTGTACATTATATTGGACAAGTTTAGATCAGAAATGAGCACATGTACAGGATGTTGTGCATTACTGTGCCGTGGCAGCTAACGCCCCGCTTAGGGGCAATAACACGTGGGCTAAAATTTGGAGCGAAGCGACCCAGCCCACGTGTTATTGTCCCAGGGAGCTTGCGACCGCCTACAGCGGTTTGTTATATCTTGAGCTGTTCTCGAACAGAGACAAGTATTTTTCCCAATTTATTTAGACCAGTACCGTTTTTACCAATGCCCCAATAATAATCACCTGGCGCACTCTCCACTATATTTTGCTCGCCTGTGGATAATAATAATTCTTTCAGTTTGTCGTGAGTTTTGAATTTCTTTAAAACCGCTCGAAACATTACCTCGTCTTTAACTGATTCCCAGTCTTTTCTTATCGGGATCTTTCGACTTCTACCAAGTTCAGCTGCTTGTTTTGATGAATAAGCAATTCTTATTTTTTCTTGGTACGACTTGTCTTCGAACTTTTGAGCCTGAAAATAATGCTCGACTGTAGGCCACCATTCTCCGTCTTCCTCTATCCCATGTTTAGAGAAGTTCGAAAATTCGCCATATGCGTCAGTTTTTGTGTAGAAAAAGATAGTCATAGTTAATTACGGATATAACACCCACATAAGGGGCAGTAACATGTGGGCTAAAATCCGAGCGAAGCGACAGAGCCCACATGTTACTGTCCCAGCGAGCCTGCGAGCGGCTTAATGTGATTGTTATATGCCTACCTGTGATGTAAAAAACAGAACAAATAAATAAGGCTTACAATACTAAAAATGATTGGTAGCAATATTTCAAACACTAATGTTGAGCAATTTGAAAGTCTTTGAAATCCATTAGAATACCGATAAGAAATAACCTTACTTTTTCGGGATATTTCGAACATTTCACCACTAGTGGTCCCCCTCTCGTACTCTTGTTGACCTTCGTCTTCGGGGTAGCATTCATCTTTGGTTAACCCTATTGTATCGCCGGTTATATTTTCCGTTTTCCTTGCTATGTAACTTGGAAGGTAATATTCGCTTACGTTTAAAGCGGATAGAATAATAAAGTACGCAAAAAAATATGCAGTTACGGCAAGAACAAACCAGCCTGTAATTGTTTCATTTTTGGAAAGGTCTAAGCCTAGTATTGCCACTTTAGTTGGCAAAGCCTCAGATAACCCGATGAACAGAGATACGCCAGACATAACGAGTAGCTTAGCTTTCGTTTTCTGTGTGTCTTCGCTTAATTTTAACATTAAAAACTACCAATAAGTTAAATGAGCATATAACACCCACATAAGGGGCAGTAACACGTGGGCTAAAATCCGAGCGAAGCGACAGAGCCCACGTGTTACTGTCCCAGCGAAG
>NZ_JBSWWF010000021.1:0-1447 GCF_056159945.1 Alteromonas sp. ABH2_165
CACCACTGATTTGCCAGTCGGTGAAACCGTGTCGATCACGGTAACCGATGCCAATGGCGACGCTCAAACCTTCACCGCCACTGTTCAGCCTGATGGCTCGTTCAGTGCCAATGTCCCAGCCGATATGGCCGACGGTGCTTATACCGTTGAAGCCACTGCCACTGACGCCGCGGGTAACGCGACAACGGCTACGGACAACAATGGTGAAATCGATACGGCTGCACCAACCATCACCTTGGACGCGCAGACAACAGGTAACGATGCAACGCCGACGGTTTCTGGAAGCACAGATCTGCCAGTAGGTGAAACCGTGTCGATCACGGTGACCGACGCTAACGGCGATGCACAAACCTTCACCGCGACTGTTCAGCCTGACGGTTCGTTCAGCGCAGACGTACCAGCGGACATGGCCGACGGTGCTTACACCGTTGAAGCCACTGCCACCGATGCCGCGGGCAATGCCACGACGGCCACAGACAACAATGGTGAAATCGATACCGCTGCACCAGTCATCACCCTTGATCCACACTCGCTGGGTAATGACGCGACGCCAACAGTATCAGGCACCACGGATTTACCTGCTGGTGAAACTGTGTCGATCACGGTGACCGACGCTAACGGCGATGCCCAAACCTTCACGGCAACCGTACAGCCTGACGGTTCATTCAGTGCAGATGTGCCAGCAGACTTAGCCGACGGTGCTTACACGGTAGAAGCCACTGCAACAGACGCAGCGGGTAACTCGACGACAGCTAGCGACAATAACGGTGAAATAGATACGACACCACCGCTGCTAATCATTGATCCTGTAGGCGATACAAACGACAACTCGCCCACCATTTCAGGCAGTGCAGATGTGGGTATTGGCACCATTATTATCATTACGGTGACCGACTCCAATGGTGTTGAATACAATCTTTCGGCGATTGTTCAAGCCGATGGTTCCTGGAGCACAGATTTACCAGTCCTCCCTGATGGTTCAATCACAGTTGAAGCTCAGGTATTTGATGATGCAGGCAATATTGTTGATGTTAGCGTTGCGGGCACCATCGATACTGCTGACCCAGGTCTGACGTTAGATGCATTCGCTACAACGAATGAGCTTCGCCCCACTATTTCAGGTACCTCCGATGAAATTGGTGCGGTTATCGAAATCGTATTGCTCGATGGGCTTGGTGTACAACAAAACCTGACTGCAACTGTTCAACCTGACGGCACCTGGGCGGTTGTTGTACCAGCCGACCTGAATGAAGGCCTGCTAAACATTGATGTCTCCGTACTAGATGCCGCGGGCAACTTAGCCACGGTGAGCACGTCAGGTCTTATCGACCTCACGCTGCCTATCCTCAACGTGAATGCCATCACCGACCTCACCAGCGATACCCCGCTAATTTCGGGTACCTCCGATGAAATAGGCGCACTCATTACCATCGTTGTTACCGACGGT
>NZ_JBSWWF010000022.1:0-1152 GCF_056159945.1 Alteromonas sp. ABH2_165
GTTACTGCCCCTTATGTGGGTGTTAGCTTAATATTCCAAGAGATACCTATATGAGATGGAAAGAAATAATAATCGGAGCAATAGTGACACTTTTAATCACAGTCATAGGAGGAATCGCAGTTTGGAAATTTACTAAAGAGCCTCCAAAGCCTGATCCAAAAGCCGATGTTGTATATGAATATGATTCTCCGGCAAATTTTAAGTCTGAATATAAAAGTTTGGTTTTTAATACATTTCGTATTGGGAATCGTGGGAATCAGACGGCACATGAAGTAATGTTTTCGATTGTCTTTCCCAGAGGTACTAAAATACAGGACTTTGCGATTTCGAATTCTTCAGGCGCTGCGGCCAGAGCCAATCAAACAGAATTGTCCTCAAAAGAAAACGAAAAAACTATATTAATAAAGTCATTAACACCTAGTGAGGTTGTGACAGTTTCTATTCTAACAAGTGATTATGCGGAAAATGCACTGCAGCTATCAGCTAGGTATTCTGAGGGCGTCGCAGAAAAAGGTTCGTTAGTAAATCGACCAATACAAGTCAATTCAGATGTGGGGCCAAAAGCCAAAGAGGCTGCTTTCTCTGCCTTGCTCCTTGGGTTGCTCTTGCCTGTCATGCTATATCGTTTGAGAAATGCTCTTGGTGGTGTAAGAAGCTTAAACAATTCAGCATTCATGATGCTTCATCAAGGTCTAATTAGTGATGCAACAAAAATGTTGGAAAAAGAGTTAAGTACTCGAGGGGCGTCTGCATTCGAGCTTGCGAACTTAGGATTGTGTAAAGCACTTGGCGGTGATCGAGAATATGCTGAAAAGATGTTCTCTGCTGCAGAAATGTATTCGCCAACTAGCCATATCAAAGCACTTACGGCCTTTAATAGAGCAATATCCTATTTCGAGGCAGGAGAAAGTGATAAAGCAAAACAACAGCTCGATACAGCAGTACGCTTTTCTAAAAGCAGAATAAAGAAATATATAAAGCTAAGCATATATGGTCAGGAAATCGTAGATAGCATCGACGGATTTGAAGAATATAGTTCTAAAAAAAGCTAACAAGGCGCTGCAAGGGAAAAAACTACGCTCCGCTAATTTGTGGTTCGCTCCGCTCACTTTACCACAAATAGCTCCACTACGTTTTTCCCCTGAGCGCGGC
>NZ_JBSWWF010000023.1:0-1024 GCF_056159945.1 Alteromonas sp. ABH2_165
TTGTATGGATAATTCTTCCCTAAATTCCCCACAACGTTTTCAAAGATGGGTAAAGTGAGGCCCAGACTTTGGCTGCAACCAAAGTTGGCTGTGCGGTAGTTCGATTATGCGATGGCTCCTCAGTTGAGAGACCGCTAACAAACATGAACACCACACAGTGCTCCAAGCAACATACTCGAATAGTCGACTGGGCCCCGAGCTCGCATTTAGCAAACCAGAGTTAGCTTATTATGAATAAATCAGCAGCGCAAAGAATTAACGTTGGCGTAGACACCGGCAAGCAATTCCTTGATATCCATGTTCGTCCGTCACATGAATATTTTCAGGTTAGTAACGATACAAAAGGCATATCTGAGGCAGTTAAACGGCTGAAGAAACTAAGTCCGGAACGCATTGTGATTGAATCCACCGGCCGTTACGAAGCCGCGTTTATTGCAGCATGTGCGAAAGCCCGCTTGCCGTTCAGCATGGTGAACCCCATACACGTAAAGCGCTTCGCCGGCGCAATTGGCAGAAAAGCCAAAACAGATAAGCTGGATGCTGCACTTATCGCACATTACAGTGAGGCCATCCAACCTGCCCTGTCGTCCCTGAAGCCTGAGACTATGCGGCTTATGGCAGATTTGGTATCGCGGCGGAATCAGTTGTTAGACATGCAGACAAGTGAGAAGAATAGGCTTCAAATCATGCCCAAAGCGACACAGGCCAGTATTAAATCTGTACTCCTGACCATCAAAAAGCAAATAGAAAAAATGGATGATGAACTGGGCAAGCTGATAGAAAACTGTCCGGAGTACAAAGCCAAAAGCGACCTTGTTCAAAGCATGCCGGGAATAGGAAAAGTATCAGCCGCAACACTCATCAGTTACCTGCCGGAACTTGGCTTGCTGAACAGTAAAGAAATTGCTTCACTGGTGGGTGTCGCACCAATGAACAGAGAAAGTGGCAAGTACAAAGGCAAACAGGTTATCCAGGGTGGCCGCAGTCAGGTTCGCACCGTATTGTTCATGGCGATGATGTCAGC
>NZ_JBSWWF010000024.1:0-1001 GCF_056159945.1 Alteromonas sp. ABH2_165
TGCCCCTTATTTGGGTGTTATGCATTACACCAAATTCAGCGTAAAAAGGATGAATAATGAGCGTTCAAAAAGTAGTTGTTATTACTGGCGGTAGCCGAGGGATTGGTGCAGCGACAGCAAAGCTTTTTGCTCAAAACGGTTTTTCCGTATGCATAAATTACAAATCTAATGCTGAGGCTGCTAAGGCACTCGTTGAAGAAATCAAAGCGTTAGGTGGTCATTGTATTGCTGTTCAAGCTGACGTTTCCAAAGAAGGTGATGTTGTTAAACTGTTTGAAACCGTTGTTCAAGAGCTTGGTGTTGTTTCTGTTCTTGTCAACAATGCTGGTATCTTAAAGAAGCAGATGCGCTTAGACGAAATGAGTGCAGAGAGGATTAACTCAATTCTCATAAACAATGTGACAGGTTACTTCTTGTGTTGTCGTGAAGCAGTGAAACGAATGTCAACTCGTCATGGTGGTCTCGGTGGTATCATAGTTAATGTTTCTTCGGGAGCAGCTCGAACAGGTTCACCGAATGAATACATTGATTATGCTGCGTCAAAAGGTGCAATCGACACGTTAACAAAAGGTCTGTCGTTAGAAGTGGCCGCGGAAGGAATCAGAGTTAACTGTGTTCGCCCTGGACTGATTTATACCGATATGCACGCTGACGGCGGGGAGCCGGATCGTATAGAACGACTCAAAAGTAAAATTCCGATGCAACGGGGTGGTTTACCTAATGAAGTTGCGGAAGCCATTTATTGGTTAGCGTCTGAAAAATCATCATTTTCCACAGGTAACTTTCTGGATTTAGCCGGTGGCTTGTAATGCATAACAAACGACTATGGCGTCAACCCTGAATTTAAGAAGTTTTTTTCTTCCCACATGACGCCATCTCTCACCATCGAATTGAGGATGACAATCATCTTCCTGACGCAGGCAATAATAGCGACTTTCTTCGGTTTACCTGCCGCCACTAGTCGGGTGTAAGTGCGTTTAAAAACAGGATTGCACTGCATC
>NZ_JBSWWF010000025.1:0-971 GCF_056159945.1 Alteromonas sp. ABH2_165
TTTTACATATTCTCGTTGTAATAGCTTGGCAACTTGGGACACTCAAAATCACCTTCACCAAACATATCGTTAATTCGCTCAGGAAACATATCTCGCATTTTTACATAGACTGCTTCATTCAGAATGTGAAACCCTGCTGTGTTATCCGTTGTGCCAAGGAATTTATGAATATCGCTTAGCTCAGGGTAATGCGCTGGTTGATGGAAAAAACGCATGTATTCTTGAAGAGTTTTGTAAACATACAGCAAATCTTTTAGATTGACCTCTACAGTCTCATTGGCATCGATTTTGTCTAGACCATACTCAACTATTTCTGCTTGATTATTTGTATAAACATCATCCATTTACTGCGAACTCTCCGTAAAATATAACACCCAAATAAGGGGCACAAACATGGCGGCAATAATCGGAGCGAAGCGACACAGCCGCCATGTTTGTGTCCCAGCGAGCCTGCGAGCGACTTAATTTTTTTGTTATGTGTTTAACGATTTACGCTTACAGTGCGCCAAGTACCCTTTGTAATATTTGGCTTTCATAATTTCCTCTACTTCGTTGAAATAAAAGACACTCTCTCTGTGATGCCTTCCATCGCCTTCAGAACCACTTCCAAGAACAAAATCTCCTTTACTCGGAAACTCCTCAGGTATCCAAACTGCTTGTCCTTCAGCGAAATAACCCCGATGAAATTTTACGTATGCTTTAGTTCCAGCACGAGCACGTTGTCTAATTGACAAAATTTCCACCAGATAAGGATTGCTTGATTCCTTGACACGTATTTGAAAACCAGACCACTGAAAATGCCTGTCTTCATCTCTGATCGCTATTAACTTTTTAAAAAAAGAAAATATCATTTAAACCTCCTTGTTTAAATTGACACATAACACCCCACTAAGGGGCGATAACACATGGGCTAAAATTAGGAACGAAGTGACGCAGCCCACGTGTTAGCGTCCCAGCGAGCTTGCGAGCGA
>NZ_JBSWWF010000026.1:0-935 GCF_056159945.1 Alteromonas sp. ABH2_165
CTTAGCATTGTTCTTTAAAAATGTATAACAAGACAATCTGTGTGGGCACTCGTTAAGAGTGTCAACCGACGATTCATAAAAGTTTTTCGATATATTTAATTGAAGAGTTTGATCATGGCTCAGATTGAACGCTGGCGGCAGGCCTAACACATGCAAGTCGAACGGTAGCAGGATGTGCTTGCACATCGCTGACGAGTGGCGGACGGGTGAGTAATGCTTGGGAACTTGCCTTTGCGAGGGGGATAACAGTTGGAAACGACTGCTAATACCGCATAATGTTTTCGAACCAAACGGGGCTTAGGCTCCGGCGCAAAGAGAGGCCCAAGTGAGATTAGCTAGTTGGTGAGGTAAAGGCTCACCAAGGCGACGATCTCTAGCTGTTCTGAGAGGAAGATCAGCCACACTGGGACTGAGACACGGCCCAGACTCCTACGGGAGGCAGCAGTGGGGAATATTGCACAATGGGGGAAACCCTGATGCAGCCATGCCGCGTGTGTGAAGAAGGCCTTCGGGTTGTAAAGCACTTTCAGTTGTGAGGAAAGGTTGGTAGTTAATACCTGCCAGCTGTGACGTTAACAACAGAAGAAGCACCGGCTAACTCCGTGCCAGCAGCCGCGGTAATACGGAGGGTGCGAGCGTTAATCGGAATTACTGGGCGTAAAGCGGACGCAGGCGGTTTGTTAAGCTAGATGTGAAAGCCCCGGGCTCAACCTGGGATGGTCATTTAGAACTGGCAGACTAGAGTCTTGGAGAGGGGAGTGGAATTCCAGGTGTAGCGGTGAAATGCGTAGATATCTGGAGGAACATCAGTGGCGAAGGCGACTCCCTGGCCAAAGACTGACGCTCATGTCCGAAAGTGTGGGTAGCGAACAGGATTAGATACCCTGGTAGTCCACACCGTAAACGCTGTCTACTAGCTGTGCGTGAATTTAATT
>NZ_JBSWWF010000028.1:0-801 GCF_056159945.1 Alteromonas sp. ABH2_165
GCATAAAGGGCGATAACACATGGGCTAAAATTAGGAACGAAGTGACGCTGCCCATGTGTTAGCGTCCCAGCGAGCCTGCGAGCGATTTAATGCGTTTGTTAGTTTCACATGTCAAATACAGCATCAAAACTCTCTCCTTGTTTCATTCTCTGAAGATTTGCATAAAACTCATTTTTATCAACTGATTCAACCGCTAACCTTGCTGCTCTATAATTATCAAACGCGTTTGCATTATAAAATTGATGACCATAAAACAGCTTTTTAACCGCCTCTACTTCTACTTTATCCATTGATATATTTTCAACTAAAAAGGGCTCCCTATGGTCGACCATTAAAGAAACTCCTTCCTCAAACCATCTAGGCATTCTTAAAAGCTGAGTCAGCCAGCCAAGACGCGAATATATCTCAGCATGAACCAATTCGTGGGCAACTACGTCTATATTTTGTCCTTTAGGGCCTATTACCAAGCAATTATTGAAAGGACTGAAATGGGAGGTCGCTGTGTCAGATGCAAAAAACTTATGAGACTCATTCTTATCAGAGGTTAAAATAATGGTTGGAACGGCAACTAACTCACCGAACATATCGCTCACTCTCATAGCCCCATAATTCAAAAACTCTAAATCCTGTATATTTCTTGAGTAATCTTTCGCAACGAATACATTTGGCAGCACTTCTTTATACCCTAGAGGACTTGCTATTTCACAGGCTATTGCGCCTTTAAAAAAATAAAGCGGCGCTCCAAACAATATAAAACTTAATACTATGTAAAAAAGCGATGATTTCTTCATTCTTCCTCCG
>NZ_JBSWWF010000029.1:0-776 GCF_056159945.1 Alteromonas sp. ABH2_165
CGCTGGGACATCGGCACTGAACGAGCCGTCAGGCTGAACAGTGGCGGTGAAGGTTTGGGCATCTCCGTTTGAATCGGTCACCGTGATCGACACGGTTTCACCGGCAGGTAAGTCGGTGGTGCCTGATACCGTTGGCGTGGCGTCGTTACCTGTCGTCTGCGCGTCTAACGTTATGGTTGGCGCAGCGGTATCGATTTCACCGTTATTGTCGGTAGCCGTAGTGGCATTACCCGCAGCATCGGTTGCGGTTGCTTCAACGGTGTAAGCTCCGTCGGCCATATCGGCAGGGACATCGGCACTGAACGAGCCGTCAGGCTGAACAGTGGCGGTGAAGGTTTGGGCATCACCGTTAGCGTCCGTTACCGTGATAGACACGGTTTCGCCAGCCGGTAAATCGGTGGTACCCGAAACAGTCGGCGTCGCATCGTTACCTATTGTCTGCGCATCCAACGTAATGGTGGGCGCAGAGGTGTCGATTTCACCGTTGTTGTCGGTAGCGGTGGTCGCGTTACCTGCCGCATCGGTGACAGTGGCTTCAACGGTATAAGCACCGTCGGCCATGTCCGCTGGTACGTCTGCGCTGAATGAACCGTCAGGTTGTACGGTTGCGGTAAAGGTTTGGGCATCGCCGTTAGCGTCGGTCACCGTGATCGACACAGTTTCACCAGCAGGTAAATCGGTGGTGCCTGATACCGTTGGCGTCGCGTCGTTACCTGTTGTCTGCGCGTCCAACGTAATGGTTGGCGCTGCGGTGTCGATTTCACCGTTGTTGTCGG
>NZ_JBSWWF010000030.1:0-757 GCF_056159945.1 Alteromonas sp. ABH2_165
GATCACGGAAAGATTGTAGCGCATTGCGCAACGCGGTTCAACTTAACGCCTAACACCCAAATAAGGGGCGGAAACACGTGGGCTAAAATCCCGAGCGAAGCGAGTCAGCCCACGTGTTTGCGTCCCAGTGAGCGGAGCGAGTGACTTAATTTGTTTGTTATGTGCCAGCACACTCTCTACTGCCGCCATGCCTTTACTGTGCCCAATAAATAAAACGTACCATAAATACAGCAAATAATTGAGCTTACTAACCAAAAGGTTATTGAATTTTGGTGTACCACAGGTTCTGAAGTTAGAAAGGGACCAACTAACCCTGCGATACCACGCAACAAATAGATGGCAGTAATTAAAGCTAAACAGGTTTTTAGTAGTGGTAACTTGATGATGATACCTGCACCAGAAAATGCATATAAGCCCCAGCCAGTAAGAATTGAAGCAATTGCTAAAGTTACAATTGTTGGGTACGGGTCGCCCTGAGCTGCGAGTTGAGCCATGCGTTGACCCGCACCAAAAAAGAGATACCAATCAGGACCGCCGAAAATACAACCAATATGAAGTAATGCAGCCAGGATACTTAAACTGCCAGCGATTATTAGTTGATTATTCTTGTGCATGCAAATTCCTTTTGGCACATAACACCCAAATAAGGGGCGCAAACATGGCGGCTATATTCGGAACGAAGTGACACAGCCGCCATGTTTGTGTCCCAGCGAGCCTGCGAGCGCCTTAATTTGATTGTTATGTGCCCGCAACAAAC
>NZ_JBSWWF010000031.1:0-741 GCF_056159945.1 Alteromonas sp. ABH2_165
GGAAACTAACACCCCACTTAGGGGCACAAACACGGTGGCTAGAATCGGAACGAAGTGACACAGCCACCGTGTTTGTGTCCCAGCGAGCCTGCGAGCGGCTACAGTGGTTTGTTAGCTGCCTCGCCTTCATCAGGATCTAAGCCATATTGGTTAGCAAATTTAGTTGCCATATCTCTGCAGTCTGTAAGGATTTCTTCTTCATCAACTAAAACTGACTCACGTTTTTCAATGATAAATCTTGATGTTTCTACCAACATACAGGTTAATTGATAAAGATAAACAATGTGATTACTTTTATGAGTTACCTCAGAAAGTTCTGCTGCGCATTTGTTGAAAGAAGAAATAGTTCCATAATGATCACTATATTGCTTCCGTTCTACTTTATTCAAATGGGGCAATATGTCTGCAAAATCTTTATTGAAAATTAAAATTTCGATAGCGCCAGGGGAAGGAAGTCCCCTAACTTGACCTTCAACGTACATTTCTGCGATAGAACATAATCTGCTTTTTAAATAATTCATTCGGTCTTGATGATCTTGGACTTCTTGACGCAATGCTCGTTTTTTTCTAACTATTACAAGATAATATTTAGAAATATCCGTAGCTTGACCAAGTATAAACCCTATTAAGAGAGTAGAAATTGCTATTTCAAATTTTGTCATGAAATCCCTTTCGCTGATTGGCAGCTAACACCCACATAAGGGGCAGTAACGCGTGGGCTAAAATCCGAGCGAAGCGACA
>NZ_JBSWWF010000032.1:0-734 GCF_056159945.1 Alteromonas sp. ABH2_165
GTTCGGTCCTCCAGTTGATGTTACTCAACCTTCAACCTGCCCATGGCTAGATCACCGGGTTTCGGGTCTATACCTAGCAACTCAACGCGCAGTTAACACTCGCTTTCGCTACGGCTCCACTATTCGCTTAACCTTGCTACTAAATATAAGTCGCTGACCCATTATACAAAAGGTACGCAGTCACCCCGAAGGGCTCCCACTGCTTGTACGTATACGGTTTCAGGTTCTATTTCACTCCCCTCACAGGGGTTCTTTTCGCCTTTCCCTCACGGTACTGGTTCACTATCGGTCAGTAAGGAGTATTTAGCCTTGGAGGATGGTCCCCCCATCTTCAGTCAAGATAACACGTGTCCCGACCTACTTAATATGTACCTGTTGTCACTTCGTGTACGGGACTATCACCCTGTACCGTTAAACTTTCCAGAATATTCCACTATCACAACAGATATCGGCTAGTCCCCTTTCGCTCGCCGCTACTCAGGGAATCTCGGTTGATTTCTTTTCCTCCGGGTACTTAGATGTTTCAGTTCCCCGGGTTTGCCTCGTTAACCTATGTATTCAGTTAACGATACCCGCAAGCGGGTGGGTTTCCCCATTCGGACATCGATGGCTCAAATGCGTTTTGTCAGCTCGCCACCGCTTTTCGCAGACTTACACGTCCTTCATCGCCTCTTACTGCCAAGGCATCCACCGTATACGCTTAGTCACTTAACCATACAACCCTAAATAGCTTC
>NZ_JBSWWF010000033.1:0-727 GCF_056159945.1 Alteromonas sp. ABH2_165
ATTTGTTGCGGGCACATAACAATCAAATTAAGTCACTCGCAAGCTCGCTGGGACACAAACATGGCGGCTGTGTCGCTTCGCTCCGATTGTAGCCGCCATGTTTGCGCCCCTTATTTGGGTGTTATCTTCTCGTTGGAATTCCTGCACTTTTCATATAACCTTTCTACATGCCAACAGTATTAAAAATTGGGCCATATCGCTTTTTCTTCTACAGCAATGAAACCGGTGAACCTGCCCACATTCATATTCAACGCGACAGAACGCTAGCTAAGTTCTGGCTTCGTCCGGTCGCGTTAGCAAGTTCAACTCGCTTTACTCCAAAAGAACTCAGAACTTTGGAAAAGCTGGTTGTCGAAAATAGAGATGCTTTTTTGGAGGCTTGGAATGGCTACTTTAGCAATTGAACATCACCCACAAGCTCTGTCGGTATCTTTCGACGAAAGTTCTTTAATCGTCGAATTAATCGACGGCAGAACAATCTCTGTACCTTTATCATGGTTTCCTAACCTTTCTCAAGCAAGCACATCACAATTACAGGATTGGGAGCTATTGGGTGATGGTGAAGGCATTCACTGGCCGCAACTGGATGAAGATCTGAGTGTAGCAGGTCTACTTGTCGGCAATCGAAGTAGAAGATAACAAACTAATTAAGGCACTCGCTCCGCTCGCTGGGACGCAAACACGTGGGCTCTGTCGCTTCGCTCGGGATTTTAGCCCACGTGTTTCC
>NZ_JBSWWF010000034.1:0-613 GCF_056159945.1 Alteromonas sp. ABH2_165
ACTAAGGGGCAGTAACATATGGGCTAAAATCCGAGCGAAGCGACAGAGCCCATATGTTACTGTCCCAGCGAGCCTGCGAGCGACTTGAGTGGTTTGTTATGCTTCAATTGTTTGAGCATTTTGCCTAACCCAATTAATGAGCACTCTAGCCAGATTTGCCACAACGGAAGCAGGAAAGTGTTTTAACGTTTCGCCATATCTAATTTGATTAGGATACTTTGAAGCACCAAGTGAATCTGCTTGCAAAAGGTGACCAACAGTAGCATTTGCGTATTGAGGATCTACGTTTTTTGCTCGAAGCCTCGTAGCAGGCAACCGACGAAAAGTATCACCTACCCGAACCTCTACCGTGCATCCAGTTACAAGGCCGAGTAGTTCTGAAAGATTATGACTCCAAGGTATGTCTCTGAGAGGTTTACCAGCCGATTCTAAAGCAGATTTTAGTGCTATTTCACACGCAACCAGCGAATTGTAAATTGCAGCTTTTTCAGATGCTGGTTTCGCTGACGACAACAGGTATTCGCTCGACTCTAGCATGCGCTCAGCAAAATCTAGGTTATATTCAGCCAAAAACTTCTCCTTGAAGCATAACACCCACATAAGGGGCAGTAAC
>NZ_JBSWWF010000035.1:0-589 GCF_056159945.1 Alteromonas sp. ABH2_165
TAACACCCCACTTAGGGGCACAAACACGGTGGCTATAATCGGAACGAAGTGACACAGCCACCGTGTTTGTGTCCCAGCGAGCCTGCGAGCGGCTACAGTGGTTTGTTATGCATTTACACCGCTCTAACCATGACGCAAGTGCTGTCTGATAGCAAGTGGATGCCGGTAAATCCGAATGAGCTATATAGATATGAATGCTCGTTCTTACATTGTAAGTAAAGGTCTTCTATACCCAATTTTTGAGAATGATCTAATGCAAGCTGAATTAACTTTTTCCCGATACCTAAGCGTCGATAACCTGGAATAACAAATAAACCACCTAACCAATGTTTATAGTCGTATTGCTTATTCTCATAGAGTTTCAGTTCAACAGCGCCAACGGCTTCGTTATTTTCTGTTGCCACAAAACAGAGAGGAACATCATTTTTTGATTTTGATTTACTTTTCACGTCTTCAAAAACTGCGTTGAACGGGACGTTGTAATTCTTAGCCCATTCATCGTAATACCACTGTGCAATGGTCTTAGAATGATGGCTTTGCTCTGCTAAAAATGAAACTTCCACTTATCTTTCCTTGATGCATAACACCC
>NZ_JBSWWF010000036.1:0-573 GCF_056159945.1 Alteromonas sp. ABH2_165
TAACACCCTGCTTAGGGGCGCAAATACGGCGGCTATAATCGGAACGAAGTGACACAGCCGCCGTGTTTGTGTCCCAGCGAGCCCGCGAGCGGCTACAGCAGATTGTTAGAATTCATAGCTGGATAAGAGCTAGCATATCGTCACCATCTTCATCCAAGCCGACTTCTTGAAACCCAAAGCTGGAATAGAAATCTTTAGCGACTGGGTTATTAGGGTTATAGCATATTTCGATTTCTTTGATGCCGGGAGTTTGCTTTATAGCCTCTATTGCCAGCGTTAAAGCTTTCCGTCCTATTCCTTGGTTCTGATGTTTCTTATCAACCATAAATCGCCAAATTGATACTTTTGAAACTGATTCTTTGACCCACATGAAGAAACCAACGGGTTCGTCGTTGAAGTAAATGGCCTTACATGTGTGACCTTCGTTATAAAATGACTCAACTAGTGACCACATGTTGCACGCTACATAATCTTCCTGAGCTTCAGTGACATCAAGGTCACAGACCGACTCATAGTTTTTCTTGTTTATTTCTTCCAATGAAATTTGCATGTTTATCCTGAATTCTAACACCC
>NZ_JBSWWF010000038.1:0-569 GCF_056159945.1 Alteromonas sp. ABH2_165
GGGGCTCGCTTCCCGCTTAGATGCTTTCAGCGGTTATCGATTCCGAACGTAGCTACCGGGCAATGCCTTTGGCAAAACAACCCGAACACCAGCGGTTCGTCCACTCCGGTCCTCTCGTACTAGGAGCAGCTCCCCTCAATCATCCAACGCCCACACCAGATAGGGACCGAACTGTCTCACGACGTTCTAAACCCAGCTCGCGTACCACTTTAAATGGCGAACAGCCATACCCTTGGGACCGACTTCAGCCCCAGGATGTGATGAGCCGACATCGAGGTGCCAAACACCGCCGTCGATATGAACTCTTGGGCGGTATCAGCCTGTTATCCCCGGAGTACCTTTTATCCGTTGAGCGATGGCCCTTCCATACAGAACCACCGGATCACTATGACCTACTTTCGTACCTGCTCGACGTGTCTGTCTCGCAGTTAAGCTAGCTTATGCCATTGCACTAACCTCACGATGTCCGACCGTGATTAGCTAACCTTCGTGCTCCTCCGTTACTATTTGGGAGGAGACCGCCCCAGTCAAACTACCCACCAGACACTGTCCGCAATCCCGATTAGGGA
>NZ_JBSWWF010000039.1:0-550 GCF_056159945.1 Alteromonas sp. ABH2_165
ATCAACGATGCAGATACAACAGTAATCACTCGTCGTGACTCTGAAGATGCTGTTGTAATGTCATTAGATTACTACAACAGCCTTATGGAAACCGTTCATCTACTTCGTTCTCCAGCGAACGCTGAACACTTAAATCGTTCAATAGCACAGTTTAAAGCGGCAAAAACGACCCAGCGAGAACTTATTGATGAGTAACAGGTTGTTATCATGGACTGATGAAGCTTGGAATAGTTACGTTTATTGGCAGACTCAAGACAAGAAAACCTTGAAACGTATCAATAAGTTAATTTCGGATGTTAAGCGTTCTCCATTTGATGGAATTGGAAAGCCAGAACCTCTTAAAGAAAATCTTTCAGGTTTCTGGTCTCGCAGAATAGATGACACAAACCGTTTGGTATATGCCGTGGACGATACCGCAATTACGGTTATCTCGTGTCGTTACCATTACTAGTAGGTGGCAGCTAACAATCAAATTAAGCCGCTCGCAGGCTCGCTGGGACAGTAACACATGGGCTCTGTCGCTTCGCTCGGATTCTAGCCCATGTGTTAC
>NZ_JBSWWF010000040.1:0-504 GCF_056159945.1 Alteromonas sp. ABH2_165
ACCGCTGTAGTCGGTCGCAAGCTCCCTGGGACAATAACACGTGAGCTCAGTCGCTTCGCTCCAAATTTTAGCCCACGTGTTATTGCCCCTAAGCGGGGCGTTAGGTATTCCAAAGGTATGGCAACGAATTTTTCTTTTTTAACGAAGTTACATATATGGTTAGGCATTATTTGCTTCGCTTTATTTGGGCTACTATCTCTCACCCCAAATACGACTGAGAGCGGAAAGTTTTACCTGCCTATTGTTTCGTTGGTATTTCCATCAATACACTTTGCGATCGCTTACGGCTGCTATATTAAATCAAATAAGGGTAGGATTGCTTCTCGTGTTTGTGGCTTTTGCTTTATGCCATTTTTTCCATTGGGTACTATTCTCGGATTTATAATATATGAAAAAACAAAAAAAAGTATTGAACCGGCACATACCTAACAATGCGCTTAAATGGGACAAAAACACGGGGCCGCTTCGCGATTATAGCCCCATGTTTTTGCCCTTTAGCTAGTA
>NZ_JBSWWF010000041.1:0-483 GCF_056159945.1 Alteromonas sp. ABH2_165
TGGGTGTTATACATAAACCATGAAATCATCCTATAAAACAATTTTCGCAATCTTTGTTTCATTTATCATATCTGCGATAGCAGACGAATACTTTCTCATTACACGAGGCGCTGAAGAGCTCACGTTCGCTGCCCACTCAATATTTATAGCTATTTGTCTGTTCATATGGTGCAAACAGCATGGAAGAGAAAACGGGCATACAGAGCTTAAAATGTACCCTATACTCTGCGCTTTGATTGGCTTCATCGGTATCCCCGTTTATGCATACAGGTTTTATGGCTTTAAGGGTGGAACAGTTCTTCTACTCAAAGCTTTTATTGTTTTAGTTATTACTGCCATGTTTTCTTACGGTGCCACTATTCTCTTTTCAATATTTTATGTATAACAAACAAATTAAGTCACTCGCTCCGCTCGTTGGGACGCAAACACGTGGGCTGACTCGCTTCGCTCGGGATTTTAGCCCACGTGTTTCCGCCCCTTATT
>NZ_JBSWWF010000042.1:0-466 GCF_056159945.1 Alteromonas sp. ABH2_165
GTTAGCAGCCAAATGGAAGATACAATGGACGTAACAGATATAAAGGCTTTTATTCCAAGCAAAGATTACGAATTATCCAAGTCATTTTATTCAGAAATTGGTTTTAATTCTGAGTTTGTATCTGACGACCTCACCTTATTTCAAAACGGTGACTGCCTTTTCTTCCTGCAACGCTTTTACGATGAAGCGCTAGCAAGCAACTTTATGCTTCAAATTTGCGTATCTGACATCGATGAAGCTTTTCGGTTATGCTATGAATCCACACTTAAACAAAAAATCACTTCAATATCCCAAGAATCATGGGGTAAAGTTTTTTATTTGTGGGGCCCATCGGGTGAGTTACTACACATCACTCAGGTTGGCGGCTAACAATCTGCTGTAGCCGCTCGCAGGCTCGCTGGGACACAAACACGGCGGCTGTGTCACTTCGTTCCGATTATAGCCGCCGTATTTGTGCCCCTAAGCA
>NZ_JBSWWF010000043.1:0-461 GCF_056159945.1 Alteromonas sp. ABH2_165
TCACAGTTCACCTTCAGCGGCTTACAGAACGCTCCCCTACCCAAAGTACAAGTACTTTGCCGCAGCTTCGGTATATTGCTTAGCCCCGTTACATCTTCCGCGCAGGCCGACTCGACTAGTGAGCTATTACGCTTTCTTTAAAGGATGGCTGCTTCTAAGCCAACCTCCTAGCTGTCTTAGCCTTCCCACATCGTTTCCCACTTAGCAATATTTTGGGACCTTAGCTGGCGGTCTGGGTTGTTTCCCTCTTCACGACGGACGTTAGCACCCGCCGTGTGTCTCCCGGATAGTTCTCTTTGGTATTCGGAGTTTGCAAAGGGTTGGTAAGTCGGGATGACCCCCTAGCCTTAACAGTGCTCTACCCCCAAAGGAATTCGTCCGAGGCTCTACCTAAATAGATTTCGGGGAGAACCAGCTATCTCCCGGTTTGATTGGCCTTTCACCCCCAGCCACAGGTCATC
>NZ_JBSWWF010000044.1:0-345 GCF_056159945.1 Alteromonas sp. ABH2_165
TGGGTGTTAGCTGCCTAGATTAAACATCGTATCAACAGTCATTTATAAGGAAATGATATGACTACAAAAAATATCAATGGTGTTATTTCTGTTATTCCAGTTAAAGAGTTCGATAAAGCTCTCGACTTTTATACTCTCTTGCTCGATAGGGAGCCTGACATGGTACCAATGGATGGGATTGCGGAATGGCAATTATTGCAAGGTGCATGGATTCAATTGTCGGTTGACCCTGAAAAAGCAGGCTCCACAACCGTTGTTGTAACAGTAACCGATATTAACGAGCAGCATCATTTTTGCAAATCAAACGGTTTACCCATCGGCGACGTAATCGAATATCCAGAGGTT
>NZ_JBSWWF010000045.1:0-284 GCF_056159945.1 Alteromonas sp. ABH2_165
ATATCAGCTTTCCAAATTGTTAAAGAACAGGTTTAGAGTAAAAAACCCTAATCAATACTTACTCAAAGAGTAAAAATTCATTAGGATTTATCATTCTTTTTTTCGACCAACTTCGTGTCTATTTACATTCTTTTTCAGGCAAGGAAGATGAAACCGTAGTGTGCTCCAGCACATGAGGTTTTATCTGACGCGGCATGAGAAAGAATTGGTAGGCTTGGGCAGACTTGAACTGCCGACCTCACCCTTATCAGGGGTGCGCTCTAACCAGCTGAGCTACAAGCCTG
>NZ_JBSWWF010000046.1:0-271 GCF_056159945.1 Alteromonas sp. ABH2_165
GCGTCGTTACCTGTCGTCTGCGCATCCAATGTAATGGTTGGTGCAGCGGTGTCGATTTCGCCGTTATTGTCGGTAGCCGTAGTGGCATTACCCGCATCATCGGTAGCGGTGGCTTCAACAGTATAAGCACCATCGGCCATGTCCGCAGGTACGTCTGCGCTGAACGAGCCATCAGGCTGTACCGTTGCCGTGAAGGTTTGGGCATCACCGTTAGCATCGGTCACTGTGATCGACACGGTTTCACCGGCAGGTAAATCGGTGGTGCCTGATA
>NZ_JBSWWF010000047.1:0-267 GCF_056159945.1 Alteromonas sp. ABH2_165
AGTTTTTCTTAGCGGCTTCAGTGGTTTCCCCTGAAGCGGGATGCGTATATTACGCTTATTAATCTCAGAGTCAACACGTTTTTTGAATTAATTTTCAAATCGTTGTCTCATTCATTTTTCATAACAAGACCGTGCTCTGAAACCCTGGTTGACCGAAGTGTTCCAGGTCACCTTGCTTGTTGTCAGGGTGCAGCTGTTGCGCACTCAGTTCAAAAAAGCAGGGCTTTCACTTATAAACGCAAAAAGCCCGCTCAAATGAGCGGGCTT
>NZ_JBSWWF010000048.1:0-265 GCF_056159945.1 Alteromonas sp. ABH2_165
AACAAGCATACGCAAATTATCCACAGCGCTGAAAGATTAAATATAACGGCAAGTCTTAGAGACCTTTTATTATCGCCCTTCAATGCGAAGAAAGAATAAATTGCTGGCAAGATTGCGAAAACACCGCCATAAACAAAGCCCTCAAAGAGCCCGGCAACTGGAGCCCACATATTTGACTCTGCGTCCCCTTCATACAAGAACGCCATGTATGCCCAAAAGCCTGCACAAATAGCTATAGAAACGATAAATAATCGAGTAGCAATAC
>NZ_JBSWWF010000049.1:0-250 GCF_056159945.1 Alteromonas sp. ABH2_165
TTACTGCCCCTTATGTGGGTGTTAGGTGACAAAGGGAGTTTTGATGAGGTTTTTCTTAAGTGGGGAAATTGATGAGTCAGTTAGCAAGCAATTTCAAGAAGCTTCGTCGGTAGTCCAAGTTAAGCTTGAAGAATTCCTTAGAGACAGAAGTTACGGAAATGAGGTAAACGAATTAAACATCATTCCAATCATTGTCGACCTACCAGAAGAAATGGACGAACAAGGTTGGTACAAAGAGCGAAAGCTTTTT
>NZ_JBSWWF010000050.1:0-250 GCF_056159945.1 Alteromonas sp. ABH2_165
GTGTTTGTGTCCCAGCGAGCCCGCGAGCGGCTACAGCAGATTGTTAGGCGGCATGCAGATCTATTGGCTGCACGTCATCCAAGTTGATGTTCTGTTTGGCCTGCCAAAGCTCGTAATTGTCTTGCATGCTAAGCCAACTTTCAGGGCTGCGCCCCAATACTTTTGATAGCCTTAACGCCATTTCTGGCGTTACTGCACTTTTGCCCTTCACTACACGATTTAGTGTTGAAGCGGCAACACCAAGATGGGT
>NZ_JBSWWF010000051.1:0-237 GCF_056159945.1 Alteromonas sp. ABH2_165
GTTACTGCCCCTTATGTGGGTGTTATATGTCACAAGGACAGCCCGATAAACAATGATGTATTAAAGGGTAAACAAGGAAAGTTGAATGCGAAAAATAGTGCATTTCTCTCAAAAGAAAAATTGGTTTATTTCGACGCCAGATTTAGATTTATTGAATCAACAAATCGCAGAAATTGAAGGTGAAGGGTGGAATGTCATTTCCGTTCAGTCTAACTGTAACTTTGCCGGCATTGTCAG
>NZ_JBSWWF010000052.1:0-237 GCF_056159945.1 Alteromonas sp. ABH2_165
GAGCCCACGTGTTACTGTCCCAGGGAGCTTGCGACCGACTTAATGTGATTGTTAGGTGACTCGCTGACAAAACTGCAAGTATCATTAGCACATGTCAAACCTACTGAGAATGTCTTTTTTAAGATTTGCATGATCAAAGTCCTTTTTTGCTCTTGTGCTGAGGATATCTATAGCAGTTATTATGTTCTCGACTAATAAACAGATTCTTTGTTTATCATTTCCGTTTAAAAAGTCATG
>NZ_JBSWWF010000053.1:0-233 GCF_056159945.1 Alteromonas sp. ABH2_165
TCAGGGTCAACCGACAATTGAATCCATGCACCTTGCAATAATTGCCATTCCGCAATGCCATCCATTGGTACCATGTCAGGCTCCCTATCGAGCAAGAGGGTATAAAAGTCGAGAGCTTTATCGAACTCTTTAACTGGAATAACAGAAATAACACCATTGATATTTTTTGTAGTCATATCATTTCCTTATAAATGACTGTTGATACGATGTTTAAGCTAGGCAGCTAACACCCA
>NZ_JBSWWF010000054.1:0-228 GCF_056159945.1 Alteromonas sp. ABH2_165
AACGGTGACTGCCTTTTCTTTCTTCAGCGCTTTTACGATGAATCGCTAGCCAGCAACTTTATGCTTCAAATTTGTGTATCTGACATCAATGAAGCTTTTCGGGTATGCTCTGAATCTAGACTTAAGCAGAAAATCACTTCAATATCCCAAGAATCATGGGGTAAGGTTTTTTATTTGTGGGGCCCGTCAGGTGAGTTATTACACATCACACAGGTTGGCGGCTAACAA
>NZ_JBSWWF010000055.1:0-214 GCF_056159945.1 Alteromonas sp. ABH2_165
GCAAGAGTCCTGCAACTTATGCCGTGTGGCTCCATATAAATGGACTCAATAAATTCGCCTGGATGTGGTGGGTTATGCATATTCATTAGTGATAATCCTCGTAATTTAAGATGTAAGCATTACCATCCGTGAACTCGAAAGTTACTCTCCAATTGCCATTAACAGATATCGACCAAATATTAGACCTTTCTCCTTTGAGTTGATGAAGAGAAAA
>NZ_JBSWWF010000056.1:0-207 GCF_056159945.1 Alteromonas sp. ABH2_165
TGCCCCTTATTTGGGTGTTAGGTGTCAGGGATGAAAACGGTACTACTGTCATTTATTGTTATTGTGTTAGCTGGGTGCACATCAGTCGCCAAACCAACTATTCACCTCCACTCAGATGGAGTTAGCGAAGCAACGTTAACTAACCTAAGAATCAAATTGGAAAAAAGTGGATATACCGTAGTAAGTGGCAATCAAGACTTCTCTCAC